>CAYQWK010000137.1:0-14319 GCA_964420805.1 uncultured Bifidobacteriaceae bacterium | reverse complement strand
TGCAGTATTGGGGGCCGGATAATTACACGGACACGCTGCCGGGTCCGGGGGTGTTTGAGTACCGGTTGATCGGGACGAACAACGGCGGGCCGGGAGCGGCGAGTGACGTTGGAATGGTGAATGCGCGGCCATTTTCCTCCGAGGAACGAATGGCCGCCGCTTCACAGCGGCGGCTACGTGGCGGGCCGGGAATGCCGAGTGACATCGGAACGGTGAACGCGGTTTAAGGGAAGGCGGAGGTCAACCAGATTGGGCGAAGATGGCTTGCGGTTTGGAGATGGTAGGTCTGGCCGACGACTTCGCGTCGCATGTGGTGCTCGCTGATTACGGATTCACCAAGCGCACGCGGTAGAAGCGCCGGCCTTCGCTGTGGTCGCCGTGGTTATATTCCAAGACGCCGGTTTGATTCACCACATAGGCCACTGTTTTCCACTTCACGAGGTCGGCGGACATTTCAATCACGCAGGTTGCGGAAACCGGTCCCGTGAGAGTGAGCGTCCAGCCATTGGTCGAGGGAACGAGGCGGCGCAGCATCAAGAGCGTGGCAGGCGAAGCCGAAGCAGCGGCGCCCCGCAACGCCCGATCTCTTGGCTGCGACAAGGCGAAGCCGGGCATGTCAACCAATGTGCCGGGTGGCGTAATCGAACCACCCAGTCGGACTTGGAACAACTCGGATTCCCCATGCTTTCCGCCCGCCGCAGTCGCTTCCTCGTAGCTGTCTCCAAAGGCGCTGTCCCAGACTTTCACCTGAATCCAGACCAATTGGTTGGGCTCGGTGTTGGAGATGGTTCGCATGCCGCCGACGAAACGACCTGGCACAATGAAGCCAATCGCCGGGGCCATGAATTGCAGGCTGTCCGGAGCCGGACCGGCAAAAAGGCCCACCACGAGCGTGCCGTCTTTCGGGACTGAGTTAGTTCCATCCACGTCGAGGACGCGGTTGTAGGGATCGTTCTTGAAGAGAATCGTGCCGGCACCCGGCAGGAAGTCCTGAACTTTGAGCGTGGCCATGGCGCTGGTCACGGCTCCGTAGGCGTTGCTCACGACCACTTGATAACGCCCGGCATGGACCGTTTGAGCATTGTCGAGCGCCAGCGAATTGGCGTTCGCCCCGGCCAGCGGCGTGCTCTGGAACATCCACTGGTAGCTCAACGGCCCCGTGCCCGAGGCCGCGACGCTCCATTGCACAGAACTGCCGGGCGGCACGGATTGGTAGAGCGCGGGTTGCTTCACGATCACTGGAGCCTGCGGCAGATCGGGATTACCCAGTTGCACGACGGCGAACGACTGGCCGGCCACGAGGATATTCCCACTGCGCGCCACGGACGCGGAGTTGGAGGAAAGGGAATAGGTCACCTGGCCGCCGGAAGCATTGGTCACGATGGATAGGATTGTAATCCAGGGATTGCTGTTGGAGACACCCCACGGGCAGCCGGCTTGCGTGGTCACGGTGATCATTCCTGTCGCTCCGCCGGCGTCGTGCGTCTGCCCGCCCGGAAAAATCAGATAGCTGCAAGGCGCAGTCCCGTACTGTCTGACCGTGAGGAACTGATCTCCAACCAGTATCTTCCCGGTGCGGGTGGCAGACGTGGGGTTGGCGGCGACGGAATACATCACCTGGCCGCTGCCGGAACCGACCGCGCTGGACAGGATGGTGATCCAATCGTTGGTGTTGATCACGCTCCACTCGCACCCGTCACGCGCGACCACCGCGACCGCGCCGGTGGCGGAACCGGAATCCTGCGTGCGAGTCGCGGGCGAAATCGAATAGGCGCAGGGAATGGGGACGCCTTGTTGCACGATGGTGAACGGCTGGCCAGCGACGAGGATGTTCCCGCTGCGCGCCACGAACGCGGAGTTGGCCGCGATGGAATACATCACCTGACCGCTGCCGGAACCGCCCGCGCCGGAAAGGATGGTGATCCAATCGTTGGTGTTGATCACGCTCCAATCGCACCCCTCCCGCGCGGTCACCGCGACTGCGCCGGTGGCGAAGCCGGAATCTTGCGTGCGATCCGTGGGAGAAATGGAATACGCGCAGGGAATGGGAGCGCCTTGTTGCACGATGGTGAACGGCTGGCCGGCAATGACGACGACTCCGGTGCGGCTCGCAGGCAGGTTGTTGGTCGCCAATGTGTAGCGCAGCACGCCATTGCTCCCCCCGGCCTCCACAACGGGGGTGATCCACGAACTCAGATTGATGACATTCCAGTTGCAGCCGTCCACCACGGTGACGTTCACCCGGCCGGTTTCGCCCGCCCACGGATGCGTAGCGGCAAGGTGGGAAAGCGTGCCGACGCAACCTGGGCCTGGGACGAATTGCACTTGATCAAGCCAGCCGCGATCCTGGCCGGCCGTTCCGGCGGGACTCTTCGAGTAAGTCCATTTCAAGGTGCAGGCGCCGGAGGGGAAGGTGTAACTCAGCCACCGCCAGTCTGCCTCGCCGGAAATGCGTGTCTGCTGCACGCCCTCGACGAAGAATTTCAGATAGTCCTTGTTGGTCTCGGACGAAACCTTCCACCAGAAACTGAGCGTGCCCGGCCCGGTGATCCCGCTTTGCGCAGAGACGGCGGTTCCGTCGCTGATGGCACCGCTTTGCGCCGCGTCCACGCCGTCGTGCGTCACCAGGCTTTGGCCGAACCACTCGGGAGTTCCGATGGTGCCCCATTCCAGCGTGCCGTCAGTGTCCAAAGCCTCGGCCAAGGCGATCTCCGCGTCCGTGGGCGCGCTACCCGCCTGGGTGATGGTAAACGTCTGGTCCGCAATCTGGAGGTTCCCGCTGCGCGGCGTCGAAGCCGTGTTGGCGGTGAGCGCATAGAGCACGCTTCCGGAGCCACTGTTCGCGATGCCGGAGAGAATGGTGATCCATGAGTTCGTGTTGACCGTGCTCCACCGGCAAAGCGCCGAGACGGTGTTCAAAGCGACCGAGCCGGTGGCACCGAGTGAACCGAAGCCGGCCTGGCTGGCGGAGAGAGTAAAGCCACAGGACACCGTGAGCGCAGCCTTGGAGCTGAACTTCTTGAAGCCCGGACTTATTACCAGCACCCGATATTTTCCGGCCTGGGAAGGTTGGACGTCGGTCAGCACCAAGTTGGTCGTCGTCGCGCCGCTGATGCCGTTGCCGTCGGTCAAAGGCAAACCGTTGCGCTGCCACTGGCAGGTGAAGGGCGATGTGCCGTCGATGCTCGCACTGAACTTTGCCGTTCCTCCTGCGGCGACGCTTTGATCCGCCGGTGACTTGACGATGACCGGGTGTCCTCCGGCTTGCGTGATCAGAAAATTCGTATTGCCGATCGTGATGTTTCCACTGCGCGGCTGCGGAGCGCTGTTCAACGCCACGGTGTAGTAAAGCCGTCCGCTGCCGGCGACGCCGTTCGTCGCCGAGGAAAAAGTGATCCATGAATTGGTATTGAATACCCTCCATCTGCAGGTGGCGGAGAAATCCACGTAATTCGTAGCCCGGAGGTAGCCATGCGACCGGCGCAGCGGTGAAAAGGAAGCCTGGCAAGCCGCGTGCGCGCCCGCAGCCCACAGCAACACAACGGCGACGAAACATCGCGCGCCGGCCAGCCAGACGGACCTGTTGAGGGTGGATGGAGTGAATCTCATGCAGTTCTTGGACTTTCGAATCCTCTGCGAAACCGGCACCGGGCCTTTGGCAATTCTCGAATCCTGCCAGCCTTGAAATGCGCGTCCAGATACTGGCGCAGAATAACATCGCCCACGCGCCAGGACATTCCTTGAAACTCTCCGTCCGTGCCGGATGATGGCGGAACCGTCCTCCATGAGACGCACTGCTGTTTCGTTGGCGACATTGCCATTTTCTTCCTGCACCCTCGATTCTCGGACCATGGCTGGGGAGCCCGGGGCCGAGGCACTTGGCTGTCGAAAAGACTAACGCGCGTCCTTTCTTGTTCTTTCAAAGCCTTTACTCAAGAGATTTTTCCACACGCAACCTGGGCGGCAGCGCCTATGCGTGAAGAGGTTTCAAAGTTTGGAACGGCGGCAAATAGCGATGGTCATGGCTTGGGCGCCGATGTGTTCGCCTACGGCGGCTTGGAAGTCGGTCAATACCTGATGATACGCCTTGCGATGACCCGCACACGGCGAAAATTAGCCTTATCTTCAGCGATTGAGTCGAGCGTCGAGGGGGCCGACGGCAAAATCCTGGCCCCATCTGGGACAGTTGGAAGGGTTGATTTATTGCTTCAGGAAAAATGTGCGTTTCTTGCGAAGCGCATGTTTGCAAGGCAACGGGATCGCTTGTTCACTCGAAAAACAACCATCTTTTCGGCGTGGGGAAGATCCTTTTCCGGGGTGGGAAGGTTAATCTTGAGCGGGCGACGGATGTTTTGCCGGTCGATTGGGTTGCCAGCCGAGCGGGGATGGAAAGTTCAGGGCCGGGCAATGTCTGCGAACGGGACCGCATTCTTCCCTTCATCCGGGGACGGTCAGTTGAAGGCAATCCAGCACCACAATCAGGACGGTGGTCAGCCGTGATTCGCCGTAACATGCTGGCTGAAAGCCCGCGCGTGCGAACTGCCGAAGTCCGCCGAGGTCAAGCTGTCGCGATGGTGGGATTGGGCGCGGGCACGGGCGGACGGCAGGTGAGAATCTCCGGCTCGCCCTCGGTAATCAGCACGGTGTGCTCGAAATGGGCGGACAACTGGCCGTCCACTGTCACGACAGTCCATTTGTCCTTGAGGATTTTCACTTCGGGCCGCCCGAGGTTCACCATCGGTTCGATGGCAATGGTCATTCCCGGACGAAGCCGGGGCGAGCTCTTGCCGTTCTCGACGAAGTTCGGAACTTGCGGCTCCTCGTGGACTGTCCTGCCCACGCCATGCCCGACGAATTCACGAACGACGCTGTAGCCGTGGCGTTCCACGTAATTCTGAACGGCGCGCGAAATATCCACCACCCGGTTGCCGTTTCGGGCCTGGGCAATGCCCTCGTAGAGGGATTGCTCAGTGACATCGAGCAAACGCTGGGCGGCCACGCCGCAGCCGCCGGCCGGAACGGTGCGCGCGGTGTCGCCAATGAAGCCGTTGTAGGTCACGCCCACATCGAGGCTGATGATGTCGCCGAACTCGATGCGCCGCGCCCCGGCGAGACCGTGGACAACCTCTTCATTGACGGAAATGCAGACGTTGCAGGGGTATTTGCGGTAGCCGAGAAAGGCGCTTCGCGCGCCGCGCTTGCGGATGGAATCGGCGGCAAAGGCATCGATCTGGCTGGTGGTCACTCCAGGCCGAATGAAGGCGGATACCTCGTCGAGGACGGCGCGCGCCACAATTCCAGCAGCGCGCATGGCTTCCAAATCGCGACCGGTCTTGATCTTAATGCCGCCCATAAGCTCGGGTCCGGCACGAGTGCCGACGGGGTTGAGGCGTTTAGAAACGCCCCTTGATGCGACCCTTCTTGAGGAAGCCGTCGTAGTGGCGCATCAACAAGTGCGACTCCATTTGGCGCATCGTGTCGAGCATCACACCCACGAGGATCAGCATGCCAGTGCCACCAAAGAACTGCGACACATTCGGCGGAACCTTCATCTCGTTGGCCAGGACGATGGGAATGATGGCAATCACGGTGAGAAAAACCGCCCCGGCAAGGGTGATCCGGCTCATGGCATTGTGCAGAAACGTGCTGGTGGCCTGCCCTGGACGCACGCCGGGAATGTAGCCGCCGTATTTCTTGAGGTCATCAGCGATCTGAAGCTCGTTGAACTGGGTCGCAACCCAGAAGTAGGAGAAGAACAGGATAAGCAGCCCGTAAAGAAGCAGGTAAACAATTGAACGTTCGTTCAACATGCCACCGATCTTGGTCAGCATGGGCATATCGAAATAGGTCCCGGCTCGTGAGAGCATCGGGGCCGGGAACATCAGAATCGCGCCGGCAAAAATCACCGGCATCACGCCGGCATAGTTGACTCGCAAGGGCATGAAGGAGGTTCCGCCAGGAACCGTTTTGCGTCCGACCATGCGTTGAGCGTATTGGACGGGAATCTTTCGCTGCGCCTGCGTGACCGCAATGACACCGGCAATCACCGCAAGCAGAAGAAGAACCAGCGCGATGGCGTAGAAGATGACGCTGCCATCCGGCTTGGCGAACATGTCTTTGAGACCCTGATAGGCGGCAGGAAGACGGGCGAGAATTCCGATGGTGATGACAAGGGAAACGCCGTTTCCGATGCCACGCTCGCTGATTTGCTCGCCGAACCACATCAACAACATGGTGCCGGTAGTGAGAATGATAACCGTCTGGATGAAGTACCACCACATGTGATCCCGCATGGATCCCATCAGCAGGTCACCATTGAATCCCTCGAAGAATCCTTCCGCCCTGGACCAGCCCAGCGCCATGAAAAACCCCTGCCCCACACACAACAGCACGGTGAGGTACCGGCCATACTGAATGATCTTGGCGCGTCCGCCTTCTTCACGGGCCAGCTTGCTCAACTTCGGGATCACCGCGCTCAACAACTGGATGATGATGGTGGCGCTGATGTACGGCATGATGCCAAGCGCACCAATAGCGCACTTCTCCAGCGCGCCGCCAGTGAACATCGAATACATACCCACCCATGATCCGCCGGCCGTGCGGGCATGCTGATCGAAGTAAGCCTGCAACTCGGCGCCGTTGATGCCCGGGATGGGAATCATCGAAACCACGCGACAGACGGCGAGGACGATAATGGTAAAGATGATCCGCGACTTCAGCTCCGGAATCTTGAAGCAGTTCGCGAATGTGCTGAAGATCTTGTTGAACATGAAGATTATGCCTTCGCCCCGATGACTTCGCAGGTGCCGCCCGCTGCCTCAATCTTCTGCTTCGCCGTGGCGCTGAACTTGTGCGCCGCGACCGTGAGCTTCTTCTTCAACTCGCCATCGCCCAGAATCTTGACCAGTTTCACCGGACCATTCGCCAGGCCCGCCTTGCGGATGGCGTCGATGTCCACGCGTCCCCCGTCCTCGAAGGTGTTCAAAGCCTCAAGATTGACCGGAGCATAGGCCACGGTATGACGGGCATTGTTGAACCCGCGCTTGGGAATGCGGCGGATAAGCGGCATCTGGCCACCTTCGAAACCGATACGGATCGACGAACCGGAACGGGCTGTCTGGCCCTTGCCACCACGGCCGGAGGTCTTTCCGTGGCCGCTGGATTCGCCCTGACCGAGACGCTTGCGACGATGCTTGGCGCCCGGACGAGGTTTGAGATTGTGCAAACGCATAGATCAGGAATCAGGCTGTGACGGCGGTTTGTTCCGCCGGCTTGGTTTCAGCGGTCTTTGCTTTAGTGGAAATGCCGCGGCTCTGGAAAATTTCCTCGCGGAGGCGCAGTTTGCGCAACGCGCCGAGCGTGGCTTTGACGACATTGGCCGCGTTTTTCGAGCCGAGCGACTTGGTCAAAACGTCCTTCACCCCGGCGGACTCGAGGACCGCGCGAACTGTCTTGCCGGCGATGATGCCTGTTCCGGGCGAGGCCGGGCGAAGCAGAACATGCGCACCGCAATACTCGTAGGTCACCTCGTGCGGCAGGGTCACGCCGTTCAAAGCAACGGGAACCATCGCTCCACGAGCCACTTCGCCGCCCTTGCGGATGGCGTCGGCGACTTCACCGGATTTTCCGAGGCCAACACCAACTTTGCCCTTAAGATCACCCACCACGACGAGGGCGCTGAAGCTGAAACGGCGGCCACCTTTCACGACTTTGGCGGAGCGGTTGATGTAAACAACCTTCTCCATGTAGTCGTTCTCGGGCTTGCCGTCGCCACCATCGGAATTGTCACGCGGTCCGCGACCACGAGGGCCGCCGCCGCGAGGGCCACGCGGACCGCGGGGGCCGCGTTCTGGACCGCGCTCGGGGCGTTCGTTGCCTGTATTCGCGGGAGCGGCGGGCGCATCCGCGCCGGGTGCCGCTGCCGCACTTACATTCTTAGTCTCGTCTGCCACAATAATCTTCTCCTCGTTGGTTAGAATTGCAGGCCGGCCTCGCGCGCGGCATCAGCCAAGGCCTTGACCTTGCCGTGAAACCGTGCTCCGGCACGGTCGAACACGACGGCTTTGATCCCTTGAGTCTGGGCACGCTCGGCGGCCCATTTTCCGATCAACGCCGCGCTCTTCGCGTTCGCACGAAGCGTGGCGCGATCGGGGGCGTCTTTCTGGGTGGTCGAGGCGCTGGCCAGCGTTTTGCCCGCGGCGTCGTCAATGAACTGGACGTAAATGTGCATGCCCGAGAACGTGGCGACCATGCGCGGACGTTCCTTGGTGCCGCTGACCTTCTTCCGGATGCGGAAGCGACGCAGCTTGTTAAGTCGGTTCTTGGTTTGCGATGTCATGTTTGTGCCGCCGCGGATTTGGCCGCGGCTCAAATGGGTTATTGGACGGTCTTGCCTTCCTTACGCTCGATGCGCTCGTCGGCATACTTGACGCCCTTGCCCTTGTACGGCTCCGGCGGATAGAAGGAGCGTAACTCGGCGGCCACCTGCCCGACAACCTGCTTGCTCGGCCCTTCAATGATGATCTTGGTGTTTTCCTCGACGGTCACCTTGATCTGATCGGGAATGTTGTAATTGATCGGATGTGAATAACCGAGGTTCATGGTGATGACCTTGCCGGTGACAGCCGCCTTGAAACCAACGCCGTTGATCTCGAGCTTCTTCATGTAGCCATCGGCGACTCCCTTGACGAGGTTGTTCAAGAGCGCGCGGCCCAAGCCATGCATGGCCCTAGCCTCGGCATCATCGCCGGAACGACTCACGACCACATTTGCACCCTCGACCTTTACCGAGGTCCGACGGGGAATCTCCATGTCGAGCTTGCCCTTTGGGCCTTCGACAAACACACGTGCGCCCTTCACGTCCACCTTGACCTTCTGGGGGATCGCGATCGGCTGTTTTCCAATTCGGGACATAAGACAAATTCTCCAGCGTTACCAGACGTAGCAGAGCAGCTCGCCGCCGACGTTCTGCTTGCGGGCCTCATGGCCGCTCATCACCCCGCGCGAGGTGGACACAATGGCGACTCCCAACCCGCCGCGCACCCGGGGAATCTCGCCTGCGCCCACATAACGGCGCAGACCAGGCGTGCTGATGCGACGCAACCCCTCGATCACGGCGCGGCGTCCGCTGTATTTCAGCTTGATCTTGATCGTCTTCGGCACCTTGCCTTCGACAGCCACGTCGTTGACGTAGCCTTCCTGCTTGAGGATGGCAGCAATGCTTTCCTTGATCCTGGAATGGGGCACTTCGACGGCGGGCAACAATGCGGCGTGCGCGTTGCGAATCCGCGTCAACATGTCTGAGATGGGGTCTGTCATTGTTTTCTCCTGTCCCCGCCGTCTCGCTTCATGCGACGTGCGCGGGAACTAAATTCATTTCACCAACTGGCCTTCGTGACGCCGGGAATCAGGCCGTTCAACGCAGCTTCGCGGAATGTAAGGCGCGACGCGGAGAACTTCCGCAGGTAGCCGTGGCGGCGTCCGCTCATCGAGCAGCGGTTAACCACGCGCACGGGGCTGGCGTTCTTCGGCAGCTTCGACAGCGCGGCGTAGTCACCCTTGGCCTTCAGTTCGGCGCGCTTGGCGGCGAATTTCTTGGCCGTTTCGGCCTTCTTCTTGTTGCGTTCGATCCAGGCTTTCTTTGCCATAAAAATCTTCTGTTATTTCTCCGCGAACGGCATGCCCATCATCTTGAGCAGATCATGCGCTTCTTCGTTCGTCTGCGCCGAGGTCACGAACGTGATGTCCATGCCCTGATGGCGCTTGATCTTGTCCAACTCGACCTCTGGAAACACGGTTTGGTCCGGGAGCCCCAGCGAGTAATTACCACGGCCGTCGAACGATCTGGGCGAGATACCGCGGAAGTCGCGGATGCGCGGCAGCGTGGCCGAAACGAGTCGGTCCATGAACTCGTACATGGTGTCACGGCGCAGGGTGACGCGGCAGCCGATGGGTTGGCCTTCGCGCAGCTTGAAGTTCGCAATGCTGTGGCGGGACTTGCTCACGGCCGCCTTGCGGCCTGTGATCAACGCGAGATCCTTCGCGGCGTCTTCGATGGCCCCCTTTTCAAGCGACGCGCTGACGCCCATGTTCACCACGATCTTCTCGATACGCGGAATCTGATGCACGTTGGTGTAGCCGCGCTTCAGCTTGAGGGCGGGCACCACCTCGTTCACGTACTTTTCGTAGAGTCTTGCTTTCATTCTTCATGCGCCCGCGGATTTGGCCGCAGGCATTTCAATTCGTTCAGGCCGCCGGGGCTTCCACCTTCTGGCGCTTCTTGCTGGCATCGAAACGCTCCGCCTTCATGACGTTCGAGATGTGCACGGTGCCCTCGCGCTCAACAATGGCACCGTTCGGGTTCTGCTGGTTCTTGCGCACATGGCGCTTGATCATCGCTGCACCCTCGACAATGACGCGCTGCTTCTCGCGCTGGATCTCGATGATGCGGCCGCGCTTGCCCTTGCTTGACCCGGAGATAATGACGACCTCGTCGCCCTTCTTGACGTGAAACTTCTGCATACTCAGATGACCTCCGGCGCGAGCGAAATGATCTTCATAAACCGCTTGTCGCGCAGTTCCCGGGCCACGGGGCCGAAAATACGGGTGCCACGCGGGTTGTTTTCCTTGTCGATGATGACAATGGCGTTCGAGTCGAAGCGGAGGTACGAGCCGTCACTGCGGCGGATCGACTGCTTTGTGCGGACGATGACCGCGTCCACCACCTCGCCCTTCTTCACCGTGCCGTCCGGAGCGGCTTCCTTGATGTGGGCCTTTATGATGTCGCCAACGTGGGCATACATCTGGTTCCGGCCAATCACGCCAATGGCGGCGGCGCGCTTGGCGCCGGTGTTGTCGGCCACGTCCAAAATTGATCGAATCTGCAGCATAAATGCTTACTTCACTTCGGCGGCGATCGGAGTGATCTGCTCGGCCCGTTCAACAATCTCCACCAGGCGCCAGCGCTTGAGCTTGGACAACGGGCGGGTTTCCTGAATGCGCACGCGGTCGCCCGGCTTTGCCTCGTTCTTCTCGTCGTGCGCGTAAAACTTGGAGTATGCGGTCACAACCTTGCGGAACTGCGGATGGGGAAAGCGACGCTCGACGCGCACCACGATGGTCTTGGTCATTTTGCTGGAAATGACCTCACCGACGCGTTCCTTCCGGTTACCGCGGCTCTGCACTTGGGTTTCAACAGTGTCTGTCATGGGAATTCAACAATCAGGCTTTGGCCGTCTCCGTGCTCCGCAACGCGGAAATCTTCGTCTCGACGCGCGCGATGTCGCGGCGAAGTGTGCGCAGGCGGGCGGGCTTCTCAAGGCGGCTGCTAGCCTGCTGAAGGCGCAGGTTGAAGATCTCTTGGCGCAGGTCACGGCTCTTGGCCGCAAGCTCCTGCACCGTCATGTCTTTCAGTTCAGAATACTTCATATGAATCAACCGTGGCGATGCCGGGAAATGAACTTGGTGCGGATGGGCAGCTTGGTGGCGGCCAAACGCAACGACTCGCGGGCCAAGGCCTCCGGCACGCCGTCCACCTCGAACAAAACATTGGCCGGACGAATCACGGCGACCCAGGACTCCAGCGGTCCCTTGCCCTTGCCCATTCGCGTTTCGAGCGGCTTCTTGGTGTAGGATTTCTGCGGGAAAATTCGGATCCAGACCTTGCCGCGGCGCTTCATGTTGCGGTTGATCGCAACACGCGCCGCCTCAATCTGCTTCGTGTCCAGCCAGCAGCGCTCCATGGACATGAGCCCGTACTCACCAAAAGCGACGGAATTTCCACGCGAGGCCAAGCCGGCGCGGTTTCCGCGGTGCATTTTGCGGTACTTCACTCTTGCGGGCATCAATGGCATATCAAATTCCTCTCAGTTCCTGGTTCAACCGCCGTTCAAGCAGCGGGCTGCGCCGCAGGAGCCGTCGGCTCTATTGGGCGGGCCGGACGTTCCTGGCGCTTCTGTTCCTTTTTAGTGGCCTCACCTTTGCAAACCCAACACTTGATGCCGAGCTTTCCATAAACCGTGTGGGCTTCAGCGAAACCGTAGTCGATGTTGGCGCGCAGCGTGTGCAGCGGCACGCGACCTTCCATGTATTGTTCGACACGCGCGAGTTCTGCGCCACCGAGGCGCCCAGCGCAACGAATACGCACGCCTTCGGCGCCGAAATCCATCGCCGTTTGAATGGCCTTCTTCATCGCGCGGCGGAAGGAGACACGGCGCTCGAGCTGGAGCGCAACATTCTCAGCCACAAGCTGAGCGTCGGTCTCGGGTTGCTTAACCTCCTGAATGTCCACGTAGATTTCCTTGCCGGTCATCTTGGACAGCTCTTCCTTGATCTTGTCGATCTCAGAGCCTTTGCGGCCAATAACAACGCCGGGCCGGGCAGTCAAAATTGTGATGCGGCACCGATTGGCGGCGCGCTCAATCAGGATCTTGGGCACCGAGGCGCTCTCGAGCTTCTTCTTCAAGATGCCGCGAAGCAGGCGATCCTCGGCGAGGAGCTTGCCGAAATCCTTCTTCTGGGAGTACCACTTCGACCGCCAGTCCTTGTTGACGGCGATACGCAGACCAACTGGATTTGTTTTTTGACCCATATCTTACTCGTCTGAAACTACGATCTTCACGTGGCAACTGCGCTTAATGATCGGACCGGCCGAACCGCGGGCCTTTGGAGTAAACCGCTTGAAGGACGTAGCCGTCTGGGCAACTGCCTCCTTGACCTTGAGGTTCTCGGGATTGGCGCCGTTGTTGTTCTCCGCATTGGCGATGGCGCTCTTGAGCGTCTTCGCAACGACGCGCGCCGATTTGCGGGGCACGAAAGCGAGTACCGCCTGCGCCTTGAGTGCGGGCAAACCCTGGATTTGCCGCACCGTCTCGCGCATCTTCTGCGCCGACATGCGGACGTTTTTGGTGATGGCTTGAACTTGCATGGACTATTTCGCCTCCGCCTTGGCCGTATGCGCACCGTGCTTCTTGAACGTGCGCGTCAGGGAAAACTCGCCGAGCCGGTGCCCGACCATGTTCTCGGTCACGAAGACCGGATTGAACACCTTGCCGTTGTGGACATTGAAGGTGAGACCCACAAAATCGGGCGTGATCATCGAACGCCGCGACCATGTTTTAATGGGAGCCTTGGACTTCGCCTCCTTGGCCTTCACAATCTTGTCCATCAAATGGTGGTCGATGAACGGACCTTTTTTAATCGAGCGACCCATACTTCAAATTCTCTTTAGCGTTGCTTCATCGGGCGGCCGTCGCGACGAACGACAATGAACCGGTTCGAGTATTTCCGCTTGTGGCGGGTGCGGTATCCCTTGGCCAGCACACCCCACGGAGAGGTCAACTGCTGCCAACCGCCGCCAGACTTCGACTTGCCTGCACCGCCACCGTTGGGGTGATCGACCGGATTGCGGGACACGCCGCGGTTGATCGGGCGGATGCCGCGGTGACGCGAGCGGCCAGCTTTGCCAAGCACAACATTCTCATGCTCAATGTTGCCCACCTGGCCGATTGTCGCGTAGCAGGTCTCGTGAATCTTGCGGATTTCCCCAGAGGGCAGACGAATCTGCGCGTAGCCCGCGTCGCGCGACATTAGCGTGGCCGCGGAACCCGCGCTGCGCACAATTTGGCCGCCGCGGCCGGGGTTCAACTCGATGTTATGAATGGCGATGCCGACCGGAATCGCGCTCAACGGCAGGCAGTTACCGATTTCAGGGGCAGCCGACGGCCCGCTTGAAATCTTCGCGCCAACCTTAAGTCCGGCCGGAGCGATAATGTAAGCCTTCTCGCCGTCGGTATACTGGAGCAGCGCCAATCTCGCGGTACGAATCGGATCGTATTCGATGGCCGCAACCGTGGCTTCGACGCCTTGCTTGGCGCGTTTGAAATCCACGATCCGAATCTTCTGCTTGTGCCCGCCGCCGATGCCACGGGCCGTCATGCGGCCGTAATGATTGCGACCGCCGGTCTTCTTGCGAATCTCGACGAGGCTCTTCTCCGGCGTCGTCTTTGTGACGTCGCTGTAATCCGCGATCGTGATGTATCGCGTTGACGGCGTGAGCGGTCTAAATGTTTTAACTGGCATAAAAATCAAAACTTTACCAAGTCCAGCTTGGAGCAGTCAGACCATCAATCCCGCGCCCAGTGGGGTCGTCGGTTATCGGCCTGCCGATTAATGCTGCCCTTCCCGTTCCCGGAAAGGAGCGCGGAATATATCAGTGACCTTTTTGGGTGCAATAAGTTTTTTCCCTTCGGAGGCTTTTTTTTCAAACGCCGTCTCACGGCCGGAAACATTGAGGATACCGCCATCCACGCAACCCATTCA
>CAYQWK010000136.1:0-14368 GCA_964420805.1 uncultured Bifidobacteriaceae bacterium | reverse complement strand
GAAGAAGGCCCGTGTCGAAGACGCACTGCACGCCACTCGTGCCGCCGACGAAGAAGGCATCGTCCATGGCGGTGGCGTTGCCCTGATTCGCTGCCTCCCGGCCATCGAGAACCTCAAGCTTACCGATGCCGACGAGCAGATCGGCGTGGACATCGTCCGCCGCGCGGTCGAGTCCCCGCTCCGCACCCTCGCCAACAACGCGGGCGTGGAAGGCTCCGTCATCGTGCAGGAAGTGAAGAAGCGCAAGGGCAACGACGGTTACAACGTCGCCACCGGCGCGTATGAAGACCTCGTTAAGGCCGGCGTGGTGGACCCGAAGAAGGTCACCCGCAGCGCCCTCCAGAACGCCAGCTCCATCGCGGGCCTGCTCCTCACCACCGAGTGCCTCATCACCGAGGCCCCGGAGAAGGAGAAGAAGGCCGCGCCCGGCGGCGGCCATGACCACGGCGGCATGGGCGGAATGGACTACTAAGCAATCTCCCGACAAGGACGCAGCCCGCGCGCAAGCACGGGGTGCGTGAAGAAACCGGGAACATTCGGCGAGGCCAGGGTAAAACCTGGCCACGCTTCTTTTTAACGCGGCACGAATTACCGCGGCTGGTTCGAAAGAGAAACCTCCAACTCACCCCGTCCGCCGGTGAATCTTGTAAACCTGCGCCTGATCCGTCGGCTTGAGCACCATCTCGTCGATGCAAACATGCGGCGGGCGGCTCGCCACCCACAAGATTGCCTCCGCCACGTCCTCAGCCGTCAACGGGAACATGCCTTCATAGACCTTCTTTGCCCGCGCCGCATCGCCTTTGAAGCGCACCAGGGCGAACTCCGTTTCTGCAAACCCCGGATCCACCGTCGCCACGCGCACGCCGGTACCGCACAACTCCAGGCGCAACGCACGGGTGATCTGCAGCTCGCCCGCCTTGGCCGCGCAATACGCCGTGCCGCCCTCGTAGGCCGTCCGGCCGGCGATGGACCCGATGTTGATGATCGTGCTACCTGGATTACTGACCATCAACGGCAGCGCCGCGCGCGTCATGCGCAGCACCCCAAGGACGTTCGTCTGCATCATGAATTCCCAGTCCTCATCCTTCGCATCCGCGAGCTTGTCCGCACCCTTTGCGCCACCGGCGTTGTTGACCAGCACATCGAGCTGGCCGGTCAATCCACGCGCCCACGCCATGAACGCCTCCACGCTTTCCGTGGACGCGACATCCAGCGCGTGGACATGCGCGGCGGGCGAGCCGGCCTTACGCGCCTGTTGCGCAACCTGTTCGAGCCGGTCTGCGCGCCGCGCGCCGAGGATCAGCCGCGCGCCCTGCCGCGCAAAAACCACGGCCGTGGCCGCGCCAAAACCGCTCGAGGCCCCCGTGATGAGAACCCATTTGTTGGAAAGAGAAGAAGCCATGTTTTGTAATCTCGTGTTGTGTTGCTGTTGTGTGGGCCAGCCTAGACTTCGGCGCGAAAGTGAAAAGCGGCAAGTTGATCGGAACGCCCGCGTTGACACCCCGGCGGTCCGCGCTACGCTCGCGCACCGAAAGGAAAATGACATGAAAATATCGCTCCGTTCCGCCCTTGTAGCCGTGCTGCTGACCGGTCTGGCCTTCAGCATTGGGAATCTTCGCGCCGCCTCGACCAGCGAAGACAAATTGATCGCCGCGCTCGATTCTCCGAAACCCGAGTTGGTCACTGAGGCTCTGCAAAAATTGGAGAAGGAGTATCCCACCAGCACGAACGCGTTTCCCAAGATGCGAAAGCTCCTCACCGACGATCGCGCCAAGGTCCGCCGCAAGGCCGCCCGCGTACTCGGCATCCTGCACGCGCCGGTTGATGACAACGACCTCAAGGCCATTGTCGCCATGTTCAAGGCCAGCGATGCGCAGGAAGTGATGGATGCGCTCAAGGCACTGCGCGGACTCAACGCGGCCGGCACGATCAAGGACATCACACCGCTCCTGAACCACGCCACGCGCAACGTCGTCCGTGACGCCATCCGCACGCTGGCCGCCCTCGGGACCAAGGATCTCATTCCCACGATCGAGCCGTTGCTGAAGCACGCCGACCCCGCCGTGCAGAAAGATGCTCAGGACGCGATCTTCCAGTTGAAGAACAAGTAGCCTCGGACCTTTCCTGTTCATCGGGCGCTGATCACTTCGCTGGTCAGCGCCCGTTTGCTTTACTGCTTGGGTATCGCCTCCAGTTCCGCCCAGCGGGCGTAAAGGCGGGCGACTTCGGCGCGCAGGGCGTCGAGGTCGGCGATGATCTTCGGAGCTTCGGCCGCGCGGGTGGCGTAAAAATTCGCGTCGTTCAAAGTCGCTTCCAGCGCGGCGACCCGTTCCTCGGTTTCGAGGATCACGGTTTCCATCCCGTCCAGTTCGCGCTGTTCCTTGTAGCTGATTTTGCGCGGGCGTGCCGGCTTGGGTGCGGCGGGTTCGACGGACTTGAAGTCCTCGCGGCGGTACACCGCCCGGCGCGCGGCGGTCGCGGCGTCGCGCTCCCGGCGTTTCTCCAGATAATAGGAATAGCTGCCTGGTTGGACGAAGATTCCTGAATCCTCAAACGCCACGACCTGGTCGCAGATGCGGTCGAGGAAGTAGCGGTCGTGGCTGACCACCAGCACGCTGCCTTCGAAATCCACCAGTGCCTCCTCAAGCATCCGGAGGCTCGGCAAATCCAAATCAGTGGTTGGCTCGTCAAGCACGAGCAGGTTGCCGCCGCGTTTGAGCACGCGGGCGAGCATCAGGCGGGCGCGCTCGCCGCCGGAGAGTTTGCTGATCGGCTCCAGCGCGCGGTCGTCGGCAAAGAGGAAACGCCGCAAATATGCCCGCGCGCTCATCCGCTCCTCTCCAAAGAGGACGGTCTCGCCGCCGTCCGCGACCTGCTCCATGACGTTTTTCGACGGGTCGAGCTGCATCCGGGCCTGGTCCACGTAGTTGATTTTTGTCAGGCGGCCAATTTTCACCGTGCCTTCGTTGGGCCGCAGATCACCCATGCAAATCCGCAGCAAGGTCGTCTTGCCCACGCCGTTGCGGCCCACGACACCGGTGCATTGGCCGGGCTTGAGCACAAGGTCGAGATGCCGGAACAGCCAGTGCCGGCCGTCGCCTTCACCCCAACTCGCGCCGGCGTTTTCCAGATCGACCATGGAGTTTCCCATTTCGGGCGGCGGCGGGATCAGCAGGTCCATCTCGCGCTCCTCGGGGGGGGCCTCCTGTCCGGCGACATCGTAGTAGAGGCGCATCCGGTGCTGCGCCTTGGTCCGCTGGGCGCGCGCGCCGGAGCGGACCCATTCCAGCTCGACCTTCAGGAAACGCTGCCGGCGGCGCTCGGACTGCTCGGTGATCTGCTGGCGCACGGCCTTGGACTCCAGGTAGGCGGTGTAATTGCCGGGATGCGAAAACGCGCGGCCGTCGGCCAGTTCGACAATGCGCGTGGCGATGTTGTCGAGGAAGTAGCGGTCATGCGTCACGAAGATGACCGCGCCCTGGTACTCGCGCAGAAATCCTTCAAGCCAGAGGATCGTCTCGGCATCAAGATGGTTCGTCGGCTCGTCCAGCAGCAGCAAATCCGGCTGCGCCGCCAGCGCGCGGCAAATCGCCACGCGCCGTTTCTCGCCGCCGGAGAGCGGTCCAACCATTGCGTCGAGCGGTGGCACACCCAGTGCGGCGGCCTCGGTGCGGATGCGCGTTTCGAGATTCCAACCATCGGCGTGTTCGATGTTGTGGAGCAACGCGCCGAGTTCTGCCTCGCTGCCCTCGCCCTTTTCGTAACGGCGCAGCCAGCCCAGCAAGTCCGCCGCGCCAGCCTCAATATTCTCGCGGACTGTGCGCGCGCCATCCAACTCGAATTCCTGCGGCAGATATCCCGCACGCATGCCGCGCCGCCGGGTGATTTGGCCCGCGTCGGCGGTCGTGTCGCCGGCGAGAATCTTCAGCAGGCTGGTCTTTCCACAGCCGTTGCGGCCCACGAGGCCGACCTTCTCGCCGGGCGCGACGGCCACGGTTACGCCGTCGAGAAGGCGCTGATGCCCGAAGGCCAGCGTCAGGTCGTTTGCGGAAATCAGTGGCGGAGTGGTGCTCACGGGTCGGGATGTTGCGGAAAGCGGGGCGCGGATGGCGACAACTTTGCACGGTCGAAGAAGTGTCCGGCCTGGCTGGAATCCGACCGCAACTTCGGGAAGTACGGGCGACGAGGCGCGTGCGCGGCCCGGACTCGCTTTTCTTCGTGGCATCGCCGAACGTCGCGGCGTGTTCGCCCGGCTGGCTTATCGAGTGTACCGCGCCGTGTCGTCGCTCAACCATTGGTCGCGGCGGCGGTTGACCCACGGCGGAATGCTGGCGGCCGTCGGATTGTTGCTCACCGGGGGCATGGCTACCGACACGGAGCAGTCTGCGGGTTACCAGGTGTTCGGCCTGTTGTTCTGCTGTTTGCTGGCGTCCATGGCCGCCGCGCCGTTCTTCCGGATGCGGTTCTCGGCGGAACGGTTGTTGCCGCGGTTCGGGACCGTGGGCCAGCCGCTGGTTTATCGCGTTCTCGTGACCAACCTGACCCGGGTGGCGCAGGCCGGATTGCATGTTTTCGACGACCTTGCCGATCCACGGCCGACGTTCGACGAGTTCCGGCGCGAGACAGCCAGCACTTCGCGGCGGAAGAGTTTCCGGGTGAGCACCACCACGTTGCCGCGCCGGTTGGGTGCGCCGAAACCGCGGCCGTTGCCTGTACTGGCGCCGGGCGCGGGCGGCGACGCGCAACTCCAGCTCATTCCCTGGCGGCGCGGTGTGCTGCGGTTCCGCGGTCTGTCGGTGACGCGGCCTGATCCTCTGGGCCTGTTTCGCGCGTTCAGCAGCGTGGCTGCGCCAGCCACGGTAACGATCCTGCCCAGGCGTTATCCGCTGCCGGCCATCACGTTGCCGGGGGCGGCGCGTTACCAGCAAGGCGGCGTGGCGTTTGCATCTAGCATTGGCGAGTCGGAGGAATTTGTCTCGCTGCGCGACTACCGGCAGGGCGATCCGTTGCGGCACATCCATTGGCGGAGCTGGGCCAAGCGCGGCGAGCCGGTGGTGAAGGAATTTCAGGACGAGTTTTTTGTCCGGCACGCACTGATTCTCGACACATTCACCGAGCCGGACAACGTGGCGGTGTTCGAGGAGGCGGTGTCCGTCGCGGCGTCGTTCGCCTGCACCATCGACACGCAAGAATCGTTGCTCGATCTGCTCTTCGTCGGGCCGGAGGCCTATTCGTTCACCATCGGCCGCGGCGTGGCGCACGCGGACCAGATGCTGGAGGTTCTCGCCTCGGTGCAAACCTGCATGGATCATGGGTTCGCCGCGCTGCAAAAGCTCGTCATCGAGCACAGCGAGGGCGTGAGCGGCTGCATCTGCATTTTCGTTGAGTGGAACGACGAGCGACGGAAACTGGTGCGTTCGTTGCGGGCGCTGGGTGTGCCGCTCCTGGTGCTGCTGGTGCGTGAGGCCGGCGCCCCGCCTCTCGACGCGGCGGCGGCCGGTGACGCGGGCGGCGATCTGCACGAATTGGTCGTTGGCAAGGTGGCGGAAGGGTTGGCCGCGTTGGGAAAATGAACACGAAATGCCAGGGTCGAATGACGAATGACGAAGGCGTCGCGCTTCGCGGCGTCGGACTTTCATTCGACGTTTCTCGAACGGTCGCATGACGACGCCACCTTTTTTACTGGGCGCGGCGCTGGCCTTCTGGGGTTGGCAGACCGGCCTGCCCGGCGCGGGTGCGCTGCTGGCGGCATTGTGCGAGGCGCCGCGGGTCATAAAGGCGCGTTGGAGTTTTTCGCAGGCGGACTTCGACCGGTTGTGGAATATCACGACGATCCTGTTCCTCGGCGCGGCGGTTTATCTCTACGTCAACGAGGGCAGCATTTCGTTGAATGACTTCTTCGTGGACGCGGGTCGCCGGCCGGAGGCCATCGCGGAGAGAGGCCGCGCGGCTCTGGTGTGGTTTCAGTGGTTTCCGATGCTGTTCGCGCCATTTGTCCTGGCGGCGTTGTTCAGCACGGAGCAGACGATCGAGGTCTCGACCTTCTCATGGTTCATGCGCAAGCGGCGCGCGACGCGCTCGCCGCACGACGAGCAACGTGTGAATGTCGCCTTTCCGTATTTCGCGGTCACGTTGCTGGCGGCTGGCACGGCCAAGGTCGAGGGATGGTACTTCTACGCGGGGCTGTGCGCGGTGATGGGCTGGGCTTTTTGGTGTGGGCGGGAGCGGCGGTTTTCCCTGACCGTCTGGGCGATGGTGCTGCTTGCAGTGCTGACGGCGGGCTACGGCGCCCAACGCGGAATCTGGCGGGCGCAACGCGCGCTTGAGGAGATGAACGTGCTCTGGTTCACACGCGTAGGCGGTCTGGCCCATGATACGCGACAGACACGCACGGCCATAGGGATGATCGGCCGCTTGAAGATGTCGGACAGCATCGTGTTGCGCTTGCGCACCGACGGGCAGCCGCCACCGGAACTGCTGCGCGAGGCGAGCTACAACGCCTATCGCTCCTCCGTCTGGGCGAACACGAACAAGGACTTCACCACTGTGTTCAACGACCTGACCAACGCCTTGCACTGGCCCTTGCTGCCGGGAAAGAAATCCCGCCGCGCGGTGAATGTCGCGTGTTACCTGCCGGGTGGCGGCGGCGTGCTACCGGCACCGACGGGCGTGTCCGAGATCGACCGCCTGCCGACGGAACTGCTCGAACGCAACAGCCTGGGCGTGCTGCGGACCAAGGGCGCGCCGGGCCTGGCGCTCTATGACGTTCATTACGACGAGCGCGGGGCGACTATCGACGGCCCGCCCCAGGAGGCGGATCTGGTGCCGTTCGAGGATGAGGAACCAGGCGTGCAACAGGTTGCGCGGGAGCTTGGGCTGGAACCGGGTATGCCGCCCCGCGAGGCGATGCGCCGCGTGGCCGTGCATTTCCAGAAGCACTTCAACTATTCGAGTTGGCTGACCGGGAGCCATGTCCGACGCACGAATGAGACGGCATTGACGCGCTTCCTGCTCAAGGAGCGGGCGGGCCATTGCGAGTACTTCGCCACTTCCGCGGCGTTATTGCTGCGCCATGCCGGAGTGCCGGCGCGTTATGCGGTCGGCTTCTCAGTGCAGGAGGGCGCGGGGCGGAAATGGGTTGTCCGCGAGCGCCACGCGCATGCCTGGACGCTGGTCTATCTTGACGGTGTGTGGCAGGACTTCGACACCACGCCGGCCGGATGGAATTCGATCGAAGCCCTGCACACGTCCTCGTTTATCCGGCCGATCAGGGATTTCTTTTCGGACCTGTGGTTTCAGTTCTCGAAATGGCGCTGGGGCACCTCGGAGTGGCGGAGGTTCTTGCTATGGATTCCACTGCCTCTGCTGCTCCTCGCAATCGCGAGTTTCCTCTGGCGCAAGCAATGGCGGCAGATGCGCACGCGGCGCGGTGGCGCGGCTGCGGCGCGCGCCTGGCCGGGGCTGGACTCGGAGTTCTACGAGTTGGAACGCGCGCTGGCCGGGCATGGCCTGGGAAGGCGCGCGCATGAAAGCTGGGGCCACTGGTCACGCCGAGTTTCGGAGCAAGTGCAGACGGCGGAACTAGGCCCGCTGGTCCGGTTGCATTGCCGGTATCGCTTCGATCCCGCCGGGCTGTCGGGAGAGGAGCGCGGGGCGTTGCGGCGTGGCGCGCTCAAACTGGTCGCGCGACTTAAGGCCAAACGGACATCGTAAGACCGGGGTGCGCACGGAAAGCGGGCCGGGGGCGAGTGGATGAAACACCGGACATAGAGGAAATACCGGCCTATGCGTTTGCGGTGGAGGTGCTGTTGGTTGGTGGAAGGGCGGCGGACTCTGTTACAAAATCTAATGTTGCTTTGCCATGCGCTGCGGCTCAATTTGACGCCCATAGCAATTATGCCAAAAAACATTGATTCCCTACAGAAGTTTCTCGCTATGCGTTTGGCGCTTGTCGAGGAACGGTCAAAGATTCAGAAACGATTGCGCGAGATTGAGGCAGCGTTGGGCATGGACTCTTCGCCGGCTCCCGCTGCGGTCCTTGCCGCCCCGCCAGTCCGTCGTGGGCCTGGCCGGCCGAGAAAGGTCGCTCCGCCCGCCTTGGTGGGCGGAGCACCGGTGCCAGCTCCCGCCCCGGCAAAGGCATCGAAAAAGCGCGGGCGCCCGCCTGGCAAGCCTGCTGCCAAACCCGGTCGTCCGCCCGAGGCTGCTGCGGCTGCTGCGCCGCGCCTGACCATGCGCGATGCGGTTACCATCGCCATTAAACCAAAGGCAGTTGGCATTCAGGACATTGTGTCCTCCATGCTCAAACAGGGGTTCGTCTTTAAGAGCAGCAAGCCCGTCAACTCGGTGGGTGCATACCTTTACGGAAAGGAAGGCAAGAAGTACTTCGTCCGCAAGAACGGCCTGTTCTTCAAGAAGTGAATCAACCGCCGCCGGACCACGGGCCGCTGGTTTGCTTTGCTCGTGGCTCCGGCGGTGATTTCCATTGCCACGCGCCTGTCGGCCCGTTACCAAGTCCGCCGCAGGTGCAACGGAGAGATGGCTGAGTGGCCGAAAGCGGCGGTTTGCTAAACCGTTATACGAGTAAAATCGTATCGGGGGTTCGAATCCCCCTCTCTCCGCCACCGATCGCAAGTTCCGGGATCGGTGTTTCTCTTCGGACAATCCCGCCTAACCTCATCGCGGCAACTCGGTCGAGCATTTTGGTAATTGGAGGTCCGAAATCCGGCGTCGTTCGCGGTTGAACGCCCCGTCCGAATTCAATGCAGAATGGGCATCGTATTGGGTTCGTGGATCAATTTCGCGTCGAGGTCGAGGAAGAAGTCCAGGCGCCGGTCGGTTTCTGCGTCGTTGATCTCCCGCGCCATGAGAATGTAGGTCGCGTAGTGGTTTCCCTCCGACTCGACGAGGCTTCCGTAAAACAGGGACAATTCAGCATCGCGGTCCGCCAGCGCGGCGGAGAGGATTTGGAATTTCTCGCAACTCCGCCCTTCGATGAGTGAGCAGACGATCAAATGATCGATGACCTGCTGGCGCGTTCCGTTGCGCAACGCCCGCATCATGCCGCCGATCCACGGGCTCGGCTGGGCTTGCGAGAACGGGATCCCGCGCTTCTTCAGCAGCCGCAGCACCAATTCGAAATGCTGGAGTTCCTCGATGGCGATGGCGTTGAGTTCATGCACGCGGCCGAACAGGTCGCGGTATTTCTCCAGGTTCAGCGCGCTGGTTGCCGCCTTGCGTTCGAGATGCGCGTGGTCCACCAGCACTTCAGGAAGGTGGCCGAGCACCTTCGGCAGCCAGTCATCGGGCAGTTTCTCGCGCCACAAAAGCATGGCGCATGTCTAATGACCGCCGCGCCCAGCGGCAAGATGCTTCCCGTTTAGCGCGTTGTCACAATCCGGCTGGCGTGAAGTTCTTCCTCGACCGCCAGCAGCGAGAGTTGCGTGTCGCGCAGGAAGAACGCGAGCGAGGCGATCAGGAAGATCATGCTCACCGCGAAGAGCACCAGCACAAGCCAGCCCGCGTTTAAGTCAAAGACCGACATCGCGAAGAGCAGCACCACCATCAGTCCGGCGAACAGCATGCAACCCACTGATGCGGTGATGGCCGACCGGATCAGCCGCGCGCGACGGTGAAATATCTGCACCTGCCCCTCCGTGGCGGGTGTAGCCCGCCCCGCGGTACGTTCGCTCGCAAACTCTCGCAACCGGTCCGCCACGCGGCCGAAACGGTTCGTCAGCGTGAGCAACAGCAAGCCGGTGCCGGAGATCATCGCCACCGGAGAGATGCTCGCTTGCAGGATATGCAGCACGGGATCGATTCCTTTTGTTTCCATGGATTCAGTGTAGCGCATCTTCCCTGCCAAGTTTCAATTCACAACCGGTCGCAACCGGGGGATATTCTCGACCTCATGAAAACGAAACTGCTGTTCGGGATTCTTGCCTTCGCCGCCGTTTGGCTGGCTGGCTGCTTCGTGCGCTCGTTGCATCCGCTTTTCACCGAGCAGGAACTTGTCCGGTATTCCGACATCGTCGGCACGTGGTCGCAGGATGGGCGCGACGACAATTCGTGGACGTTCGTCTCGACCGGACGGATGTATCGTCTGACCCATGTGGATGCGAAGAAGCGGTCAGCCACGTTTCTCGCCGGCGTCGGTCGCATTGGCACCAATGTCTTCCTCGCCGCCATGGTCGAAGACACGACCTTGGAGGACCGCCTCAATGACTTCGCCTCGGCGCATCTCGTCTCCGCCTACAGCTTCTTCAAGGTCGAGAAGCGCGGGAAAAACCTCGATCTTGTGTTCCTCGACCCAGAGTGGCTGGACAAGCAATTGAAGGCTGAACCAAATCTGGTCGCGCACGTCCGCCGCGACAGCGAAGTCATCCTGAACGCGCCCACCGCCGAGTTGCAGAAATTCGTCGGGCGTTTCGCGTCCGACACCAACGCCTTCAAAAACGCTCTCACCCTCGTTCCGAAGCCGTGAACTAAAGTTCCGCCTCACCGGATGGCACGCCGGGCGGGACTCGGAGCCAGCCAGCCATCTTTTTCGGCCCTGCTTTGCAACGGGGCATCCGCGAATCGAGGTCCGCCTTCAGCCTTGAGGTTGCGTTCCAACGTCATCCGGTGAACCTTTTTGCGCAGCCCGGCCAAAAGGAACAACCAGCCGCGTGAATTATGCTCCAGCGCGACGCTTTGCCGGCCGATGTTCCAGCCAGGAACTTGAATTGCTGTCTCAGGCCGGCTTGGAAAGCGATTATGATACTGATTCAACCCAACTGCCGTGTTCAGTTCACCGCTGGTGACATCGATTTCGTTGTGCGTACGCTCGGGCAGAGAGCCGGGGACGCGGATTGTGTCACGCGCCTGCTTGCTGACCCGGAAAGCCGTGACCTGATTCTTGACGACGAGATGCTCTTCCGTGCCGTCCTCGAACACCGCGGCTGCCTGACCGTCTCGGCACATTTCTATTTCTACATCCTGGTGCGGAATGTCCTCCGCAAGAACGGCATCGAGGACCGCGTTGTGGCGGACTACGTTGCGGAGATTCTCGCCGAGTTCTCCAGTTTGGAACGCTCGCAATGCCGCGTTCCGGGCCAGGACCGCCCGCTCGATTATTTCTTCGAGATGCTGCTCGCGTTGCGCGACGCGGACGACCGCCGTGGCTTCGAACTGCGCGCGTACATAGGCAGCTACGCGTTGTTTTTCACTGGTCTTTTTCCGGGCCGCATCCGTGTGCGTGCGGAGAAACGCGGCTTTCCGGATTTGCGCTACTTTGAAGGCATCGGCCGGATCAACTTCCGCGCGGCCAGCGATCACCGCCTGGCGCAGCGTTATGAGCTTTCCGGTGTGTTCGATACGCTGGCCGACCGCTTCTCCGCCGCGCGCCTGGCACTCAACGACCTGTCCGAACGCCTGTTGGCCTGGGATGACGACCGCTACGCGCTGCCGCTGCTCAAGCAGTGACCGCGTTAGGCGAGCAATTGCTCGACCGCGCGCCGCGTTTCCATGGTGTCCACGTGGCAGATGGTCTGCCAACCTCGCGCCGCCGCAGCCTCCACGTTCTCCAGCCGGTCGTCGATGAAGAGTAATTCCGCGCCGCGGCGGCCGGTGATCCGCTCGGTGATTTCGTAAATTTCCCGGTGCGGTTTCAGCGCCGCCTGCTCGTAGGAAAGCACATGGCCCGTCACGCGGTTGAAGAACGGGAACCGCCGCCGCACGTGCGTGATGGCGATGTCGTTGGTGTTCGAGAGAATGAACGTCGGTAAGCCCCGCGCCTGAAGCTCGTCGTGCAGCGCGATCATCCCGGGAATCTCCGTGAAAATGTCGGCGAACGGCGCGGCGAACTCCTCGAACGTTCCCGCGAAGCCGGTGCCTTCGCGCACCGCGGCGAAGAACTCCGCCGTGGTCATTCCGCCGCCTTCGTAACGGTGCAGCAGCGGGGACTGGTCAATGAGGGCGCGGATTTCCCCGGCGCTATTCGCCGAGCGCGCGGCGAGACGGCTGGCGGCGATGCCGTAATCGAAATCCACCAGCACCTTGCCAAGATCGAAGACGATGGCTTGCGGCTTCAACTCAATTCCCTCCGGCCTTCCATGGCGCGGGCCAGCGTCAGGTCGTCCGCGAAATCCAGCCCGCTGCCCGCCGGCAGGCCGTGCGCGATGCGCGTCACCTTCACCCCGCGCGGTGCGAGTTGTTTGGCGAGATAGAAGCTTGTCGCGTCGCCCTCCACATCCGTGGGCAACGCCACGACCACTTCGTGGACCGGCTCGGTGCCGAGGCGTTGTTCCAGTTCCGCCACCCGCAAGTCCTCCGGCCCCACGCCGTTGACCGGCGAGAGTTTTCCGCCCAGCACGTGGTATTTCCCGTGAAACGAGCCGCCTTTCTCGAGCGAGAGGACATCCGTGGGCCGTTCCACCACGCACAGCAACGTGGCGTCCCGCCTTGGATCCTCGCAGATGGCGCACGGGTTCTTCTCCGTGAGCGCGCCGCACACGGAGCAGAGGCGGATGCGCTCGCGCGCGGTGGTCATGGCGTCGGCGATCTGCCGGACGCCAGCGGCGTCGCTTTGCACGAGGTGCAGGGCGATGCGCTCGGCGGAACGCGGCCCGATGCCGGGTAGTTTCCCCAGCGCGGCGATCAGCGTGAGGATCGGTTCAGGAAGGGATGGCACGGATGGCGGCGCGCGGCGCGGATCACATCATGCCTGGCAGGTTGAAGCCCTGCGTGATGCGGCCCATCTCGGCGTTGGAGACATCCTTTGCCTGGGTGAGCGCCTGGTTCACGGCTGTCACCAGCATGTCCTCGAGCAATTGTGCGTCCTGCGGGTTGATGGCGGCGGGATCGATCTTGATCGAGGCGATCGTGTTATCGCAGCGGGCGGTGACTTTCACGGCTCCGCCGCCGCTGGTTGCCTCGACGGTGCGGCTCGCCAATGCGGTCTGGGTTTGTTCCATTTGCTGCTGCATCCGTGCAGCCTGCTTCATCAGTTTTCCAATGCTGGACATGTGGGTTGGGAGTTGCTGGTTACGATTTCGGCCGATCAACCGCGGACTTCCACGATTGTGCCTTTGAAAACTTCGAGCGCCTTCTTGATCAGCGGGTCGTTCTTGAACTCCGCAGGGTCAAGCGCCACGGGTTTGGGCGTTGCTTTAGCTGCGGCCGGGGCCGCCGGTGTGGCGGGCCTGGCGGCTGACGAAGCCGCTGCTGGCGCGGGCGCGGTAACCGGTGGTGGTTCCGGGGCGGATTCCGCCGGCACGGGCGGGTTGAACGCATCCGGTCGCTCCGCCTTGATGATCTTCACCTGTGCGCCGTGGATACCCAGTTCGGCGAGCTTGGTGGAGATCAACGTGTGATTCTTCGCGTTGTCCACCATCGCGATGTGGTCGGCGAATTCGGGGTCGAAGCCGACGGTGAAAACGTTTTTCACGAATGACACCGGGTGAGCCTCGAGAAAGTAGCTGCGCGCGAAAGGGCTGGCGCGGCCAATTGCCTCAACCAAGCGCGGCCAAAGCGCGACCAGGTCAATCTCTCCCGCCGCGACCGGCGCCGATGCCAAAGGCGTCGGGGCTTCGCGCAACGCGGCAGGCTCGGGCCGTGGTGCCGATGGCGCTGGCGCTGGCGCTGGCGCTGGTGCGGGCGCGCGAGGCGCAGCCGAAGCCTGCGGACGCGCCACAGGCGTCTGGGTGCCCGGTCCGGAGGCCGGCGTGCCGGCGTCTCCGCGCAGGTCATTCAGCCGCTTCAGCACCGCGTCAATGCTCACGGCATTCCGCGCGTCGATGGCCTTGATCAGGGCCACCTCGATGAAAATCTTCCGCGAGGCGGCGTCACGAAGGCCAGTTTCGGTCGCGGTCAAGACCTCCATCATGCGCGTGATGGCGTCGGTGGTGGCGAGTTTCGCCTGCCCGGCCAGTGTGGCGGCCTCGGCCTCCGAAACTTCGATCAATCGCAAGTCCCCCTTCGAAACCTGGAAGAGCAGCAGGTTCCGGAAATGGTGCAGCAGGTCGGCGAGAAATCGACCCAGTTCCTTGCCGTGTTTGGTCAGGTCGTTGAATTCGCGCAGCGCGGTCTCGACGTCGCCATTGAGCAGCGCCGAGGTCAGCGAGAGTAACTGTCCCTGCGAGGTCAGGCCGAACATCGAGAGCACGTCCGTCTCGACGATCTTGTTTCCGCAGAAGCTGATCAACTGGTCCAGCGCTGACTCCGCGTCGCGCATGCCGCCGTCGGCGCCGCGCGCGATGGCGAACAGGGCCGCTGCGTCAATCTCCACGCCCTCCTGCTTGGCGATGAAGGCGAGGTGGTCGGAGATCAGCTTGATCGGCACGCGCCGGAGGTCGAACCGCTGGCAGCGCGAAAGAATGGTGGCGGGCAG
>CAYQWK010000135.1:0-14455 GCA_964420805.1 uncultured Bifidobacteriaceae bacterium | reverse complement strand
AGTACGGCACGCTCGACGATGCGCGCCTGTCGGCCAACGTCACGCGGCTGGGCTCCACCATCGAGCCGTCGGAGTTGAGCAAGCCGTATCAATCTGGCCGGCTGTCCATCTCGAACAAGGCGGAGATTTCAATCCACCGCGTGCCGTTCAACGTCAGCTTTGCGCAACCCTTCGCCACGCCGCCAGTCGTCACGCTCGGCCTGCAAGTGGCCGATGCGAATGCCGACGATCAGTATCGCGCCACGCTGAACTCCGTGACCACGACCGGCTTCTCGGCGGCGGTGTACACGCCGCTGCCGGCGGAGTATCCCGGCCTCTACACATTTCCGGGCGCTGCGGACCTGGTAGCGGTGTCGAACTACTTCGGGGTGGCGGCGGTGCAAACGTATGGTGCTGCGACCACGAACCTGAATTTCTTGTGGAAGCCCGAGGTGGTATCCAGCTCGTACTGGACGAACGTCACGGTGGTGACCAACCGGCAGGTGATCGGGCCCGTCTCGGCACTGAACGTCTCCGGGAATCCGGCGCTGACGTATTTCGACATTCCGTTGAATCAGCATCGCTACGTCCGCGCCGCGAATGCGCTGGGAACAAGTTGGGGCAGTCCGGTTTCGATCGGCGGCCCATCGAACAGCTTTCTCTCGCCGCTGGTGATGGTCGCGGGCCGGCCGGCTGTGGCCTTCGTGGACAACACCTACGGCTTCCCCGGTCAACTGCGCTTCCTTCGCGCGAACGACAGCACGGGCACAAGCTGGCCGGCCGCGAGCGTGGTCGTGACGAACGTCGCCGGATACCGGCCCAGTCTGGCTGTCATCGGCGGTTTGCCCGCCATCGGGTTCTTCGATTACGCCCGCGACCGCCTCAGCTTCACCATTGCCTCCAATGCGGCGGGCACGGCGTGGAGTCCGGCGGTGACCTTCCATTGCTGCCAGTTCTACAACCACAACATCACCCTGACCGAGGCCAATGGTTTTCCGGCCGTCCTGTTCAACGAGGGGAGTCTGGGTGGATCATCCTATCGTGTCGTCTATCGCCGTGCGGATAATGCCCAAGGCTCAAGCTGGAGCGACAGCGGACGCCGCGTGCTCGAGTTTTCGAGCGCTCCCCCCACGCTCGGTTTGTGCGACGGGCGCCCCTTCGCCCTGTGGCAGGGGAACTCTTCGGAAACGGGACTGCGCTACGCCCAGGCGCTGGACGCCGGCGGCCAGCAATGGACCAAGGCCATCAACCTCAACACGGACGCCACCGGCTCTGACATCATCGCCAAGGTGATTCAGGGCCGGCTCACCGTGCTGTATCTCAAGGGAAACTACCTCGTGCCGCTGGAACCCTTCCCGCAGTTTGAATTGAACTGGGCGGCCAGCACTCCGTGACGTGAACCGGTTTCAGCCTCGAAACTCTGCACCATGAAATCGCTCCTTCGCTTCCTGCCCACGCTGCTCGCACTGCTGGCCTGCGGTGAAGCCCGTTCCCAGAATCTCGCCATGCAACGCCACGTCATCGCCGGAGGCGGCGGCTCCAGCGCGGGTGGAGCGTTCACCCTCAGCGGCACTGTCGGCCAGCCGGACGCCAGCACACCGCTGACTGGTGGAGCTTTCTCGCTGTCGGGCGGCTACTGGGCCTTGCCCGTCGCGGTGCAGACGCCGGGCGCGCCGCTCTTGAGCATCAGCCTCTCCAACGGCCTGGTCGTGGTGTCGTGGCCGCGGGCGGGCGGGGAGGGCTTTGTGCTGGACCGGAAGTCCACGCTGAATTCCAGCATGTTTCCGGTGCCATGGTTGCAGGTGCCATCGCCCTACCAAACGAACGCCACGCACATTTACGTGACGGAGACGCCCGGCAACTCGGGCTTTTTTCGGCTGAGGCACCCGTAACCCTTTCAATTTGGGATGCGGACGATTCCCCCGGCCCGCCGTTGGCGAGCACTATTGAACCAGAGGTGTGGGAGGCGGCTTCCGATTTCAGGTTGCCCCGCGTCCAGCTGCGCAACGGGTGGCCGCCCGTACTCCGTAGCAAGTACTGCGGAGGGTGGGTTGCGCCACAGCCACAATCTGCAACAAAGCGAGATGACATCTTTCGCCCGGCCAAACCGCGTTGAAGCTGGCAGCGTGCGCGCGCGTCTGGATAGCCTCTGTAAAGCACTGAATGAAAACACCTGTTGTATTTCCGGCTGTCTGCGCGTCTGTCGCGCTGGTGTTCACCGCCTCTTCCGGCCTTCGCGCCGCGGAACCGGCCATAGGCTTCAATCGCGACATCCGGCCCATTCTCGCCGACAACTGTTTCGCCTGCCACGGACCTGACGCAAACAAGCGCAAGGCCAAGCTGCGCCTCGACACGCGCGAGGGTCTGTTCGAGAGCACGCCCAAGCGCGGCCCGGCGGTCACACCCGGCAAGCTCGACAAGAGCGAGTTGTGGGCGCGCATCGTGACCACCAACGCGGACGACAAGATGCCGCCGTTGGATTCGCACAAGGAACTCAAGCCTGACCAGGTCGCGCTGTTGAAGAAGTGGATTCTGGACGGTGCCTCGTGGCAGGGCCATTGGGCATTCGTGAAACCGGAGCGGTCGCTGATTCCCTCAAACTTCAAGGTTCAAGGTTCAAAATTCAAAGTTCGTAACCCCATCGACGCGTTCATCCTCGCCGCTCTCGAGAAGAAGGGGTTGAAGCCGAACTCGGAGGCGGACCGCCGCGCGCTGGCCCGCCGGGCGTCACTGGACCTGACCGGCCTGCCGCCTAATCCCGACGACGTGAAGGCGTTCGTGGCTGACAAATCGGCCGATGCCTACGAGAAACTGGTGAAGAAGCTGATGGCATCGCAGTCCTACGGCGAGCACCGCGCGCGCTACTGGCTGGACGCGGCGCGCTATGCGGATACGCACGGGCTGCACTTCGACAACTACCGCGAGATGTGGCCGTATCGCGACTGGGTGATCAAGGCGTTCAACAGCAACATGCCGTTCGACCGGTTCACTCTGTTGCAACTCGCCGGCGACTTGCTTACCGACGAGGAAATAGACGCGCTCATCGCCACCGGGTTCCACCGTTGCAACATGACGACGAACGAGGGCGGCACCATCGACGACGAGAACCTGGCCAACTACGCGAACGATCGCGTGACCACCACCGCGTGGGTCTGGCTGGGCGTGACGATGAATTGCGCTTCGTGCCACGACCATAAGTTCGACCCGTTGACCATGAAGGATTTCTACTCCATGGCCGCCTTCTTCCGGAATACGCAGCAAGGGCCGAAGGACGGCAACTCGAAGGATTCCACCCCGAGCATCCTTGTGCCGCAAACGCCGGAGGACGCGGCGCGGATCAAGGCGCTGCCCGGTGAAATCGCGGGCGCGAAACAGGCCGTTGACCAGCGGCGCAAGGACGCGCAGCCGGATTTCGACGGCTGGGTCGGGACGGCCAAGGCTGGCGAATTCGCCAAGGACGTGCCGGTGAAGAACCTGCTCGTTCACCTGCCGCTCAACGAAGGGCAAAGCAACGTGGTGCAGGGGTTGGCCGGCAAGCCCTCGACCTTCACCGCCACCGGCAACCTCGAATGGAAGGAAGGAGGGCGTTATGGTGCCGCGCCCAAGCTGAAGAAGGACGCAAACTTCAATCTCGGCGACCTCGCGAATTTCGACCGCACGAACAAGTTCAGCTACGGCTGCTGGGTGCGGATTTCCGCGCCCGGCCCGTTTGGAACGCTTATTGCGCGAATGGACCAGGGGAAGGATTTCCGTGGCTGGGATCTGGCGCAAACCGACAAGAAGTTCAGCGTTCACATCGTCAGCAAATGGCCGGAAGACGCGATCAAGGTCAGCACCAAGGCCGATGTGCTAAAGCCCGGCGAGTGGCAGCATGTCTTCGTGACCTACGACGGCTCCGGCAAGGCCAAGGGCGTGAAGATGTACGTGGACGGCGCGGATGTGGCGCTCAAGGTGGACAAGGACGCGCTCAAGTCCGGAATCACCAGCGCCGTGCCGTTGCGCATCGGCCAGCGGAGCAAGGACCAGTTCCTTGAGGACGGCCGGTTGCAGGACGTGCGGATTTACGAGCGCGCGTTGAGCGCGAAGGAGGTGGCAGGTCTGGCGAAGGTAGCGCCGTTGCAATACGTGCTGGGCATTCCCGCCAACAAGCGCACCAAGGAGCAGACCGGCGCGTTATTCGAGCAATGGCTGACCACGCGCGACACGAATTACCTCGCGCGCACCAAGGCGCTGGCCGCGTTGAACTCCGAGCAGGACGCCATCAAGAAGCGCAATCCCGTCACGCACATCCAGCGCGAGAAGACCAATTCCTCACCCATGGCCCATGTGCTTTTCCGCGGCCAGTACGACAAGCAACGCGATCAGGTCGGCGCGGACACGCCGGCCGTGATGCACCGCATGCCCACGAACGCGCCGCGCAACCGCCTCGGCCTGGCCCAGTGGATGAATTCGCCCGAGAACCCGCTGACCGCGCGCGTGATCGTGAACCGGCTGTGGCAGGAGATTTTCGGCGTGGGACTGGTGAAGTCGGCGGAGGATTTCGGGTTGATGGGCGAGAACCCGTCGCATCCCGAGTTGCTCGACTGGCTGGCCGTCGAATTCCGCGAGAGCGGCTGGAACGTGAAGCACGTCATCGAGTTGATGGTGACTTCCTCCGCCTACCGCCAGGACGCGGAGGTCACCGCCGAGAAACTGGAGAAGGATCCGCAGAACCGGCTGCTTAGTCGCGGCCCGCGTTTTCGCATGGACGCCGAGATGGTGCGCGACACCGCGCTGGCCGCGAGCGGGTTGCTGGTGGCCAAGGTCGGCGGCGCGCCGGTGAAGCCGTACCAGCCCGAGGGTATCTGGGAGGCCGTGGCGATGCCCGAGAGCAACACCAAGAAATACAAGCGCGACAGCGGCGAGGCCCTTTACCGCCGGAGTATGTACACTTTTTGGAAGCGCGCCGCGCCGCCCGCGACGATGGACATCTTCAACGCGCCGAGCCGCGAGGTTTGCACCGTGCGCCGTGAGCGGACCAACACGCCGCTCCAGGCGCTGGCCACGCTGAACGATCCACAATTCGTCGAGGCCGCGCGGCACCTCGCGCAAGTTGCTCTCGCCAGCGGGCGCAAGGAGGAAGACGCCATCCAGTTCATGGCCGAGCGCGTTCTTTCACGGCCGCTTTCCGGGAAGGAGTTGGGGATCGTGAAAGGCACTTTGAAGGAATCGCTGGATTACTTCACCTCCAACAACCCGTCGGCCACGAACTTCCTGTCCATTGGTGAATCCAAGGCCGGCGGCGAACTCCCACCGCCCCGGCTCGCGGCCATGACGCTGGTCGCCAATCAGTTGCTGAATCTTGATGAGGCGTTGAACAAGTAGGCGCGCGTAAAACGTAAATCGTCATTCGTAAATCCCATGAACCCGCTCCAAGAATACGTCCGCTACGAAACCCGCCGGCAGTTTTTCGCCCGCGGCAGGAACGCCCTCGGTTATGCCGCGCTGGGCACGCTGCTCGGCAATGCGTTTCACCTGTTCGGCGCCGAGGCCAAAGGCACGGCGTCGGGAATCCAGCAGCCCGTGGGCGCGTTGCCCGGCCTGCCCCATTTTCCGCCCAGGGTGAAGAACATCATCTATCTGCACATGGTCGGCGGGCCTTCGCAGATGGACCTCTACGATTACAAGCCGGTGATGCAGGAGTGGTACGACAAGGATTTGCCGGACTCGATCCGCCAGGGCCAGCGGCTGACCACGATGACCTCCGGCCAGAAGCGGTTCCCCGTCGCGCCGTCGAAATATAAATTTTCCCAGGCCGGCAAGTGCGGCCTTTGGATGAACACCGAGTTGCTGCCGCAGACGGCCAAGGTCGTCGATGACATGGCCTTTATCCGTTCGATGCACACCGAGGCCATCAATCACGAGCCGGCCATCTGCCACATGCAGACCGGCAGCATGGTTGGAGGCCGCCCGTGCATTGGTTCATGGGTCAGCTACGGGCTTGGCTCGTTGAACCAGAACCTGCCCACCTTTGTCGTGCTGGTCGCCGAGCCGACGAACAAGGAGCAGCTCCAGGCCATCAGCGCGCGGCTCTGGTCTAGCGGTTTTCTCTCTGGCGAACACGCGGGCGTCTCCTTCCGCAGTCAGGGCGATCCAATCTTGTTCATTAACAACCCCGCCGGCGTTCCCGCCGGACTGCGCCGCAAGCAACTCGACGGACTGCGCGCGCTTAACGAGTTGAACTTCAAGAAAGTTGGCGACCCCGAGACGCACACGCGCATCCAGCAGTTCGAGATGGCCTTCCGGATGCAGTCCAGCGTACCCGAGTTGACCGAGGTAAAGAAGGAGCCGGAGTCCACCTACAAACTTTACGGCGAGGAGGCGCGCAAGCCCGGCACCTTCGCCTTTACGGCGCTGCTCGCCCGCCGCCTCGTCGAGCGTGGCACGCGCTTCGTGCAGATTTACCACAACAACTGGGACAACCATTCAAATGTCGGCGGTCGTCTGCCCTCGCAGTGCAAGGACATTGACCAGGCGACATACGGACTCATTAACGACCTGAAGGCGCGCGGCTTGTGGGACAGCACGCTCGTCATCTGGGGTGGTGAGTTTGGCCGCACCATTTACAGCCAGGGCGGACTCTCGAAGGAAAACTACGGGCGCGACCATCACCCGCGTTGCTTTACGATGTGGCTGGCTGGCGGCGCAATCAAAGGCGGGACCATCTATGGGCAGACGGATGATTTCAGCTACAACATCGTCGAGAACCCGGTTCATGTGCGCGACCTGCACGGCACGCTTCTGCATCTGCTCGGCATCAACCACGCGAAGTTCACGGCGCGTTGGCAGGGCGTGGACATGCGCCTCACCGGCGTCGATGCCGAGGCGCAGGTGGTGAAGGACATCCTGGCGTAAGCGTTGCCAAGGGACGGGCTTTGCGCCGCGGCAAGTTGACCGCGTGAACGCAGGCTTCACAAAGCGGCTGATTTTGTGTCTGCTGGCCAGCGGCACAGATTGCGGAGTTCAGTCGCCGCGCGTTTTGGCGCGCGTGCTTGTCCGGCTGGGAACTTTGGTTCGGCACGGGAATGGAAAGCAAAGGATCAACGCAATGGGAGCGGGCCGGACGGTCCGCGTGGAAACGGGCAGTTGGGGCATCGGCCGCGCGCCTCATCCGCCCGATGTTGTTGTTTTGTCCACGTCGGGTTTCCACCCTCCTCTCTCTTTTCTCCAACTGCGCATTTCACCTACACATCCGCCTGCTCGCCGCCGATGAACTGGGAGCAAATCACGCTTCGAATCTCCCCGGGCCGGATTCGTTGCGCCGGAATCCAAACACAAGCTTGCGATGAAAACCGAGCAACGAACCTGGACCGCCGAAAACGGCTGGCTTCCCACCGAGGCGGCCCTGGGCAACACCGCGTGTCTGGCGCTCGTCTTCGGATCGCGCGTTTGTTTGCAGGATCCCGCGCGCCGGGCCGAGATCCGCGCGGCATATCCCAACGCGCTCATTGCCGGATGCTCGACCTCCGGCGAAATCCGTTCCGCACGGCTGGCTGATGACTCGCTGGTGGTGACGGCGGTCGAGTTTGACCGCGTTGAGGTTCGCGGAGCCGGCGTGCGCCTTGCCGATGTGCCTGACAGCCGCGAATTGGGCCGAAAGCTGGCCGCCCAGCTTGATGCTCCCGATCTGCGTCATGTGATCGTCCTTTCTGACGGCATCCAGGTGAATGGCAGCGAGATGGTCCACGGCCTGGCCGAGCGGCTGCGCCCCGGCCTGCCCATCACGGGCGGGTTGTCCGGCGATGGATGTGAGTTCAAGCAGACCTGCGTGTTGCTGGGGGACAGCGCGGAACCAGGCCTGGTGGTCGCCATCGGATTTTACGGTCACAGCGTTCGCGTCGGGTTCGGGTCGCTGGGCGGCTGGCAGGGTTTTGGCCCGGAGCGGCTGATCACTCGGTCGCGAGGCAACGTACTCTTCACTCTCGACCACAAGGAGGCGTTGCCGATTTACAAGCGCTATCTGGGCGAGCACGCCGCCGGTCTGCCCGGCACGGCGCTGCACTTCCCGCTGGCCGTGCGCGATCCGGAGGCCGACACCACGGTGGTCCGCACCGTTCTGGCCGTGAACGAGAGCGAGAATTCCATGACCTTCGCCGGGAACATTCCCGAAGGGCATCACGCCAAGCTCACGAAATCCAACGTCGGGTTGCTTGTGGACGGCGCAGTGGAGGCTGCCCGGGCGGGCCGACGGATGTTCGATGGCGGGGGAACGCCGCTGGCCTTGCTGATCAGTTGCGTGGGGCGTCGTCTGGTGCTTAAGCAACGCACCGAGGAGGAACTGGAGGGAATCCGGAACGTGCTGGGTCCGGCGGTGACGATGTCGGGCTTTTATTCCTACGGTGAGTTCGCGCCGGTCAATGCGGCGAACCGCTGCGAACTGCACAACGAAACCATGACGGTCACGCTCATCGGCGAGGCGGACCCATGAACGTCCACCGCCTGCTGCTTCTCGGCGGTCGGGGGGACTGGACCGCCGGCTCCATCGACGCGATGCATGCCCTGTTGGCGCGCCAGGTCCGCCGGCATTTCGGCTCCCGCGAGGCAGTGCCGGCAGAATGGCGGGATTTTCTGCGTGACGTGGACGAGGCCTACCGGGAGATGGATGCCGACCGCGGAATCCTCGAGCGCTCGCTCGAGATCAGCTCCGAGGAGCAGAACCAGGCCAATGTCGAGTTGCGCGCGCTGTTCCAGGCCTTCCCGGACCTGTTCTTCCGGGTGGACGCCAGCGGGCGCATCCTTGATTACAAGGTGGGTTCCGGAATCGATGCTCTGCTGCCGGGGCAGGACATGATCGGGCGGGACATCCGGCGTGTGCAGCAACCGGAAGCGGCGCGGAAACTCTCCGAGGGCATGGAGCGGGTGGGCGCGACGCGCGGGTTGGTCGCCGTCGAATACGCGCTCGATATTGCGGGCCGTGTCGAGCATTACGAGGCGCGGCTCGGCCCGCTGGCGCGGGGCGAGATGTTCGTCATCGTGCGCAACATCACCGCGCGCAAGCTTGCCGAGGAGCGGGTGCTCAAGGCCCGCGATGAACTCGAACTCAAGGTGCATGAACGCACGCGGCAGTTGACCGGGGCCCTCGAATCATTGCGTGAGAGCGAGGAATGGGTGCGCAACATCCTCAGCAATGTGCCCACGGGCATCGTTGTGATCGACCCCGCGACCCGCGAGATTCTTGATGCCAACCCGCTCGCCCTCTCTCTGCTCAAGCTCAAGCGCCACGAAGTCCTCGGCCGGAGTTGCACTGAATCCCTCTGCCGCGCTGTTCAGGGCGCCTGTCCGCTTTGCGAAACGGGCCGGCCCGGCAACGACACGCCGGAACTTCTCCGCGCCGACGGCTCGCGCATCCACGTGCAGCGCACCGTGACGCCCGTGGTGTTGGGGGGGCGGCGCGTCATGCTTGAAACGCTGGTGGACATCACCGAGCGCCGGCGGGCCGAGGCGGAGCTGCGCGAGGCCCGGGCGGCCTCCGAGGCGGCCTCCGAGGCCAAGTCTCGTTTCCTGGCCCTGATGAGCCACGAGATTCGCACCCCGCTCAATGGCGTCATCGGCGTTCTGCATCTTCTGCGCCGCGATGCCCGGCCCGGCCCCGAGCAGCAGCGCCTCATGCAGATGGCGGTCACCTCCGCCGACACACTGCTGCGCGTCATCAACGACATCCTCGACTTTTCGAAGATCGAAGCCGGCAAGCTCGACCTCCACCCGGGTCCGCTGGATCTTCGCCAGACCATTGCCGAGACCGCGTCCCTATTCATCGAGAAGGCGCGCGAGAAGGGCCTCGACTGGTCCGTGCGCGTCGCGCCGTCCGTGCCGCGCACCGTCCTGGGCGACGCCGGGCGCGTGGCCCAGGTGCTCGGCAATCTTCTGGCCAACGCCGTCAAGTTCACCGAGTCCGGCGAAATCCTCCTCGAAGCCGAAGGCAGTTGCCCGGTGCGCGTCTCGATCACGGACACCGGTATCGGCATTCCCCGTGATCAACAAGCACGGCTGTTTGAGCCGTTTCACCAGGTGGACGCTTCGCCCCGCCGCCGGTACGAAGGCACGGGATTGGGTCTTGGGATTTGCCAGCAGCTTGTCCAGTTGATGGGCGGGGTAATGGGCTTCCGGAGCGAGCCGGGGCGCGGCTCCACATTCTGGTTCGAGGTGCCGTTCCAGGTTGTTCCGGATGAACTCGCCACTGATCGAACTCCCGGGTCGGGTCTGGGTGCCTCCGCTTTGAACACCGCTCCCGATCGCTCCGCCGCCCGGCGCGGGCGCGTCCTGCTGGTCGAGGACAACGAGATCAACCAGGAGCTTGCGCGTGTCATGATCGAAGCCGCGGGCAGCGCCTGCGAATGCACGAACGACGGTCGAGGCGCTGTTCAGGCCGCGTTATCGGGCGCCTATGACCTTATTCTCATGGATTGCATGATGCCGGAAATGGATGGTTACGAGGCCACTCGCGCGATTCGCGCGGGGGAGGCGGGCCGCCCTCCGATCGGTCGGGCCGCGCGCATCCCCATCGTTGCCCTCACCGCCAACGCGATGAAGGGCGACCGCGAACGCTGTCTGGCGGCCGGCATGGACGATTATCTGGCCAAACCGATTGACCCGGCTGACTTGGTGCGAATGCTGGCGAAGTGGATGCCGGGCCAGGTCACCACCGGGCTTTTGGCTTCAGGCATGCCGCCCGGTCCGACACCGATCGACGGGCCGGTTCTGCTGCGCCGTTGCATGGGCCGCCGCGAACTGGCCGCGCGCCTGATCGCCAAGCTCGTCGGTCAGGGCGAACGCGATCTCGAGGCGGCCGTCCAGGCCGTGCAACGCGGTGACGCCGCTGCGTTGACGATCGCGGCGCACCGGCTCAAGGGCGCGGCGGCGAACGTGGCGGCTGGCGGTCTCCAGCGCGTGGCGGCGGACCTGGAATCGCTGGGGCGCGCGGGGAACCTCACCGGCGCATCCCCGTTGCTGGAACGTCTGCGCGCGGAATTTGCCCGCCTCCAATCCGCCGCCGCCATCTGGCGGAGCGATTCCACCATTTCGGGCGCCGCCACGGCATGAACTGGAAGTGACTTATGAAAGAGACCGCACCATCCAACACACTCAAGACCGTCTGGGTAGTCGATGACGATGAAACCGCGTTGTTGCTGGCCGAGGATGCGCTGGTCACCGCAGGGTTCGCGGTGCGGACCTTCAACGACACTTCGAGCGTGCTGACCGCTGCCGGGCAAGGCCTTCCGGACATCGTGCTGGCGGATGTGATGATGCCCGGGCTGGACGGCTTCGCCTTGTGCGCCCGGCTTCGCGCTTTGCCGGGCGGGGCCGAGGTGCCCATCCTTGTGGCCACGGCCCTCGATGATCCCGGCTCGATCAACCGCGCCTACGACGCGGGCGCGACCGGATTCACGACCAAGCCGCTCAACTGGGCCGTCGAGACGCACCGCCTTCGCTACATGCTCCGTGCCGTGGACACTGCCCGGCAGCTTCGCGTTAAACAGCTTGAGGCCGACTTGGCGCGCAAAGATTGGGAACAAACCTTCAACGCCATCCCCGACATGGTGATGGTGCTGGATCTCGATTCGAAGATTGTCCGCGCGAACTTAGCCGCCGCGCGCGTTTGCGGACTGGACCCCGAAGCGATGATTGGCCAGAACTGCTGCCTGCTTGTCCATGGCACCGCCGGGCCATGCCCTGCCTGCCCGCGAGGCGCCGTGGAAGAGCGCCGCCTTCCGGCGTCGTCCGAGGTGTATTGCGAAACTCTTGGCCGTCCCCTCGAGATATCCATTGCGCCTGTTTTGGGTGAGCACGGCCGGCCGACCCATTATGTGCATGTCGCGCGTGACCTGAGCGAACGGCGGTTGCTCGAGGCCGAGCTGCGCCAGGCGCAAAAAATGGAGGCCATCGGCACGCTTGCCGGCGGCGTGGCCCACGATTTCAACAATCTGCTCACCGTCATCACCGGCTACGCGGACCTCTTGCGCGCCGACCTGGAGGCCGCCCAACGTTCGGACGAGGACGCGCAGGCTATCCTGCTCGCGGCGCGGCGTGGTGCGGGCCTTGCGCGGCAGTTGCTCATCTTCAGCCGCAAGGGCGCCGTCGAGAGCCGCCGCCAGAACCTCAACATCAACGGCACCATCCAGAGCTTGCAGAAGATGCTCACGCGCATCATTCCGCAGTCCGTTACCCTGGTGACGCGCCTTGCTCCGGACCTGCGGCCGGTCCACGCGGATCCAAGCCAGTTGGATCAGGTGTTCATGAACCTGGCGGTCAACGCCGCGCAGGCCATGCCCGATGGCGGCACGTTCACCATCCAGACGCGCGATGTGAACATCAGCCATGATTACTGCCGCCTGCACCCGGACCTGGCGCCCGGGGATTACGTGCAGCTTTCGATCTCCGATACCGGGCACGGCATGGACCGCGCGACGATGGAGCGCATCTACGAACCGTTCTTCACCACCAAGAAACCTGGCGAGGGTACGGGCCTGGGGCTTTCCGTCGCCTTCGGCATCGTGCGCGATCACAATGGCTGCATCACCTGCTACAGTGAGGTTGACGTTGGAACCACTTTCCGAATCTACCTGCCCGCCCTCAGTCAACCCGAGTCTAATGTCCTGGCGAACGAAGGGGATGCTCCGGCGGTTCCCGGCGGCTCCGAGACGATCCTGGTCACGGACGACGAGCCGCTGTTGCGCAGCCTGGTCGAGGAATATTTCACCCAGTTGGGCTACAACGTGTTGACGGCGGCCGACGGCGAGGCCGCCGTGCGCGAATACACGACAGCGGCGGATCGGCCCAAGGCTGTGATCCTCGATCTCGGCATGCCGCGCATGTCCGGCTGGGAATGTCTGCAAAAACTCCGGTTGGCTGATCCTGCGGTGAAGGTGCTCGTTGCCACCGGCTTTGGTGGCGATGGCGTGGAGAACCGCGTTATCGAGCTGGGTGCCCGCGCCTTCATGCACAAGCCGTTCCACCTCGCCGAAGTGGCGTTCAAACTCCGCGAGATTCTGGATGACCGCTCCGAACCGCGCGCCGCCGTTCGCGCGTTTTGAACGCAAACTCCGAAACGGAATGGAGAGCGGTCGGCCGAATTTGGGGCGGTTTGCCCCGCCTTTGAGATTTGTCGTGAGCGCTACTTGCTGCCTGGTTTGATGGCCGGAATTTTTGCGAGGTCCGGCGGCAGCTTGTCGGGATGGAACGTCTCGACGTGCAAGCGCAGCACGCTGAACATTGGCACGCCGAGATTGAGCGTGCCATCCGAACGATCCACCACCATGCCCACTCCCACCACCGCTCCGGCATGGGCGCGCACAATGTCGATCGTCTCCTGAACCCGCCCGCCCTTGGTCACCACGTCCTCGACGACGAGGACACGTTCGGCCGGTGCGATCTTGAATCCGCGGCGCAGGACGAGCTTCCCGTCCTCCTTCTCGGCGAAGATGAAACGCACACCGAGCTGCCGCGCGACCTCCTGGCCTATGACCAGCCCGCCCATGGCCGGCGAAACAACGGTGCGCGGTTCAAGCGCGCGGACCTTTGCGGTCAGTGCCGCCGCCAGCTTCTCCACCACAGGCATCTCCTGCAGTGCGAGGGCGCATTGAAAGAACTGCCGGCTGCGCAGTCCGCTGCGCAGGATGAAATGCCCCTCCAGCAAGGCGCCGGAGTCGCGGAATATTTTGATGACTTCAGACTCTGTCATGTGCGGCGGGAATGTAGGTTCACGGCGCGAAGTTCAAAGCGCAAAGTTGCCGCGCCGATGCAGGGCGCGTGTTGCCTTCCTTCCCGCCACGAAGCCCGCTGGAACTCCGCGCTCAATAGGCGCACTGCAACTCCATCACCTCGCCGCACGCGCATTGCACGCGGATGTGGGTGACGCGGTCGCCCGCACGGATGAGGGTGACCTTGGGTTCGGCTTGGGCGGAGCCGTTGCGAGCGGGCGCCGGGACAAGCGGCATCTGCGCCAGCGGCACGGGATGAAATGGCGCCGCGTGGCCGTTTAGGCCGGCGATGACGCGTGCGTGGAATGGCTCGGCGGCTTCGCGGCAGCCGTTTTTACGGGCGAGCGGGACAAAGGTTTCGTTCATATGCGCGGGTTTCCTTTCATTGTGCCTTTCACCTTGAGGAGAACGGCGACGCGGCGGTTGATTTCGTTGGTGGAAGACATGCCCTGCATCGGGGCGCTGCTGCCGTAACCGGCCACCTTGGCAATTTGTGTGGCGGTTACGCCGTTGTGGACGAGCAGTCGGCGCGCGGCGTTCGCGCGATCGGTGGAAAGCTCCCAGTCCGTGTATTCCTCCGTGCTGGGCGGACGGCCCGATTCGGTGTGCCCCTCGACCTCGACGGTGAAGGTCGTGTAGCGCGCGATTTCCCAGGCCAGCGTTGAGACCACCCATGCGCCGTACTCGGTGGGCTTCGCGGAACCGGCCTCGAAGAGCGGTTTGCGCGAGCGGTCGAAGAG
>CAYQWK010000134.1:0-14489 GCA_964420805.1 uncultured Bifidobacteriaceae bacterium | reverse complement strand
GCGCGGCTACGCCCATTCGTTTGGTACGTTTCACTTCGACGAGCCGGGTGATTACGCGATCCGGCTGAAGTTCAACGCGGCGGTGCGCCATGCGGACGGCTGGAGCAGCCTGGATTTCAAGGTCGGCCCAGGCGCTTTGCAGCCGCTGTCGTTGCAAGGGCTGCCGGCGGATACGCAGTTTCGTTTTGCCGGCGGAGCGAAGGCGGAGCGCAAGGGCGCGGATTTCCAGAGCTTCCTTCCCGCCGACGGCTCGGTGCAGCTCGCGTGGAAGACCGCGCGACCGGAGAGTGAGGGCCGGCTCTTTTACTCGGCGGAGATGCTCGCGCAAATCTCGGTCAGCCCTGGTCTGATGCGGCAGTCGGCCATCATCGAGGGCCGCGTGATGCAGGGCGAATTGACGCGCATCGCGTTGCTGCTGTCCGGCGCCGGCGAAGTCACGCGCGTGGTGGGCGAGCAGGTGTTGAAGTGGAAGGTCGAACCGGTTGCCGGCTCGCAGGACCGCCGGCTCGTCGTCGAGTTCAACCAGCCGCAGAAGGATCAGTTCCTCATCCAGGCGCAGATGCAGACGCCGCTGGCGGCCTTCCCGCAGTCGTTCGACGCGATGCGGCTGGCGCCGGAGGGGGCGACGCGGTTCTCCGGTTACGTGCGCGTGATCAATGAGGGCGCGGTGCGTCTCGAGGTGCTCAGCGCCACCGGACTTTCGCAGGTCGCGCCGGAGCAGTTTCCGGAGAGCGACCTGACCAAGGCGGCCTTCCGCAGCGACGCGAAGCAGCGGTTTGTCTATCGCTTCTCTGGCGCGGGGCAGGCGCTGCGGATTCAGGCGGACAACGTGCTGCCGGAAATCTCCGTGTCCGCCGTCACGACCTACCATCTCGCCGAAGCGGAGACGGCCATTGAGGCGGAGCTCGAGCTGGATGTGCGCGAGGCGCCGATCCGCGAGGCGTTGTTGACCGTGCCGAAGGGCTACGTCATCGCGCGGTTGCTGGCCGCGGGCATAAGCGACTTTTTCGTCAAGGAGGTGGAGGGTGGGACCGAAGCGCAACTGCGCGTCGTGTACGGCCAGCCGGTGATTGGCCGGCAGATCATCGGGCTGCGGTTAGAGCGCAACAAACCGCTCGGCGACACGGCCTGGGCGCTGCCGCGTATCGACGTGCCCAAGGCGAAGTCCGTGCGCGGACATGTAGCGGTGTCGGCGGACGCGGGTTTCCGTGTCGCGCCGTCGGCGACGCAGGGGCTTTCAGAAATCGCCACGGCGTTCTTCCCTCGCAAGGTGCAGGGCATCCAGGTCGCGCTGCGCGTGAGCGAGGCGGCGTGGACGGCCACGGTGCGCGTCGAGCGACTGCCGCAGTCGATCAGCGTGGACGCGTTCCACCTGTTCTCGATTGGCGAGCGCATCGCCTATGGGAGCAGCGTGATGAACTACCAGATTTCCGGCGCGCCGATCTCGATGTTCCACGTCGATCTCTCCAACGAGTATTACAACGTCGAGTTCCTCGGCAAAGATGTGCGCAACTGGCAGACCAACCGGGGCGGCTACGACGTGTATCTGCACTCGCCGGTGTCCGGCGCCTACACGCTGCTCGCGACCTACGAGCGGCCGTTCAAGGGGCAGGGCGAGACGCTCGGCTTCACCGGGGCGCGGCCGACCGACGCGCAGAGCGAGCAGGGCCATACCATCGTGGTGAGCGCGTTTCAGTTCGACGTGAAGACGGCGAGTGTTTCGCCTGGCCTGCTCGCGCTTGAAGCTGCCGAGGTGCCGGCGGAATACCGGCTATTCTTCGACGCGCCGATCCTTGCGGCCTACCGCTACAGCGCACGGCCGTTCAACCTGCAGCTCGTGCTCAGTCCGCTCGCGCAGGGCGACACGCTGAACCAGGTCGCCGACCGCGCGGCCATCACCACGCGCATCTCGAAACAAGGTCAGGTGGTGACCGACGCGCGCTACTTCGTGAAGAATCGCGGCCAGCCGCATTTCCGCATGGTGCTGCCGCCGAACACGGAGCTGTGGTCCGCGACGGTGAACGGCGCGACGGTGGTGCCCGCGATGGACGGCAAGACACATCTCATCGCGCTGCCGCAACGCGCGGACCCGAACGCGCTCTCAACGGTCGATCTCAAGCTCGCCTCTCGCGCGGCCAACCCGGCGCGGGTGACCGTGGGCGCGCCGCTGGTGGGAACGCCGGTGTTGCTTTCGGAATGGAAGATCGAGCCTGACGCGGGACAGCGGCTTGAATATCGCGGCGGCTCGCTGGCCCCGGCGCAAGGGCTGCCGGACGCCTCGGGCTTCGCGCAGTTCTTCCGGTTGCTGCGCCGGCCCGATGCGCTGGCGCAACTTGGCCTGGCGTTCGCCTTTCTCGCGGGTGGCATCATCGTGTGGCGCTGGGCCAGCCGGCCGGGCGTGTTCAAGTACGACGCGCAGCATCTCTCCGGCACGTTGCTCGGAACGGTGGCGATGGTGGCGTGCGTGGTTTCGCTGGTGCCCGCGGCGTCGTTCGCGGAGAAGATGCCCGCCCCGGCGGTGGCGCTGAGTTTCCTCGCGCCCATCCAGCCGGCGAACAACGCGCTCGCGCTTGAAATTGGGAACGTGAGCGCACAGCCGTCGATGTGGTGGCAGGCTCTCGATGCCTGGCCGCTGTTGCTGGCGGCGGTGGCTCTGATTTATTCACTGCTCGCCGTGGATCGCGCGGTGCGGGCGCTCGCGCTGGTTGTCGCGTGGACGGTAGTTTTCTGGACGGCGCTGCGCTGGGCAAACGGCGCGCCCGCGTTCCTCTGGGCGCTGGTAGCGTTCCTGGTCTTGCAGGTGATCCTGCCCTGCCTGTTGCGCGTGTGGCGTGCCCCGGTGCGGCCCAAGGCCACACCGCCACCCTCGTCCGACAATGCGGCGCCGGTCGCCGCGTTGATCGCGGGAGCGTTGCTGGTGCTTGGGTTCAGCGCGGAAGCCGCCACGAAGCCGGCGCGGCCGTACCCGCCCATCGCCGAGTCGGTGTCGCAGCAAGTGCGCGTGGACGACAAGTTCGCTTTCGCGGTGGCGAAGGTGCGGTGGACGGCGTTGAAGGGGCAGTTGCTTCCGGTGGTGTTCGAGCCGGCGGTGCTGACGCGGATCAGTTTTCCGACCAACGCGTTGAAGCTGATCGACTCCACGCTGGTCGGCAAACGCCGCTACGAGATGCTCGCGCTGGAGAACGGCGCGTTCGACATCGAGTTCGAGTATCAGTTGCAGCCGCAGAAGCGCGATGGCGAGAGCGGCTTCGCGCTGCCGACACAGCGCGGCCTGGTGAACGACCTCGACCTGACGCTGGCGAATCTGGACGTGGAAGTGATTTCACCGTCTGCGGTGTCCGTGGAATCGAAGGTCGCGCCGGGCACGAGCAACACCGTCGCGCGGCTGGTGCTGGCGCCGGTGAACGAGGCGTGGATCGCGTGGCGGCCGCGCAGCCGCGATACGAAGCGCGAGAAGGCGGTCTTCTACGCGGACCTTGCGCAGCTTTACGTGCCGTCGGCGGGCGTGATCGAGGGATTGCATTGGGTGCAGGCGCGTCCGGCCCAGGGCGAGTTGAGCGAACTTGTCTTCGCTGTTCCCGCAGGCGCGACGATTTCGGACGTGACAGATCCGTTGAACAGCGGAAAGGCCGGCGTGGTGTCGTTGTGGCGGTTTGATCCCGACACGCGGCAGTTGCGTGTGACCTTGAAACCGGCGCAGGCGAAGGCCTTCGCCGTGGCCATCCGCTCGCAGATCGCGGCGGGCACGCTGCCGTTCCAGCAGAAGGCCGGGTTGATTTCCGTGCTCAACGCGGCCGGGCAGATCGGTTCGCTGGGCATCGCCACCGGGCCGGACGTGCAGCTCGACAGCGGCACGGCGGACGCGCTGACGCCAATTAACCTGGAGGATTTCCCCGGCGGGCTGGTGCAGCGTTTTGCGACGCAGTTCCCGGGCCTCACCTTGCGCCGCGCCTGGCGCTACTCGGAGGCGACAGGCGATGCCACGATTGCGGCTTCGGCGGTCGAGCCGGATGTGCGCGTGGAGGCGCAGCAGACCCTGTCGTTGGGCGAGGATCGCACGGTGCTGGCGGCGACGCTGGCGGTGGATATCACGCGCGCGGGAATTTTCCGCCTGAGCTTCGCTCTGCCGGCCGGGCTGGACGTGGAATCCATCAGCGGCGCGGCGTTGAGCCACTGGACGGAACTGAAGGCAGACGGGCAGCGGATCATCACGCTGCACTTGCAGGGCAAGAAGGAGGGGCAGCAGCAATTCTCGGTGTCGCTGGCCGGGCCGGGCGTTCGCGCGACGAACGGCTGGGCGGTGCCGCGCCTGGCTTTTCGCGAGGCAGGCAAGCAGCGCGGGCAACTGGTCATCGTGCCGGAGCAGGGGTTGCGGCTGCTGGTCGGGACGCGCGACGGCTTGACGCAGCTCGATCCGCAGAAGGCCGGCATCCGGCAGAAGGGCGTGCTGGCGTTCCGCTTGTTGCAGGACCAGTGGAACCTCGCGCTCGACATGGAGCAGGTGGACCCGTGGGTGCAGGTCGAGAGCTTGCAGCATGTGATCGTGGGCGAGGCGCAGACGAAGGTAACGGCAAACTTCCAATACAAGATCGAGAACACCGGCCTGAAGTCGCTGCGCGTGTTCGTGCCCACGAACGCGGAGGGCGTGACCTTCCGCGGCGACCAGGTGGCGGATTTCGTGAAGCGCGCAGGCGCGGTGACCAACGGCTTGCAGGAATGGGAGGTGAAGCTGCATCGCCGGGTAATCGGCGGGTATCTGTTGCAGGTGACGTTCCAGGAATTGACACCCGAGCAAACGCGCGAAGTGGTGCTGCGCGGCGTTGAGTCGGCGGGCGTGAACTTGCAGCGCGGATTCGTGACCGTCGAGTCGGCGGGGCGATTGCAGATTGAGACCGGCGCTCTGCCGGGCGCGTTGCAGCCGAGCGAATGGCAGACGGTGCCGCGCGTGTTGCGGCAGGATTTGCAGGCGGCGGCGGCGAACTACACGTTCCGCCTCGTTGAGCCGGCCTTCCAATTGCCGGTGAAGGTGCAGCGGCACGAGGTTGCGAAGCTTCTGCCCGCGCGCGTGAACCACATCTCGCTCAAGTCCGTGGTCTCGGACGACGGCATGATGCTCACGCATGTGCGGCTGGACATGGTTCCGGGCGACAAGCGGCTCTTGAAGCTGACGTTGCCGGCGCAGGGGAGGTTTTGGTTCGCCTTCGTGAACCAGAACGGCGTGGCTCCGTGGCTGGAAAAGGACCGCATCCTGATCCCGCTGGAACAACAGTCGAAGCCCGACCAGCCGATTGTGGTCGAGTTGTTTTACAGCAGCGACGCCGGCAAGGCGCGTTCGCGGGAGCTGGATCTGGCGATGCTCGGCCCGAAGTTCGACCTGCCGCTGGAGGACATCACCTGGCAGGTGTTCCTGAACGAGAAGTGGGCGGTGAGCAAATGGACGGGGACGTTGCAGCTTGTGGATACGCGGGCGGCGGGCTGGATGTCGGTGAACGTGGACGATTACCTCAAACGCGAAGCTTTGTTGCGCAGCGAGAAGACGAAGCAGGCGGAGCAGCAGTTGCAGTTAGGCAACAACCTGCTCGTGCAGGGCGCGCCGCAGCAGGCGCGGCAGGCGTTCCAGAACGCCTTTGAATTGTCTCAACACGACATGGCCTTCAACGAGGACGCGCGCGTGCAGTTGCACAACGTGAAGATGCAGCAGGCGCTGGTCGGGCTGAACGTCCGGCAGTCCGTGACCGCGGGCGACAGCCAGGTGCAGGCGAAGCTGCGTGACTTGCGCGCCCGGCGCGAGGCGGCCTATACGCAGGACGAGGCCAGGCAGTTGATCGAGCGCAACCCGGCGGACGACAACGCGGCGCTCACGAAGCTGGCCGAGCGGATGATCCAGCAGCAGGACGCGGCGGTGGCGGCCCCGGCGGCCATCCGCGCGGCGGTGCCGGAGCAGGGGCGGGTGCTGACCTTCAAGCGCGCGGTGCAGGTGGACATCTGGGCGGACCTGCGCGTGGAGGTGGAGGCGAAGGTGGCCCCGGCGGCGTCGGCGGGCGGACGGCTGGGGTTGCTGGCTGGCGCGTTTGCTTTGCTGGCGATGGTGCTGTGGGCAAGGCCGAGGCGGGCCTGATTCCCACGCGGAAGTCGCAAAGGCAGACCTCGCGGGCGGGACGGAAAAACTTCTGGAACAAATCCGGTAGCTGGCGGCTCATACGGGCAAAGGTATGTCAGGACCGATCGACTTTGAGGGTCTGGTCAACCTGCACTACGCCGCACTGTACCGATTTGCCATGAGCCTGACCCGACAGGAGAGCGATGCCTGCGATCTGACACAGCAGACGTTTCTCGCCTTGGCGCAGAAGGGAAGCCAGATCGAGGACGTGTCGCGGGCGAAGAGCTGGCTGTTCACGACGCTGTACCGAGAGTTCCTCCGTTCGCGGCGGACCCGGACGCGCTTTCCCCACGATGAAATCGACGAAGTCGCAGGCGAACTCCCGGTCATCGAGCCAGCGCTGGTGGAGCGGTTCGACGCGTTGGAGGTGGTGGAAATGCTCGGCAACGTCGATGAGAGCTTTCGCGCAGCGTTGTCATTGTATTATCTCGAGGACTGCTCCTATCAGGAGATCGCCGGGACGCTCGGCGTTCCGTTGGGGACGGTGAAGTCGCGCCTCGCACGAGGCTTGGCACAATTGCAGGGCATCATGGCCGCGCGCTCGCGCGTGCCGGCCGTGCCCGGAAGGGGGGCGGCGTGAACACAGCGGAGGCCAAACGCATTTTGATGCTCCATCGGCCGGGCATCGACGAAGACCCGGAATATCGCGAAGCGTTGTCCCTGGTGGAGAAGGATCTGGAGCTTGGGATTTGGTATCTGGGCCATTGCGCCACCCAGACTGCGCTGCGGAAGAAATTTCGATCCATTCCGGTGCCGGAGGGTTTGCGTGAGCGAATTCTCGCCGGGCAGAAGATCGTCCATCCGCCATTCTGGCGGCGACAGGGAACATGGCTGGCGGCGGCGGCGTGTTTCCTCGTGCTGGCCATGACCGTCGCGCTCTTGAAGCCACCCCGGAAAGCAGATCGGTTCGCTGATTTTCGCGCCCGCGTTGTGCGCGGTGCAATTCGCGAATACCGGATGGACCTGGAATCGGCTGACGCCGCGAAAGTGCGGGAACACATGCGGCGTAACGGCGCGCCATCGGATTACACATTGACGGCGGGCCTCGAGAAGTTGGCGTTGCGCGGCGGCGGATTGTTGCGGTGGCGTGGAAATCCCGTATCGATGGTGTGCTTCGAGCGCGCGAATCGCGAGATGGTGTTCCTGTTCGTCATGGACGTCGCGGTTTTGGACGACGCACCCGCCGAACCGGCCTGGTGGTCTCCGGTGAAGGATTTCTCAACCGTGAGCTGGCAAAAGAACGGGCGGGTCTATGTGCTCGGCACGACCGGGGAACAGGGGGAAGTGAAGAAGCTCCTTTGAGTGGCCCGGTCTAGCGTTTCACGCTGCTTCGCTCGCGGAGCCACAGGAAATCCTCGCTCTCACCGTCCGGTGGAAGAAATGGCAGTTGAGCAGCGTCCGGACGCGCCGCCGGTTTCGTGCTGGAGTGGAGCCAGACATGTTTCTCCACATGCCCATCTGCAAACGAGATTTGCGCGCCGCCGCCGTGATATGAGGCCGGGAGATCATTCCATTGGAAGCTGTCGAGATGATTGAGGAAATAACCGTCATTGATGCTGTCGGGATGCTCCTCGGTGAAAATGAAGATCTTGGAGGGATCGGGAATATCCGACATGCGAAAGAATTGAACGTAGCCGGGATTGTTGATGTTTGTGCCGCCGGCGCTGAACTGGCCGGCGTTGCCGACCTGGGCGTTCATTGAGATGCTGCGCGTTCGCGCCTTCCATCCAGCCTGGCGTTGCAGGTCGCTCACCGCGTTGTCGTTCGGACAACGGTAGAGCGCCGGCACGCCCGCCGTGTAGGTTCCCAGGCCGCCTTTGCGGAGCAGTGCCGCGTCGATGTTGTCGGTCTCCAACTCCCAGCTCATGATGTTGTTGACCCAGTTGACGTACTTGTTGACCGAAACCAGGTATTCGATCTGGGCGTATCCGTAGTTGTTCGGAAAAGCGTCGTCCCATTCATCCACGTAGAGCAGGCAGGCGAGGTTCAACTGGCGCAGGTTGCTCATGCACTCGACCGAGCGGGCCTGAGATTTCGCCCGCGCCAGCGAAGGAAGCAGCAGGGCGGCGAGGATGGCGATAACCGCGATGACGACCAGCAGTTCCACCAAGGTGAATGCTCTCACCGCTTCCAAATTCGGTGGTGTCACACTGGTTCTGAATCGCGATAGCCGGCTCACGGTGTTGTTCGATTGGATCCGACTGCATTATATGAGCGTGCGAGCCGGTGTCAAAACCCCGGTGCCGCGCGTTGCAGTGTTTCCAGCCGAATATGCTGCCGCCGCCACGGATTACGGGCGGAGGCAGTGAGCGGAATTGCCTGGCCAGGCCGGCGCGTCAGCGCCCCATCTGGCCGCGAATTTCGCCGCCGCCGTAGAGCGCAGTATGGAAGTTGATGTAGGTGAGGCCGTCGATGATCGCATTCAGGACGGCGGGGCTGACAAGCGCCTGACCGCTGACCACGCCGGCCTGCCCGTATGCGCCGCCGTTGAAAGACGCGAAGTCGAGGATCACGCCGGCCGTGGCGTTGGCGTTGGCCGCCCCGTGGATGTGCGCCGCTGTTGCGGTGCCGGACAACCCCTTGTAGACGATGCTCATGTTTAATTGAGTGCTGACGAGCGTGAACAGTCCCAGCGCGGTTCCGGCCGATACGGTCGGGGTCGCGCGCTCGGCGGTGCTGGTGGCGAGCGCGGATAGTAGCACCGTGCTGATATTTCCGCGCGCCTCGCCGGCCGGGTTTGCCGCGGTGTGCAGGTTCACGTAGGACTGGCCGCTGAGAATGCTCGCGCGCTGGGTGGGTGTGAGAACCAATGTGCCGGAAAAGGCGCCCGCCGTGCCCGGCGTCCCATTGGTGAACGCCATGAGGTCGATTTGCACGCCAGCCGCCCCGCCAGTCACGGACGGGCCATGTATGTGTGCCGCCGTGGCTGCACCGCTGAGTCCCGAATACTTGATGTTGAAGGCCAGCGTGTTGCCTTCGATGCTCATGATGGCGATGCCGTTGGCGGAATTCACGAGGGCGGTGGGGCGCTCGTTTGTTCCACTGATCCAGGCCGTGAGCGGAACACCGGTGACATGAGGCACAACCTGGCCCCGGATTTCACCGCCGGGATTGGCGGCCGTGTGGAAGTTCACGTAGGTCAGTCCGTCAATGACCGAGGCAAGCTGCGTCGGGTTGAGGTTCACGGTGCCGTTGAGCGTGCCGCCGCTGCCGAACGCGCCTCCGTTGAACGGTGCCAGGTCAATCAACACGCCGGCATTCTGCCCAAGAGGGGCCGGGCCGTGGATGTGCGCCGCCGTGGCCGGGCCGGTCAGGCCTCGATAGTTCACGGTGAAGGTCAGTTGCGTGCCGACGAGGGTGAACGAACCGAAGCCCTGCGCCGGTGTGTTGACACCGCCCGTTTCATAAGCGCCGAGGAGCGAAGCCTGCATGTTCACGGGCGCAATTTGACCACGCATTTCGCCGCCGGGATTGGCCGAGGTGTGAACATTCACGTAGAGAAGGCCGGACATGAGCGACGCTTTCTGGGCGTCACTCAGCACGATTGTCCCGGAGAAGGAGCCGTTGCTGGCGTAACCGCCTGTGTGGTACGGGGCGAGGTCGATCAAAACCCCGGCGCTGCCCGAGGCTGGCGCGGAACCATGAATATGGGCCGCCGTGGCGTTTCCACTTAGCCCGCCGTATTTGATGGTGAAAGTCAGCGAGTTCCCTTCGAGGGCGAAAATCCCGAAGCCGGTCGCGCCGTTGGCCAACGGGGTGGGGCGCTCGTTAGCTCCGGCCAGATATGCGGTGAACGGCACCGCCGGGTGGCGGGCCGTGTCGATCTGCCGGAAGAAGCCCGTGGGTCCGCGGGTGGCGACGACGGCCGCGCGATTCGTACTGATGCCCGTGATCATGCAGAAGGGTTCATCAAGAACGAGTTTGCGCTGGTGGGCGAAGGGGCCGATGCCGCCCGTGTTTGCCACGAGAAAGTTGGTTCCATTCGTGATCGCGCCCGTGGCAAGGGCCAGCGTGGTCGCTGGCGCGGGTACGAGCTTGTACATCGCGCCGCCGAGGCCGCCTGGCCCCTGGTTCTTTGAGGTGAAGATGTAGAGTTCGCCGCCGACGTCCTCGCCGTAACCTTTAAGGAAGAGGCCCAGTGGACGATCTTCGAGGCCGAGCCGCAGTTCTTTGATTTCGTTGCCCGCGTCGAGGTAGTAGAGCCGGCCGGACGGCGACCCGAAGATTCCCCAATCGCCAAAGACATAGCGGCCCGCCAAGGCCGGGAGCGCCACGCCGCGGTACACGTGTCCTCCCACGATTGCGGTTCCATCGTCATGGTCGTATTGCGCGACGGGATCAACGAGGTCTGGCGGAACGGGACGGTCAGTGACGTTGGTGACGTAGCCGTTGGTGTTGAAGAAGAACGTGCCCTCCTTGATGTTCCAGCCGTAGTTGCTGCCGCGATAAATGATGTCGATCTCCTCGATTTTGTTCTGGCCCACGTCGGCGAGCCAAAGATCGCCAGTGTTGCGATCGAAGCTGAAGCTGAAGGGATTTCTGAGTCCGTAGGCGTAGATTTCATCGACGCCGGGCGTGCCCACAAACGGGTTCCCGAGCGGGATGCCGTATTTTCCGTTCGCGGAGTTCGATCCGTTCACGTCGATGCGGATGATCTTGCCAAGGATCGAGTTGATGTCCTGGCCGTTGCCGCCGATGGAGTGACCGTTGGCCACGTCATTCGCGCTGCCTCCGTCGCCGAGCGTGATGTAAAGGAAGCCGTCGGGTCCGAAGTGCATCGCGCCGCCGTTGTGATTCGATTGCGGTTCGGCCACCCGCAGCAGTTCGCGGCGCGAGGCGATATCCGCCTGGTTGGTGGCCACGGCGTCCAAACGCCATTCAGCGACGACGGAATGATGATTGTTGGTCGTGCCCGGGTTCAGCACGGAGGAAAAATCGGGCACTGCGTTACTGGGTTCGGAAGTGTAGGTGTAAAATAGTCTGTTGCTGGAGAAGCCCGGATGGAGTGCAAGGCCAAGCAATCCCCTCTCGTCGTAGGAACTGGTCAGGTTCACCAACCGCGTGCGCACGTCGAGAACGGGTGTCGGAGACCGACCGGCGGCGGTCACCAGCCACACCACTCCCGCCTGGTCATGGACAAACATTCTCCCGGTCCCGTCCGCTGGCATCGCCATGCCGATGGGCGAGATCATGCCGTCCGCGATGGGTTTCAGTTCGATGGTGGCGTTTCCCTTGGCGATGCGCTCCGCGATGGGGTTGTTAAAGTTGGTCGTGGTGACGCTGACCGTTACCACGCTCGAAGTGACGGAGGCGCCCGAATTGTCCGTGGCCACGGCCGTGAGCGGATGATTGCTCACCGACAGATTCGCGCTGACGCTGAACGGGCTGGTGACATCCACGCCGAGAGACGTCGCGCCGTCAAAGAATTCAACCTGGGTCACGGTGCCATCGGAGTCCGCGGCCTCCGCCTCAATGGTCACGGTGGCCGGGAAGAAGAAGGTCGCGCCATTCAACGGATTTGTAATGGTGACCGTGGGGGGGACGTTTGGAGGCGGCGGCGCAGTATAGTCGATCACCAGGACGGGGCGGTTCTCAGCGACGTCCTCGCGTGAAGCCAGACCGCGCACGGAGCGTGAGGTGCTTTCGGAATCCGACTTGAGCAACCACCCGAAATTCTGGGCGGGATTGGCAAGCCAGAATTGAACGTCAGCCAGTGTGTCGGGGGAATTCCATGTGAGCCAGCCGCCGGCGGCAACATCCGCCGCGGCGCTCGCGGTTGGCTGCGCGTCCGCTGCCGCGCCGGGCGAACTCCAGTTTTGCGAGCCGAAGAGCCGGGCATTCCAGGTCGCCTCTCCCGCGGCGGCCGCGCCGCCGGAGGTTCCCGATTGCGCGCCTTCGCCCCAGTTCACGTTCAGGCGGTGAATGTTGATCATTCCTCCGGCCGCGCCCAATGGGGTTCGGGTCACCAGCATTCGAAGTTCCGCTGAATTGATCGTGGCTCCGGGGGGTAATCCGCCCAGATTGAATTTGATGAGCGCGCGGCGCACCCGCAGTCCCCCATCGGCTCCCGCGTCAATCCACGGCTGCGCGCCGCCGTTGTTGTTGGGCGAGGAGTTGACGATGAACGTGTCGGCGCTCGCCGGCGCGTTGTAGATGTCTGCGCGGGCGGCCAGCGCGAGTGTGGCCAGGATGGTGCCGGCGATCAGTTGGACTCCGTGAGAGCGGCTGCCTGGCAGCCGAAGCCGGTTGCGGAACAGGTTGAGTTTCATGATTGGGTTTTTCTGGGCGGTTGTGGCTTGTTTCCTCGAAAGCTCGGGGATTTCTCGGCGGGCGTTGAGTGCGCAAGAATCGGCCGCGGCGCCTTTGATGGCGATGGCGGTCTTCCTTCCCGGGCGCCACAAAGTCATGGCCAGAAACCGGGGGCTTTGGCGCGGCGGGTTGTTCTCCGCTGCATTTTGATTCGTTGTCACTTCACAGTGCGAGACCCGAGCCGGTCAGGAAGTTCCCGGAAAAGTTTCCACCAATGAAACGATCGTGAACGGGGCTTTCAAGGATCGCTGATACCTCCTGCGCGCCGCTGTGCGCGAGTTGCCCTCGGCAAGACATCGACCACGCCGAATGGTAAACCGGCATTCGGCGAAACCGGTCCGGGCATGGCGCTTCTTCAACTGCCGCTGGCACGCGGCGGCTGATCACTTGTTCGGGGCGAGATGGCCGCACCCGGATGGCGGCAGCCACGCTGCGTGGGGTAACTTCGAGTCAGCCCTGGGAATGCGCGTCGGTCGCTATTGAATGTTGTCCGGAAAGACCTGCACCTGGGTCGAGAGCTTGTATTCGCGGCCGGCGGCGGTTTTCAGGACCACTTCACCCATGACGGCGCGGTAGCCGGCGGCGGGCAGTTCAATGGAGGTGTCGGCAATGCTGCTGCCGGGTTTGATCTCGAGTTCGCGCGAGGTCCACTGATCATTTCGGAAATCGCGGTCAGCCGAGTCGGCGGTCCAAAGCCGGATGGATGCGGCCGGCCGGTTGACCTTCATGTGCAGACGCGCCTTGGGGCCGGTGTCGAACTTCCAATCGAAGGTGGGGAGTTCCTCCTGATCCGCGATCATCTGGAAGAAAGCCGCCATCGTCTGAAAGGCCTGTTTGCCGCCGCCAAGATTGTGGCCGGCGTTCGGGGTCTGGAAGATGAGCTTCTGCCCTGGCAACTCGCCCCAGTAATGGCGGAGCGAATCGACAGTCCAGTAAGGATCATTTGTGCCAAGCAGGATGAGCTTGGGGATGTTGCGATAGCGCTCGCGGTAACTATACGGATCAACCCATCCGCGGAGCTTCTTCATCGGCGGATCGTCCATGTGCTCGATCAATCCGATCTCCGTGTAATCCCGGATTTGCTCGCTCTGCTTGCCGTACACCTTCTGCGCCCAATCCATCTGCGCTTTCATGTTGAGCATGTCGATGACCATCGGCGCGATGGCGACCACCCGCTTGTCCATTGCCCCGGTCAGCCAGGTGGTCCAGCCGCGTTTCGACGCGCCGGCGATGACGAACTTCTTGATGTCGTAACCCTTTTCCTGTTTGGCCACGGCCTGCACCGTGTCCATGCCGCGCACGGCGCTCTTGACCATCGGGAAAAGCAACGGCCACGTCTCGTCGCCGCTGCGCAGGTATTTGTCGAACGTGTAGGCGATCAGGGCGTCCTCCTTGCGCCCATCGTAAAGCGGCTGGTTGGGAATGCGCGTGATGATGGCCACGGGCGCGCCGGCGCTCGCGGCCAGCAGGCCGAGCAATTCGCGGTAGCTGTTGCCGGTGCCGTCGCCGGAAATGAGCAGGAACGCGGTGTCTGGATGGCGGACCTCGGGCGGCACGGCGATTTGCAGGTCGTGCCGCCAGGCATTGGAACGCCAGGTCTGCGACGTCATCAGCACATGGGCCACGCCGAACTCGCCGATCATCTTCCTGGATTCGATCTCCCATTTGAACGAGTCATCGGGCCGGGCGAGATACGCCTCCAGGGCGTCGGCGGCGCGCAGGTTCGCAGTGCAAAAGACCGCGAACAAACAAGCAAGGCGGAGCGGTGTGTTCATGGCGGGGAGGTTGGTGAAAACGCCGTGATCGTCAAGCGTGTGGACAACTGGCTGGAAAATGAGATGCATCCGGAGGGAATCGCGTCCCGGATGGATTCCAGTTTGCCCGGCTGTGGGTTTTCTCTAGGCTCGCGGTCCTTTATGGCCACCATTGCAGTTCTCGGCACCATGGACACGAAAGGCGAAGAGCATGCCTTCGTGGCTGACTTCATCCGCCAGCGCGGGCATACGGCACTGATCATCGA
>CAYQWK010000133.1:0-14512 GCA_964420805.1 uncultured Bifidobacteriaceae bacterium | reverse complement strand
AACTCTGTGTGCCCTGTCGGCCCACGGCTCGCAACCCTTCATGGCATCTAACCCGTCTTGAGCGTCGCGGTTGCAATCATGGCGTCCCGCGGACCGGGGCGCTGAGCTTGGGTCGTTAGGCCACGCATGGAATCGCCACCCCAATTTCTCTCACAAGCGGTCCAACGAGAAACTTCGAACACGAAGATACTCTGGTCTGCCCGGCCAGGTCCTTGGAGCTACGCCCGTTCTCGATGGAAGGGTGCGTTGATTGGAATCCCGTTTACTGCCTTCGCCGTTTTTTGGACGTGGGGCGCGTCCGGCGGATTTTCCGGCGGTAGTGGTAAATCGCCTCCGCCATTCCTTGTGCTGTGGGGTTGTATGTTCATTGTCATTGGACTGTGCATTCTGTTGTCGCCTGTTTACGCGCTCTGGAAGGCGGGCCGGGTCTTCTATGTCGTGACCGAGAGGAGTGCGCTCATTTTCGAGAGCACTTGGTCACTCAAGATTCAGTCATTCGACGCGTCTGGCTTTGGCGGCTTTGAGCGCGTGTCGCGTGGAGAGCGAGATGGAGATATTCTTTTTCAACGCACGATTGAGCGCAGAGGCAAAGGCACACGCGTCACTGAGGTTGGCTTTCTTGGCCTGCGTGATTACGCTGAAGCGGAGCGTGCGTTGAGAAGCATGATGGAGCGAAATGAAAAAGTGGCCTAATCACCAAAGGATTGGAAAGGACCGGAGCGCGCTGGGGGCGGTCGTTTGGAATGAGGGTGTGGTCGCGCGGAGCGTCCTTTCCATCCGGGGTTGAACCCGCCCGGTGAACCCGCCGGGGCCGTCCGGCCCGGCTCCGGCCCGGCGGCAGGCCAGTTTCTGGCGGCGCATCTTCTCCTCCTCCCGGGCGAACATCTCCGGGTTGGAAAGCGCCAGAGGTCTGGCGCACTCCCGGACGCCGCCGCGTTGGCCAGGCGCAATGCAGTCGCGCCAGGGTCCTGAAGTGCGGCGGCCCTCCCTTGTCGTTACCCACATCTCTTGGCTGCTGTCGGCCCGAGGTGGTGGGTTTTGTCGCGCTGCGACAAAACAAGCCCGCGTCCAGCGGGCGGTCCGGTCCTGCGCCGTCGGTTGCGAGTCCCTTGCGCCGCTGAACGCGGCGCTACTTGTCGCAGCGCGACAAGTGCCACCCCGCGGCGAAAAATGTGGGTAATGACAAGGGTTCAGGCCCCGGAAACAACTGATGACTCTCTGGACGTTTATAAAGGCGAGCGCGAAGCCATCTGCTTGGCCCGCGAGGTCAGGGACGGGGAGGGCTTCGGAGCGGAATGGATGGAGTGAAAAGGTTCAATCGCCGGACTTTTATAGTCGGCGTCGAAGTTGTTCGCGTTCAACGCCGGACTTTTAGTGTCTTAGACGCAGATTCAAGCTTCGTTTGTCGGACTAAAAGCGTCTTTGTTTAAGCATGAAACCACTTGCGCCGGACCAAAAGCGTCTTTGTCGGAGGTCAGAGCTTCGATTGCCGGAATTTTAGTGCCGGCGTTGGAGTTGAAAGGCTTATCAGGCCGGTTCATGTTCCCGCCATGAATGCTTCTCCCGACCTGATGAGCGATCCCCAGGCGCCGCCTCCCGTCTCCATCTCCATCCAGGCGGACCCGGGCCAGCCCAAGTTCAATGCCGTCGCCGCGCTGGCGGCCTTGGGAAACCCGATCCGCTGGCGGGCGTTGCAGATGATGACCAATGGCGCCTGCGTGAGCGCGACGGACGTGGCGGCGGATGTGCGGCGGGATTTCGACGGGGTGAGCAAGCATCTGCGGTTGCTGCGGGCGTCGGGGCTGGTCGCATCGAAGCCGTTCGAGGCGGACAACCGGTATCAGGTGTATTACATCCCGGCGCAGTTTCGGATAATGCCGGGGATTCTGGATTACGGCTTCTGCGTGTTGCGGATGATTTGATGCCGGGACCGGCTGGAATGTGTCTGCCGGTTCCCCCCGCCGCGCACGTTCGTGTTCAAGGCTTTCCGATTCGTGCGAATCCGCAGGAGTTGCCCGCTCTGCTCGCCTCGCTTCGCTCGAAATGCGGCTCGAGGGCGTCTCGCCCACCGCGTCTGCCCTGTCCGTGTCCCAGTCCTTCCAGACCGGCTCGCAGCCGAATTCATTTTGGATCCATCGAGCCGGAGCCAGCAGAGTGTCTGCACATAAGCCAAACCGGTCAAGGAAGCCGCCTGGCACCCGCCCAGGCTGCGCCCAACAAGGTGGAATTGCCGCAAAGACGAAAAGACCACCCCCGTGTGCCTGTTCTCATTGGGCATTGCCCCGCCCCGCCTGCTGGGCTTTAGTCGCCGCGCACATGGAAAAAGTCTTTGCCTATCTCCGCGACCATGAGGCGCGGTTCATCGAGCGATTGGTTGAGTATGTCCGGTTTCCCAGCGTGTCGGCGCAGCCAGCACACGCCGGCGACATGAAGCGCTGCGGCGAATGGTTGCGGGACCATTGCCGCGCGATCGGGTTGGAGGCCGAACTGCATCCGACGGCGGGGAATCCAATCCTCGTCGCCCGCACGCCGCGCCGGCAGGGCCGCCGGCATTTCATGGTCTATGGCCATTACGACGTGCAGCCGCCGGAGCCGTTTGATTTGTGGAAATCGCCACCCTTCGAGCCGCGCATCGAGGGCCGCTCGATGTTCGGCCGCGGGGCCAGCGACAACAAAGGCCAGAACCTCGCGCATCTCACGGCCGTCGAGGCGTATCTCAAGACCGGCACGGAACTGCCGGTGGATCTCACCTTCGTCATCGAGGGCGAGGAGGAGGTGGGCAGCAAGAACCTGGCGGAGTTTCTCCGCGCCAACCGCGGGATGCTCGCGTGCGATGCCATTGTGATTTCGGACACCGGAATGCCGGCGAAAAACAAGCCCGCCCTGACCTATGCGTTGCGCGGCATCACGGCGCTGGAGATCAAGCTCACCGGCCCGGCGCGCGATTTGCACAGCGGCATCTTCGGCGGCTCGGTCGAGAATCCCGCCATGGCGCTGTGCCGGCTGCTCGCGCAGGTCCACGACAAGAACGGCCGCGTGGCCATTCCCGGTTTTTACGATGACGTGGAGCCGCTCACGAAGTTCGAGCGGGAGCAGTTCAAGAGGCTGCCGTTGAACGAGGCGCAATACCGCAAACTCCTCGGCGTGCCCGCGTTGTTCGGGGAAAAGGGATTCACGCATCATGAGCAACGCAGCGCGCGGCCGACCTTCGAGATCAACGGTTTGACCAGCGGTTATCAAGGCGAGGGCAGCAAAACAATCGTGCCATCGTGGGCCAGCGCGAAGATCACCATGCGGCTGGTGCCCGGCCAGAACCCGCGCAAGGTCCAGAAGCTCGTGCAGGCGCATCTCAAGAAGCTGTGCCCGCCCACGATGAAGCTCGAATTGCGCGGCGGCCACGGCGGCGATGCCTACATCGTGTCGCCGACCAGTCCGCTGGCGCAGGCGGCCATGCGCGCGCTCAAGGCGGGCTTCGGCGCGGAGCCGATTGCCATGCGCGAGGGCGGCTCGATCCCGATCGTGAACGATTTCAAGCGCATCCTCGGCGCGGACACGTTGCTGCTCGGGCTGGCGCTGCCGGATGACAACGCGCATTCGCCGAACGAGAAGTTCGACCTCGACTGTTTCCGCGGAGGGATGCGGATGGCGGCGCAATTGTGGCAGGAGCTGGCGTAAGTGCGCGCCGCCTGCCCGCCGATCGGTCCAAAGCTCGGCTACTATGTCCTGGAGGGCCTCAACGCCCTCGCGACGACATGGTATTTCTATTATCTCTACTTCTTCACCGAAAAGACGTTCGGCTTCACCAAGGTGCAGAACCTCTGGCTGGCCGCCGGCCTGGGTTTGGCCTACGGAATCTCCTGCACCGTGGGCGGACGGGTGGCACAGCGGCGCGGTTATTTTCCCGCACTGCGTTTCGGCTGGGCGCTGATGGCGGCGGCGATACTTGCCGGCGCGTGGACGCAGGGATTGCCGGCGCACCTCGGGTTGATGCTGCTCGCGACGTTTGGGATGGCCTTCACCTGGCCTTCCCTTGAGGCGCTGGTGTCCGAAGGCGAGGCGCGGCGTCCGCTCCAACGCAACCTGGGCGTGTACAATCTCGTCTGGGGCGGCGCGGGCGCGGTGGCCTATTTCAGCGGCGGGGCAATGGTGAAGGCACTCGGGTTCCGCTCCATCTTCCTGGTACCCGCCACCATTCACCTGTTGCAAATCGCAATGACGTTCGCGTTGAAACCGCCAGCCCGGCACATGCCGGTCGAGGATGAGGACGCGGAATTCACGGCCGAGCATGAGCGGGAAATGAAACGCTCGCCGGTCAGCCCGAAGAGGTTTCTCAACATGGCGTGGCTGGCGAACCCGTTTGCGTATCTGGCCATCAACACCGTGGTCGCGGTCATCCCGGCGCTGGCCGCGCGCCTCGGTTTGTCGGTGGCGGCGGCCGGTGTCTTTTGTTCGGTGTGGTTCTTCGTGCGGACAGCTGGTTTTGGACTGCTGTGGTTGTGGCCGGGCTGGCATTACCGCTTCCGCTGGCTGGTCTGGGCTTACGTGGTGATGACGGCGAGCTTCGTCGTGCTGCTGGTGGTGCCCAATCTTTGGGTGCTGCTTGCGGCGCAGGTCGTCTTCGGACTTTCGCTGGCGCTGATTTATTACTCATCGCTCTATTACTCGATGGACGTTGGTGACACGAAGGGCGAGCACGGCGGCTTCCACGAGGCAATGATTGGATTGGGCAGCGGCATAGGGCCGGCCATCGGCGCGATGGGGGCGCATTTCTTCCCGAACGTCGCGGGCGCCGGCGCCGGCGCGGTGGGCGCGCTGCTCGCGGTGGGCCTGGCGGGATTACTGTGGTTGCGGTGGAAGAAATGACGGCCGTAACGCCGCACACCGTTGGCTCACGCGGGCCGTTTTACCAAACCAGCCGCAGTCCGATTCGCACCTGATATCCGGGTTGGAAGCCGGTGGTTCGCGCCGGCACTATCCGGCAATTATCTGGCCGGCGGAGCGAGCTGGGGAACCAGCGGGTTCGCTGCCGGCGTCTCGGGCTTCGGCTCCTCCTTCTTTTCGAGGAGGTAGTCCTTGCGGGGCTTGAGCAGGTTTTCGACGGTCCAATTCGAGACGAGGTAGGTCCATTTCTCGAAGGCCTTCTCGGTCTTGAGCTTGTCCTCGAAGGTCTTGCGCTTGTCGGCGAATTCCTTGTCGAGCTTCTCCTTGTCCTCCTTCTTCTCGTCCTTGCCGGCGACGCGTTCCTTGGGGAACTCGCCGGTGACGGCCACGGTCATGGCGTAGTTCTCGCCCTCGCCCTTGCCGATCTTGATGGTGTAGGTGAAGCCGTCGAGGGTCTCGATCACGGCGGTGGTTGGCGTGGCGAGGCCGGTTTTCTCGGGCTTGGGATCGACCACCACGTCGTTGAACTGCGGAGAGGAAAGCAGATAGCCCAGGTTCCCGGTCTTGGCGGGGTCTTCGTTTTCGCCGGGCTTGAGGTCGGCGAGCTTCCAGTCGGCGGTCTCGTTGGTGCGCGAGAGCTTCCAGGTGTTCGCAGCGTTGGTGCTGGTCACGGACACGGATTTCGGCTTCTCAACCTTGAACCAGTTCTTGTTGAGCCAGTCTTCGGGCTTCGGATCGAGGCCGCTCAACGCATCACCGACGAGCGCGAGGGTCTTGATGTCCTCGCCGCGCATAACATATCGGCCGCTGGGGAAGGAGCCGCCGCCGAAGGGCGACTCGTTGCCAGAATCGCGCGTGGCCTGAAGGCCGAGCGTGAGGGCGACGACGCTCTTTCCCTTGTCGTCCTTGAGATCAACAAAGGTGGCGTCGGCCTTGGTGAGCTTGAGGGCCGGCAGGCGCGAGGGGCCGGCCTCAACAGCGCGGGTAATCTTGAGATCCCAGAGCTTCTTGAGGTTGTCGCTGAGGGTGTCGAAGTTGGCGGGGTAGTTGCCGCGCTCCTTCACGGTCCAGCCGTCCGCGCTGCGCGAGAGGTTGACCTCGCCGGCGCCTTGCTTGATTGAGACGGCGGCGACGTCGTTGATGGCGCTGGCGGGAACGCCCTTGAGCAGCTTCTGACCGTCGGCGGAGGGCGATGTGGAGCCGCGCTCGTAACCGGCCTGCTTCTTGGAATAGACGTACCAACCGAGGCCGCCCACGACGACCCCGAGGATTAACAGCAGCGTGAGTTGCTTTTGGTTCATTGGGCTTTGGTGCGTTGCTTGTGTGCGATGGCGGCGCCGATGCCGACAAAGATGACGAGGAGGGGCATGCCCGCAATGTTGACCCACTTGAGGCGGTTCTCGAGGGAGTCGATGTCCTGGCGCAGGTTCTTGCGCAACTCGCGCAGATCGCGCTCGGCATTGCGTTTCTTCTTCTGGAAGTCGGCGATCTTGGTCTGTTGCTCGGGCGAGAGGATGAGGCGCTGGCCCGGCTCCTTCTTGGCCTGAAGCTCGTTGAGTTGGGTCTGGGTGGCCTGGAGTTCCTCGTTCAGCTTCTTGATGCGGTCGCGATAGGACTCCTCAGCCTGGGTCTGCAACTTCTGCACGACCGTGAACGGCCGCCGGAGCGCGCCGCGGCTGCGGGTGCCAACGAGGCTCACGTCGCCGGACAACTGCTCAATCATGTTCTCCGCGAAACCGAGGTTGCCGTTGATGGGCGAGGCGACGCCGAAGAACTGGTCCACCTGCACGCAGAAGTTGTCGTAGATGAAGTCGGTGTCGGCCACGAGGATGACCACGCCGTCGGCCTTCGATTCCTTGAGCGAATCATCCGGCTTCTTCTCGTCCTTCTTGTCTTTCTTTTCCGCGTCGTCGGCGGGTTTCTCCTCGGGTTTGCCGGCGGGAAAGGCGGTCTTGAACTTGCCCTTCAAGCGCACGGCGAGGGCGTATTCGTTGCCGGATGGCTTGAAGTCGTCGGCAATCTTCTGCCCGTTGAACTGCGCGCTCATGCCATCGACGAGTTCAGACTTCTTCGTGGTGTGCAACAGCACGACCTGTTCAAGACCGGTGGCGGGTGTGCCGGTGAAGGCTCCGGCAGCGGGGAACAGCAGGTTATCGAGCTGCGCGGTGACGACGTCCTTCTTGTTGATGCCCTCGGGATTCACGAAGAGCCACGTGGGCATCAACTGCGCGCGCTGTCCGCGCTGGAAGGCCAGCTCGCGGGCGAAATTGAGGTCGGCCACGACCTTCGTGTTCTCGAAGGCGATGCCCCATGCCTGCAACAATTTCGGGAGCGAAGAACCGCCGCCGGGCAACATGCCGGCCATCGGGTTGTTCGGCTGCTGCGGGCGGTCCACCACGCTCATGCCGTCGAGGAACGCGAGCAACCGCCCGCCGCGCAGGACGAACTGGTCGATGGCGAACTGGGCCTTCTCGCTGATGTCCTTGGGATGCGCGACGATGAGCACCTGAATCGCCTCGTCGATCTTGTCCACGTCCATCTGCACCTGGCGGACGTCGTAGTCGCGCTGCAGCTCGGTGACGAAAACCCACGGGCGCTGCCCTTGCTGGCCCATGCGCATCATCATCGGGTTCATCGGCTGGCCGAACATCGGCAGGCCGGTCATGACGCCAAGGACGGGCTTGTTGGTGGCGATGACGCGGCCGATGGCGCGGGCAAGGTCGTATTCGAGCAACCGCTCGCGGTCGGCGGGCAGGTAAGCCAGGGCCGCCTTGGCAGGATCAAGGCTGATGACGAGGCCGAAGTAATAATTCTCCGGACTCAACGGACCGGTAGGGCGGGGTTCGATGCCGTCGGCCTGAGCCATTTCCTCGGCCTCGGAATCAGGCTTCGGGTCCACTTTGCGGACCTTGATTCTGCCGTTGGAAATCTGGCTGAACTCCTCGAGCAAATCTTCGACCTGCTTGGCGTAGGTCCGGTCCTGCGAAGGCACTCGCGGTTCGCCCTCGGAGAAATAGAAGCGGACCTCCACGGGCGAATCCAATTTCTTGAGGATCTTCTTCGTGCCGTCGGAGAGCGTGTAGAGCTTCTCCTCGGTCATGTCCAAGCGCGTCTTGGCGGCGCTGGCGATGAGGTTGACGGCGACGACGACGACGAACATGACGGCCACGCCGACCGCCGAATACAACAGGGTCTCGGATTTTTTCTGTTTCATCGGGTGCAGGGAATTGAGTTTAGCCAGCGCGCAGATTGCGGATGACGACGCCGTTGCAGAACAACGAGAAGCCGATCACGGACAGGAAGAACAAGAGGTCGCGGGAATCGACCACGCCACGCTGGAAGCCCATGAAGTGCGGCATCACGCTGAAGCTGGAGATGAAGTTGACCAAGCCGGGGGCGACATTCATCACCAGGCGCGTCACCGGCTCCCAGCCGCAAAGGATGAGGAAGAAGCAAATGACGACGGAGAGAATGAAGCTGATGACCTGATTGCGCGTGAGCGCCGAGGTCAGGCAGGTGATGGCCAGATAGGCACCGGCCAGCAACGCGCTGCCCACGTAACCCGTGATGATCGCGCCCATGTCCGGGTTGCCGAGGTAGGAAACGGTGATGACAATCGGGAACGTCAGCACCAGAGAGATGATCAGGAACAACCACGAGGCGACGAACTTTCCAACGATGGCCTGCCAGGCCGTGATAGGCATGGTGAGCAGCAATTCCATGGTGCCGAGCCGCCGTTCCTCCGCCCACAGTCTCATGCCGGCCGCCGGGACCAGGAAAAGATACAGCCACGGATGCCAGCGGAAGAACGAGTAAGACAGCGACGCTTCGCCGGCCTCGAAGAACCCGCCGAGCATGAACGTGAAGAAGCCGTTCAGCAGCAGGAAGATGACGATGAACACATACGCGACCGGCGACGCGAAATAGCCGCTCAGTTCGCGTTTGGCGATGGTCCAGATGTTACGACCTGCTTCGCTCATTGATGACCTCCAGTGACTTTGTTTTCGTGGCTCGTGGCACCCGCCGCCGTGTCGGGCAGCGTGATGCGGCGGAAGACTTCATCCAACCGGCCTTCCTCGGTGTGCAAGTCCTCGAACTTCCAGCCCGCCTGCGTGACGGACTCGGCGACCAAGCGGGCAAACTCGCCGTTGCGCGTCTTGTCGCCCGGGAACACACGGGCATGAACAACATTCGCCTCTTCGCGCACGATCAATGCCCTGGCGGCACCGGAAATGCCCGCCAGTCGCGACTTCACGGTGTCCGCCGCCACGCCCAGCACGCGCAGTGAAACCGCGCCGGCCACGTCGGACTTGGCCTTCAACTCTGCGGGCGTGCCATTGGCAACGATGCGGCCGCGGTCGATGATGATGGCCCGCGAACAAACCGCCTCAACCTCCTCGAGAATGTGCGTCGAGAACACGATCGCCTTCTTCTCGCCCATCCGACGGATGAGTTGCCGGACTTCGTGCTTCTGGTTCGGGTCCAGGCCGTCGGTGGGTTCGTCAAGAATCAGGATGTCGGGGTCGTGAATGACCGACTGGGCGAAACAGGTGCGGTGGCGGTAGCCCTTCGAGAGCGTGTCCACGCTCTGGTGGCGAACGTTCTCGAGGAAGCACATCTCAATGGCGCGATCGATGGCCTTCCGCTGGTCGGCGCCGCGCAAGCCGCGCAACTCGGCGGAGAAACCAAGGAAACCCTGCACGGTCATGTCCGTGTAGGCCGGCGCGTTCTCGGGCAGGTAGCCGATCATGCGTTTGGCCGGGATGGGATCATCCACGATGTCGTGGCCCCCGACGGTGATTTTGCCGGCGGTGGGCGGGATGAACCCGGTGATCATGCGCATGGAGGTCGATTTCCCGGCGCCGTTCGGCCCCAGAAATCCCAGCACTTCACCGCGCTGCACCGAGAACGAAATGCCGTCCACGGCCCGCTTCGTTCCGAATGTTTTTACCAAGTTTTCGACTGTTATCATGGCGCTATGCACCTTTCTGCCGTTGAAAAAACGGCGAGCAGATAGCAACAGGCCCGGTCGCTTGTAAAGCATGGTTTCGGGCCGTTTCCTGATACCGCGAAGGCTGGTCGGCCTCCCGGCGGGTTGCGGTGCGTTGGATTGTGGCACCGAAAAAGTGTTCAAAAATTTTTGATTCGGCCCCCACGGCACCTTTTTCCCACCGCCCGAGCAGTTCTTTCCCCACCCCACCGTTCTTTTGCCTGATTTCCAGAGGAACCCTTGTGGCACTGGCGTTGCTAAACATCTGCGGAATGAATGTCAGCCTCTATCAGGCCGCCGCCGCCATGAGCGCCAATGCCCGCTGGCAGGAGGTCATTTCCGAGAACCTTGCCTCGGCGTCCATCCCTGGCTTCAAGAAGCAGGATCTCTCATTCTCCGCCGTCCAGGCCGGTTTGATGCCGCGTGGGGAAACGGCCGGGGCACGCCAGCCCTACGCGCTGCCTGACGCGGTTTCCTTCACCAATTTTACTCCCGGCGAGATCCGGCAGACCGGCGTCAGCACCAACCTCGCCCTCGAAGGTCCCGGCTTTTTCGAGGTCCAACTGCCCGGCGGCGCGCGGGCCTATACCCGCGACGGTGAGTTTCAACTGAACGCCCAAGGGCAGCTCGTCACCAAGCAGGGCTATCCCGTGTTGGGCGACGGCGGCCCGGTTCAGTTCGATCCCGCAGCCGGCCTGCAAGCCATCACCATTTCCCCGACTGGCGAAATCAGCCAGGGCGACGAACCGCGCGGCAGGATCAAGATCACCGACTTCGCCAACCCCGCTGCGCTCACGCCCGTGGGCGGCGGTTACTTCGAGGCGCGCGAGGCCGGGGCCGTACCGTCGAACGCCGCCAAGGCCACCATCCGGCAGGGTTTCATCGAGGGCGCGAACACCTCGGCCACCACGGAGATGGTCGGCCTCATTGCCGCCATGCGCTCCTTCGAGGCGAACCAGCGCGTCGTGCAGATTCAAGACGAGCGTCTCGGCCGCATGATCTCCGAGCTTGGCAACCCGAACGCCTGATTATGCTCCGCGCCCTCTATTCCTCCGCCGCCGGGATGCAGTCCCAGCAGACCAACCTCGACAACATCGCGAACAACCTCGCGAACGTGAACACCACCGGCTACAAGCGCAGCAAGGTCGAGTTCCAGGATCTGCTCTACCAGACCACGCGCTCCGCCGGCGCTGAGGCCGGCTCGGGAAACCAGGTTCCGACCGGCATTCAGATCGGCCACGGCTCGCAGCTTGCCTCGACCTCGAAGATCTTCACCAACGGCGAACTCACCCGCACCGGCGAGCGCCTCGACGTGGCCATCTACGGCGACGGCTTCCTGGAAGTGCAGACCGCCGACGGCAACCGTGCCTACACCCGCGATGGCGCGTTGAAGGTCGCGAATGACGGACGCATCCTGACCAGCGACGGACTCGTGGTGCAGGGCGGCTTTCAGCCCGTTCCCCAGGGCACCACCAACATCACCATCGCCTCGACCGGCGATGTGACCTACGACGGCCCGAACGGCAAGACCACCTTCAAAGTCCAGTTGGTTCGTTTCAACAACCCCGCCGGCCTGCAGAGCCTCGGCCGCAATCTCTACAAGGAAACGCCCTCCAGCGGCACCGGCGAACTCGGCAACCCCGGCGAACAGGGCTTCGGCACCCTCGAACAGGGCTTCCTCGAAATGTCCAACGTCAAGGTGGTCGAGGAAATGGTGAACCTCATCGTCGCCCAACGCGCCTACGAGGTGAACTCCAAGGCCGTGCAGGCCGCCGACGAAATGATGCAGCAGAGCAACAACCTGCGGCGCTGACCGGCATGAACCCTGAACGTCACATCCCTGAAATCGCTCCCCGCGCCGCGCGGGTTCAAAGTTCAGAGTTCAAAGTTCAAAGCTCTCTGCTCTTCGCCCTGGCAATGCTCCTCGCCGCTCCGCTCTTTGCCGAATCCCCGGAGCCGCTCCGCGCACCCGCTGCTTCAGCCACCCCGGCCACCTTCCTCGACCTGCTGCCCAATTCCCAGGTCACCAGCGCGGGCGTCTTCCTCGACGACATCGCCTCCAGCACCAACATCCCGGTGCCGCGCCTGCGCATCGCCGCCGCGCCGAAGTTCGGACAGGCGTTCATCTTCACCCGCGCGCAGATCAGCGCCGCCTTGTCGCGGCTCGTGGGCGGGATCACGAACTTCTCCGGCGCGGAACAGGTGCGCGTCACCCGCCGGACCCGCCCGCTCGAAGAAGACGAACTCAAGCTCCTCGTCACCGCGCAACTTCAGCACGATGTCGTGAAGGAGCGGGGCGAACTGGAGCTTCGCCTCAACCGCCCGTGGGCTGAGGTCGTGGTGCCCGACGAGCCATTCAGCGTCCGCGTCTCCGACATGCCGGCCACGGGCCTTTCTTCAGTCTTCATCGCCCGCGTCGAGTTGGTCACGACCAACGAAACCGTCGGCACATGGCAGTTGGCGTTCACGGCGAAACTGTGGCGCGAGGTGTGGACCTGCCGCACCGCGTTGCGCCGGGGCACACAACTTGCCGACGCCGACCTGGTGCGCGAACGCCGCGACGTGATCGCGCAACGCGACCCGCTGGCTGATTTCACGACGCCGGACCCGGGTGTCGAGACGGCCGAATACATCGCGCCCAACGCGCCGTTGCTCGTCCGCTCGCTCAAGGCCCGCCCCGTGGTGCGGCGCGGCCAGAGTGCCGAGGCCGTGGTGGCGGACGGCGCATTGATGATTTCCATGAAGGTCGAGGTGCTCGAGGACGGCGCGCCCGGCCAGGTGATCCGGATCCGCAATCCGCAGTCCAGACGTGAACTCCGTGGGAAGGTGCAAAATGAACAAACCATTCTTGTCAGCCTCTGAAATGAAGGCCCTCATGGCCTCCGCCCGCCGCGTGGCCGCCGACACCGTGGGCGCGTTGAACAGCCTGCGCAGCCGCAGCCACGACGAAACCGCCGCGCAGGAAACCGACGGCTCGCCGCCCTTCCTCGCCGACATGCGGCGCAGCGACCCCTTCGTCCGCCGCAAATACGAGCGGCAGGCCTTCCTCGCCGTCGCCGTCACGTTGCTCATCCTCTTCGCCCTAAACGCCGCCGCAGACTCGCTTTGGAAGGACGAGGTCTCGCGTCCGCTCGTCGCTGACAAACGCGCTGCGGGCGTGGGCGACATCCTCACGATCGTCGTGCAGGAAAGCACCACCACCGCCAAGGACCAAAACACCAAGACCACGAAATCCACCGGAATGGACGGCAGCATCAGCAGCTTCCTCTACCCAGCCAGCGCCACGGGCCTCCTCTCGAAGAAGGGCAAGCTCCCGGCCATGCAATACGAACTGAAAAACGACTACAGCGGCGGCGGTGCAATTAACAACTCGGAGAAGATCGTCGCCCGCATCGCCGTGCGCGTGATCGACGTGCTGCCAAACCGCAACCTGGTCATCGAGGGCACCAAGGACACCGCCTTCTCCGGCGAGCAGCAGACTGCCATCCTGCGCGGCACCGTTCGCCCCGAAGACATCGCCGGTAACAACACCGTGTTCAGCTACAACGTCGCTGACGCCACCATCAAGTTCGTCAGCAAAGGCTCGATTAGCGACACCCAAAACAAAGGCTGGTTCACCAAGGTCTGGGACTGGCTGACCCCATTTTGAGGGAGACCCCGTATGACTTTGATGCGAAATGTCGAATTCCGAATGACGAATGACCAAAGGCAGCCTCGCCGCCTTGGTGGATCGTCATTCGTCGTTCGTCATTCGTCCTTCGCCGCACTTCTCCTCGCGGCTGTTCTTCCATGCGCGGCCGCCGGCATCCGCGTCAAGGATCTCACCCTCGTTTCCGGCGCGCGCGACAACCAGCTTGTCGGCTACGGCCTCGTGGTCGGCCTGGCTGGTGACGGTGACAAGGACCCGGTTTACACCAAGCAAACCATAGCCAACCTGCTGCAGCGCAACGGCGTGAACGTCCCGGCCCAGGCGCTCTCGGCCAAGAACGTCGCCGTCGTCCTCGTCACCGCCGACATCCCGGCTTTCATGAAACCGGGCGCGCGTCTCGACGTAACCGTGGCCTCGATGGGTGACGCGAAATCGCTGCAAGGCGGCGTCCTCCTCCAGACCCCGTTGCTCGGCGCGGACAACAAGGTGTACGCCGTCGCGCAGGGTGCGCTATCCGTCGGCGGATTCACCGCGGGCACGGGCGGTGGCGGCGGGGCCACCGTCACGAAGAATCACCCGACCGTGGCGCAGATCACCGGCGGCGCGCTGGTCGAGCGCGAAATCCCGGCGACGATTGTCCGGGAGAATCAAATCGAGTTCCTCCTGCGCGAGCCGAGTTTCACCACCGCCGCGCGCATCAGCACCGCCATCAACGAACGGTTCACCAACAGCGCCCAGGCCGTGGACTCGACCAGCGTGCGCGTCCAGATGCCCGACGGTACGGCGCATCTCGCGGTGGAATTCATCGCGCGGATCGAGGCCATCGAGGTCACGCCCGACACCCCCGCGCGCATCATCATCAACGAGCGCACCGGCACGATTGTCGCCACCGCGCGCATCCGCATCAGCAGTTGCGCCGTGTCGCACGGCAACATCACGATCAACGTGGCCTCCACGCTCGAAGTCTCGCAGCCGAATGCCCTCAGCAAGAC
>CAYQWK010000132.1:0-14547 GCA_964420805.1 uncultured Bifidobacteriaceae bacterium | reverse complement strand
CAACACCATGAACGCCATACATCGCCGCCAGTTCATCAAGTCGGTCGGGCTTTCCGCCGCCACGCTCCCGTTCATCACCGGCCTTCCCAGCCTTGGCCTCGCCGCCCCGGCGCGACCCCGGCAGCGGCTTGTCATCATGTTCAGTCCGAATGGCACCATCCCCGACGCCTACTGGCCGGCCGCGACAGGCGCGGATTTCGAACTCAAGGACATCATGTCGCCGCTGGCTCCGTTCAAGGACCGGATGCTGGTTTTGAACGGCGTGTGCAACAAGGTGAAGGGCGACGGCGACAATCACATGCGCGGCATGAGTTGTCTGCTCACGGGAATCGAGCTGTTCCCCGGGAACATTCAGGGCGGTTCCCACACCCCGGCGGGATGGTCCAGCGGGATTTCCATCGATCAGGAGCTGAAGAATTTTTTCCAAAGCAAGGACGAGACCCGCACGAGGTTTGGCTCGTTGGAATTCGGCGTGGGCATCACCGACCGCGCTGATCCCTGGACGCGCATGAGCTACGCCGGGCCGAACAAGCCGGTCGCGCCGGTCTCCGATCCCTATCAGATGTACGAGAAGCTCTACGGCCAGATGAAGGACAAGGAGAACCTCCAAAGTGTGCTCGACGATGTGCGCGATGATTTGAAGAAAGTCCGCAAGCTCATCAGCGCCGAAGACCGCCGGATGCTCGACGAACACGAAACGTTGGTGAAGCAGATGGAAGGCGAGATCAACGCGGCGGCGAAACAGAAACTGCGCGTCGATCCGCCGGCCTTCGCTGAGGGCGTGGCCGACCAGAATGACAACCTGCCGCGCCTGAGCCGGATGCAGATCGACCTGCTGGTGAATAGCTTTGTGAACGACATGGCGCGCGTGGCCACGCTGCAATTCACCAAGTCAGTGGGCGGGGCGCGGATGAACTGGCTGGACATCAAGGACGGCCACCATTCCCTCTCGCACGAGCCCGACGGCAACAAGGACGCCGTCGCGAAACTGACGAAGATCAACAAATGGTTCTGCGGCGAGCTGCGTTACCTCTGCGAACGGCTGTCCAGCACGCCCGAGCCGGGCGGCGTCGGCTCGATGCTCGATCACACGCTGATCATGTGGACGAACGAACTTGGCAAGGGCAACTCGCACACGCTCGACAACATTCCATTCCTGCTCGTGGGCGGCGGCTTCGGCTTTCAGATGGGCCGCTCACTCAAGCTCGAAAAAGTGGCGCACAACCGTCTGCACCTGGCGCTGGCCCATGCGGTCGGGCACCGTATTCCGGCCTTCGGCAAGGCGTCGCTCTGCGAGGGCGGGCCGCTGAAACTGGCGTAGGCGTAGCGGAGGCCGTGAGGCCGTCCTCGCGCCGTTGAGACATGCGCATCCGGCAAGAAACTGCGATGCGCCGGAGTCCTTACCGCGCGGATGATTTCGGTGGCGCTGCCGCTCCGCCAGGCGGTTTGTTCACGAGGGTCCCGATCAACGTGACGGCATTGGATGGCAAGCCGGGTGGCGCGAGGATCGGAATGGCGGCCTGGCGGAGATCGTTGTGTTCGAGACGGATTCCGCGGCTGGCGGGATTTAGGGCGAGGAAGATTTCTGTTTCCGCCGGCGCGATGGCGCGGGAGACGCGTGCGTTGGTGATGTTCTGGAATTGCACGGCCGGGAATTCCGCGCCCGCCTGTGCCTGGCGGCCTTGGAACCTAGCCAGGTCAAGTTCTTCGATGTCGTCGAGCGCGACCGCGCTGCGCCAGTTCTTGAAGGACGGCTTTTCCCAAAGCACGGACACGTCGCGGAGCTTGAGATCACGGATGTGCTGGAAGTTCAGCGCGTTGGTGGCGGCGTCGTACGGCGCGGCGGGATCGGCGGACAAGGCCAGCCGCACGTTGTCGAAGATGATGCGTTCCATCCAGCTCTCCGCGTGGCCGCGCACGGGCGAACTGCCCTGGCCGTGCGCAATCACGTTGCGGATGGCGATGTCGCGAATGAAACCCGGCGGAGGTTCGCCGGGCTGGGGAGGCAGGCGGTTCCATTCGCTGTGGCGCATGATGCGGAAGTGAAAGGGTTGTCCATCCCCGGCCCAGAACCAGTCGAAGCGGTTGCAGTGCATGACGAGGTTGGAAATGGTCACGCCGCTGATGCCGCCGCCGAGCACGGTGTAAAAGACAAGGCCGCGGTTGACGTTGGTGAGCACGCAATCGCGCACGACGATGTCGCGGATGCCCGCGCGGTTTCCCTCGCTGAATTTTACGCCGGCGGAGGCGGAGGAAAGACGGCAGTTCGCCACCGTGATGTTCTCGCACGGGCGGGCCGGCCCCCAAACGTCGGTGGAGATGAAGATGATGCAGTCGTCGCCGGTCTCGACGGTGCATCGCTCGATCCGGATGTCGCGGCAGCCGTCCATGTCGATGCCGTCGGCCCAGACCGCTTCGTCGAGGCTTGTGTACACGTAAAGCTCCTCCAACCGCGCGCGTTCGCAGGCGTAAAGCGTGATGCTCCAACTGGGCGAACGCAGCCATTTGCAGCCCGAGAGCCGCACATCGCGGCAATTGCTCAGAAACAAAAGGTGAGGAAAAACCTTTCGTTGCGGAAACCCGGTCGGGAACGGGCGGCGGATGGATTTTCCCGCCGCGAGCATCCGGTCCTTGTGGTCGAAGGAATGTTCCACGTCGTCGTCGCGCCACTCGTAGGAAGACTGGCCATCGAGCGTGCCCTGGCCGGTGATGGTGATGTCCTCGATGTTGTCGCCGTTGAGCAGCGCGGCCTTGGAGGGAATGCCGCCGAACTCGTAGGCCGCCTCGTTTGTCGAAGCAAAGAGCGTGGCGCCGGCTGCGAGTTCCAGGCGGATGTGGCTGCGCAGCCAGAGCGAACCCGAGGTGTAGTCACCTCGCGGCAACAGCACGGTGCCGCCGCCCTGCGCGGTGCACGCATCAATGGCCTTCTGAATGGCGGGCCGGGCGTCGTCTTCCTTGCGCCCGGTTGCGCCGTGGTCCTTCACGTTGAAAACAGCGGCCCGCGCTGCGCCTGCGGCGGCGAGAGCAAGGCACAGCGCGGCCAGGCAGGGACGGAGCGAAAGCACGCTCCGGTGCAGCAGGGGTGACATGCGCTGATTGTGCCGCGACGGGATTCCGCGCGGCGAGAGTTTCCTGAGCGCAAATTCGGAAGTGGGGAGCGGGCCCGAGCGGGTGCGCTCTCGTGCGATCCGGTCACCTCGCCGCAGTCAGGCGTTTCACGCCGTCGAGCTTCCAGTACTCCGGCAGACCGCGTTTGGTGGCGACAAGGATTTCGAGGATGTCGCGGCGCACGGCCGGGGTAAGGGATGCGTAGGCCGGAGAGGTGTCTTTGCCGGAGAGAATGTCCCAAAGGCGTTGATAGAGATGTTCCTGAAGGGGCGCGGGCAGGCCGTCGAAGGCATCGGAGTAAATCAGGAAACTGCACGGGTATTTGAACATCCGTTTGTTCATGTCCAGGTCGCGCAGGGAACGGCCCTTCGGGTCGTGCGGCCCCTGGGCGGTGAAGTCCTTCACGAACTGCGGATTGCCGCGCACCGTGGCGGAGAGCGGAGCCTCCTCGGTGAAGAGCAGGTATTTCAGGAAGGATTCCGAGATGCTCTTGAGGTAGCGGATGTGGCCGTATTGCTGGAGCGCGATGGTGGCCTCGTAGTTGATGCGGGTGATGAAGTTGTGCATGTGCGACTGGTGTTCGAGCACCATGAGCGCGGCGATGTCGCTCTGCTTCATCAAGTAGGGTGTGGTGTCGAAGAACTTGCCGAGGTCGGTGACGTTGCCGCCGAAGGAGGGGTCCTTTTCATGGCGCGCAAAGGCCGCTTTGCCGACGAGGTTGCCGCGATGCGGTTGCTTGCCATGCGTGCCGGTGACATACCAGCCGCCCCAGCGTTCCTCGAACGGCGTGCGGTGGTTCACCAGCGACGTGCCGGTGTTGATGTCCGCAATGCCCTCGTCGTCCGTGGCGAACGAGCGGACCAGATGGCCCGGCACACCCATGCTCTTGGCTGAAGCGTGGCATTCAAGGCACTGGTTGTTGCGGACGAACTTGGGTTTGTCCGTGATCGTCTGGTCGAGCGTGTAGAAGACGCCGCCGAGTTTTGGATCGACCGCCGTGACCTCGAGCACCGGCGCGCCGGGAATGAAGCCGAGGTAAATGTTGTCGTTGAAGAACAGCGAGCGCGGCGTCTTTGGGGAAATCCGTTCGCGCTGCAAGGAGGTCTTTGAGAAGACGAGCGTCTGCGACGATTTCGGGATCTTCAATTCCTCGAGCATGGATAGCAGCCAGCCGTAGTCCTTGTCGTATTTGAACTTCGCTTCGCCGGAGGCCAGGCGTTTCTCCAACTGGGTGATCGGGCCGGTCGAGACGGTGTTGTTGTAATTGATGGTGTCCTCCTCGAAGGGCATGAGGTGGGTCGAGCCTTGAAAATCCGCTCGCGCGGTCAGGCCCGCCAGCACGGCGGCGATCATTCCGCAAGCAAGGCCGGATTTCCCAGCGCGAAAAGGCAAAGGCAACGAGTGCATGGTGTTGAACTGCATTGGATTTGTTTTTCGCAGCTTAGGCAAGACGGGCGCAGGTGCTTTGATGCGCGTCAAGGCGGCTGGCGGTTTTCGACCCACAATGTTCGCGAACCCGAAAGACCCGCGTTTATGAATGCCGCCTTGCAGCGCCCGCCCGGATTGACCTTGTCGTCGTGGTCCTCGCTGCTCGCCCGAATGTGCATGGCGGCGCTGGCGTTCGAGACCATCTCCGGCCTTGCCATCACGATGTCGCCCTTCAACGCCACCATCCAATGGAGCGTCATTGCCCACACCGTTGTGGGCGCGGCGACGCTGCTGCCGGTGGCGTGGTATTGCTGGCGGCACTGGCAGAGTTACCGCGGTTACGCGGCCTCGCACATCGTGTTGCTCGGCTGGCTGGGCTTGATCGCGCTGGCCGTTTGCTCGGTGTCCGGCCTGTTGGTGACCTGGCAGGCCTTCTTTGGCGTAAGGACGGACGCGCTCTGGCGGCAGGTGCATTTGATCTCGACGTTCGTTGTGCTGGCGGGCGTGGCGCCGCATCTGATTTTTGCCGCGTGGCGTGTGATGCGCAACGGCATGGGTCCGGTGAGGCGTTATTTCCTGTGGAGCCTGGGGGCAGCGGTGGTTTGCTGCGCGGCGGTAGCCATGCTGGCCTCGCGTTACTCGGGGGCGAAATACGCGAACGCCTTTCCGAAGGACTACAGCTTTCTTTACGGCACGAATCGCCCGTTCGCGCCGAGCCTTGCGCGGACGGACACGGGCGGCGCGTTCGACGCCCAATCGCTCTCGGGCTCGCACTCGTGCGGCACCGCCGGCTGCCACGAGCAGATCGTCGAGGAATGGCAGCCCAGCGCCCACCGTTACGCGGCCATGGATACGGTGTTCCAAGGCATCCAGGGCGTCATGGCCAAGCAGAACGGGCCCGAGAGCACGCGCTATTGCGGCGGCTGCCATGACCCGATCTCGCTGTTCTCGGGAACGAAAAACATCTTCGTCGAGAACCTCACCGGACTGCACGGATATCAGGAAGGCGTCTCGTGCCTGGCCTGCCATGCGATTCGCGAGACGGATGTGAAGGGCAACGCGAATTACACCGTCACCCAGCCGCGCGAATACCTCTGGCAATGGGCCACCAATGGCGTGGCTTTGGTGGCGCGGGATTTCCTCATCCGCTCCTATCCCGACGAGCACAACAAGCTCGCCAAACGTGCCTTCAAGAAGCCGGAGTACTGCGCGGCCTGCCACAAGCAGTTCATTGATGCCGAGGTCAACCGCGTCGGCTGGGTGCAGCTTCAGAATCAGTACGACAACTGGGCCTCAAGCCATTGGAACCACAAGGGTGACGCGACGAAGACAGTCGAGTGCCGCGAGTGCCACATGCCACTGGTGGACTCGCGCGATCCCGCCGCCGGGGACGCGCTGGATTACAACCGCCAGCGTGGCGACAAGAAGCACCGCAGCCATCGCTTCATCGCCGCGAACACGATCATGCCGGTGGCTTTGAAGGCGCAGTTGCCCGGATGGGAAAAACAGTTCCAGCTCACCGAGCAGTGGTTGCAGGGCCGGTTCGAGGTTCCTGAAATCAAGGACAAGTGGGCCGCCGGCCCCATCGTCACCGTCGCGGTGAACGCCCCCGAGACGGTCGCGCCCGGCGAGAACATTCCGCTGCGCGTCGTCATGTCCTCGAGCAAGGTCGGGCACGATTTCCCCACCGGCCCGCTCGACATCATTCAAAGCTGGCTGGACGTGACGGTGACCGACGACGCCGGACGCATGGTGTTTTCCTCCGGCAAACGCGACGCGAAGAATTTCATCCAACCCGGCAGTTTCCTCTTCAAGGCCGAGCCGGTGGACCAGCACGGCAACCTTATCGACCGGCACAACCTCTGGGAAATGGTCGGCGTCCGCTATCGCCGCGCGTTGTTCCCCGGCTACTCGGACACGGTGCAATATTCCGTGCCGTGTTCCGGAGCGCTGGCCAACGACGGCACCAATGCGCCCGCGCTCGCCAGGCCCGCCGGCGACGGGAAACTCGAGCTGGCCACGCCCGCCATTCCGGCCCCGGCACAGGCCGGCAAATACCACATCGTGGTCGCGCTGCAGTACCGGAAGGTGGACCAATTCCTCCTCAACTTCATGTTCGGCGAATCGAACAAGCTGACCTCGCCGGTCACCGAAATTGCGCGGGCCGCGGTCACCGTGGTAGTGCGGGAAAAGGGCGTGGCCCTGATCCGGCCTGGCTTGTGAACACGCCCGAGGAAAGTCCGCGTCGCCCCGCCCTGCCGGTCAGTCCGCGGCGGCGGCGATTGCGCCTGACGGTCGGGATTGTCGCGCTCGCCGCACTGGCCGGCATCATTGTCGGGGCTGTCCTTCACCGTCGCGGCCTCCCGCAGCAATACCGTCCCGACGAGAAACTCGACGAGGTGACCAGCTCGCTCTCCGCCAGGCTGCCGCCCGAGGCGCCGCGACCGAAATTCACGGACGAGACCGCGCGCGCCGGGCTTGGCGCGTTCCGCAATTTCACCGGGAACCGCACCTCGCAGATTCCGGAGGACATGGGGCCGGGCCTGGCCTGGGGCGACTTCGACAACGACGGGTTCGACGATGTGTTTCTCGTGAGCGCAGGTGGCGCGCTGACTTTGCCGGAGGAGAATTTGCTGGCGTGCGAACTGTGGCGGAACAGGGGAGACGGGACGTTTCAAAAGGTGGAGACGTTTCCCGAGCTTCGCATTCGCGGCATGGCGGCGGCCTGGGGCGACTATGATGGCGACGGGTTGCTTGACTTGGTCGTCACGGGCTACGACACGTTGCAACTCTTCCACAACGAGGGCGGCGGGAAGTTCGTCCGTGATGCGAGGTTCCCCAATCCGAAGGGATTCTGGGCCGGCGCCTCGTGGGGCGATTACGACAATGACCGCCGGCTCGATCTCTACATTTGCGGCTACATCCAATACGCCGTCACGGAGGCGGACCGCAACAAGGTGTCGATGCAGGTTTCCACCGCCGTGCCTTTCACGTTGAACCCTGCGTCATTTCCGCCTGGAACCAACCTGCTTTTTCACAACAACGGCGACGGTACATTCACCGAGACCGCCGCCGCACTGGGCGTGGCCAATCCCGAGGGCCGCAGCCTCGCGGCGGTCTGGCACGACTTCGATGATGACGGCTGGCTCGACCTCTACGTTGCGAACGACGTTTCCGACAACGTGTTCTATCACAATGAACGCGGGCGTTTCCTCGACATCAGCCACGCCGCGTGGGTGGCGGATTATCGCAGTGCAATGGGCATCGCGGTCGGCGATTTCGACCGCGACGGCGACGACGATATGTTCGTCACCCACTGGGTCGCGCAGGAGAACGCGCTTTTCGAGAGCCACTGGGCGAACTACGCCGCTGCGCGTACCAACCCGCCCGTCTTCAGCCGCACGAATTCTCCGCTGCGCTTCACTGACATCGCGGACATGAAGGGCGTGGGACAGATGGCCCTGCCGTTTGTCGGCTGGGGCACGGAGTTCGTGGACCTCGATGGCGACGGCTGGCTCGACCTCGCCGTGGCCAACGGCAGCACCATCGAGTTCCAGGGCGTGGCTCCGAAGAAGCTGCAGCCGCAGCAGGCCTTCCTGCTCTGGAACCGCCGTGGCGGGCTTTTTCACGACCTCGCGCCATTGCATCCGTCGTTCGCCGCGAAGCACGTCAGCCGCGGCCTCGCCGTCGCCGACTTCGACCACGACGGCGCGATGGACATTGCCGTCACCGACCTCGGCGAAGGCGTGCGGCTGCTGCGCAATGAAATGCAGGCGGGGCGCTGGTTGAAGGCGCGGTTGCGCAACGTGAACGCGCGAGGGCAGCCGCTCGGATTCGGCGAGGGTTGCACTGCCATCGCGCACGCCGGCGGGGCGGTGCTGCGCCGCACTGTCGGCGGCGGATCGTATCTCTCGCAGAGCAGCCACACGCTGCACTTCGGGCTCGGCACGGCCACAAACGTGGACTGGATCGAGGTGCGCTGGATCGGCGGTGGGACGAACCGCTGGACGAACCTCACCGCAGGCACGACGTGGGAACTCGCCGAGAACGCGGCTGCTCCGCGGCCGTTCTACTCCGCGGCGCGCGCGCCGGACTCCACGCTCACGAACGATCGCGCCCGCGTCGTCGAGTTCTGGTCCCGCCAGCGTGCCGCGATGAACGCGATGAAGGTGGAGAAGGATTTGCGCAAGGCCGCGCAGCTTTTTCGCGATGCGCTCGCGCTCGATCCCCGGCACGAGGACTCGCGCTATTATCTCGGGCATTGTCTCGCCGCGCTCGACGATGTGCCGGGCGCGCTGGCGGAGTTGGCGGAGTTGCAGCGCATCAACCCGCAGAGCCATCGCGCGTGGCAGCAATGGGGCGCGCTGCGCGCCGTCTTCGCGCAGTCGGACGCGGACCTTCGTGCCGCCGAGATTTCGTTGGAACGCGCGCACTCGCTCAACCCGGAGGAAACAGGCGCGCTGCTGGTGTTGGGCGAAGTCTCCCTGCTGCGCGGCGACATCGCAAAGGCGGACGAGCGCCTGGGCGCGGTGTGCCGGTCGAATCCGCGCGCAGTGGGCGCGTTTTTCCTGCGGGCCTACATCGCGCAGCGCCACGGTGGAACCGCGCGCGCGCAGGAGTTGTTGCGCGACGCCCGCCTCGCGCTGGGCAAGGAATGGCAGCCCAAGGGCACAACCGCCGAGGGCGACGTGAAGCAGAAGCAGCACGTTGAGACCACGCCGCTGACACGATGCTGGGAATACTGGGACGGGCGCGATGATCCAGCTTCGGCGTTCGCAACGCTGTCCGCGCGATTGAGCGCGTTCGCGCAAAATGGAAAGCGATGAACGGGCGCGAGGAGATCGTGCGTTTGCTTGCGAACCTTGACCTTCATCAAGGCGAGATTTTTCGCGCTCACGTAGCGTCTGACCAGCTTATGGCTGAAGACGCGACGGTGACGGTGGATGTCAGGGAAGACATCGCCAAAGGCCGCCGACCGTTCGACAGAATCATGGCTGCCGCAGGGCGCCTGGGGTCGAATGAAAGTCTGAAGTTGATCGCGCCGTTCAAACCTGAGCCGCTCTTTGGAATGCTGGCCGCCGAAGGATTTTCTCATCAAATGAGACAAACAGCCTCGGGCGACTGGGAGGTGTTGTTCTCACGCACGCGTGAAACCAAGCTCACGTCCGCCTCATCCCGTGCGTGTTCCCAGTCGCCCATCTTTCCACCCGCGTGTGAAACCATGCCGACCGACTCCGCAGTCACCAATATCATCGAGCTGGACACACGCGGGTTGGAGCCGCCGCAACCAATGATCGCCATTCTGGAAGCTCTCGGCGATCTCGGTGAAGGCGGCGAGTTGCGCGCCACCACCAGCCGTCGCCCGATGCACCTCTATGCGGTGCTCGAGGAACGCGGCTTCCACGGTCAAACCGAGGAACGACCCGATGGAAGCTATATCACTTTTGTCCGCCGCGCCTAAGTCCCTGTCCCCAAGTGCTCCTTGTCCCGGGAGCAAGCAGGCGCGGCGGATTCTTTTTTGAAACCAGTGGTCATGCCGGGGCAGATTAAGTTCATGGCACAGGCATTCCGTCAGGGATCAAATGATCCAAGCCCCGGTCAATCCGCCGCGCTTCCGCCGCTGATGCGCGTGGAGACGGTACGACTTCCGCTTAGTTTCATCCTCACGGGCTTGTTCGCCCTCGCGGCCGGCCATGCCGCGATCCTACTCCGTCCAGAGATTCTCACCACGTATCACTACAACCAGTGGGCGGTGGCGGTCACGCACCTGTTCACGCTGGGCTGGGTCTCCTCCGTCATCATGGGCGCGATGTACCAGCTCGTGCCGGTGGCGCTGGAGGCGAAATTGCACAGCACGCGGCTCGGCGCATGGCATTTCGCGCTGCATCTGGCCGGCTGGACCGGGTTGGTCGCGGGCTTCTGGTTTTGGAACCTGGGTATGGTCGCGGTTTCCGGCTCGGTCGTTTCGGCGGGCGTGATCGTGTTCCTTTGCAACATGGCCCTTACACTGCGCGGCGTGCCGCGTTGGAGCGTCGTTGCCATCGGCATAGCTTCCGCGCTGGCGTGGCTGGGTCTGACGGCGCTGGCGGGACTGGTCATGGTGGCTGGGAAGTTCGTTTCCATCACCGCCATCGCTCCGGTGTCGCTCATGCACGCGCACGCGCACCTCGGCGGGGCCGGGTTCTTTCTGATGATGCTGGTGGCGGTGAGTTACAAGCTGGTGCCGATGTTCACACTCTCCGAAATGCACGATGAGAAACGGGCTTTGTGGTCCGTGGCTCTTCTTAACATCGGCCTGGCGGGAACGGCGGCGGGCATCGCGTTGAATGCGGCGGTGAAGATATTCTTCGCTGCCGTGATGGCAGCGGCCTTCGTCCTGCACGGTCTCGAAATCGCGGCGATCCTCCGGGCGCGCAAACGGCCGCAGTTGGACGCGCCTCTGGTGCAATTCGTCGCCGGCCTGGCGTTGATGATTCCGTTGCTGGTGGCAGGGCTTGCGCTTTCGTGGCCGGATCTGCCAGCCACGCAATTCACCACGCAACTTGAAAATGCCTACGGATTGCTGGCCCTGGCCGGCGTGCTGACGGTGTGCATTCTCGCGATGCTCTACAAAATCGTCCCGTTCCTTGTCTGGTATTTCAGCTACAGCCGCCACGTTGGCCGCAGCAAGGTGCCGGCGCTGGCCGGGCTTTCCTCCACGCGCCTCCAGAAGGCGGGTTTCGCGCTCTATTTGCCAGGGCTGGCCGCGCAACTCGCCGGCACGTTGTTGCCGGACGCGCGGGTGGCCCGCGTCGGCGCGGTGCTGGTGCTGCTCTCGCTGGCGGTCTTTGCGGTGAATGTCGCCGTGATGCTGCGCCATCTCGTCCGGCCCCGGCTGGAACCACTGCCCGTGCGCTCGCGCCCGCCGGGTTCAACGCTGAACCGCCCCGCTTCAACATGAATGATTCGCTCCCTCCCTCCGCGCCTCTTTCCGAGGCACTCGTTCGCGAGGCTCTGCGCCAGGTGAACGACCCGGAAGTCGATTGCAACATCGTCGATCTCGGCCTGGTTTATGGCGTGCAAATTGACGGCCGGATCATCTCCGTGACGATGACGCTGACCACGCCGGGCTGCCCGATGCACGAGAGCATCGCCTGGGGTGTGCAGAATGCGCTGCTGCAACTCGAAGGGGTGGATGACGTGCGCGTCGCGATCGTGTGGGAGCCGCCCTGGAACCCCGCGATGATGACCGGCGAAGGACGTACGCGGCTGGGGATGAAATGATGGCGCGGCTTGCGGCGGTGACCGCCACTTCCCGGTTGAACATCATTGTCCGGCCAGCAATTCCGCGAGCTTCGGATCCAGCGCTTCGGCGAGGACGGAATAGCCCTTGGTGCTGAGGTGCAGAAGGTCGGGGGCAATGTCCTTCGTCAACACGCCGTCCGCGGAGACGAGCTTCGAGTTCACGTTCAGGAAATGAACGCGCCGCCCGTCGGCGAGCGCCGGGAGCAGCGCGTTCACGGCCTCGCATTTGCGCCGCCACGGATCGTTTGCATCTGCGCCGCGCGGGAGAATGCCGAGCAGCAGCACCTTCGTGCGCGGGCATTTCTCCGCGAGTGCGTCGAGGATGGCGCGGATGCCGGCGGCGATTTGATCGGGCGAGAAATCTCCGTGGCGTGAGTTGTTCGTGCCGATGAGCAGCACGACGGCCTTGGGCGGAGCCCCGTCGAACTCGCCGTTGCGGACGCGCCAGAGAACGTGTTGCGTGGAGTCGCCGCCGAAGCCGAAGTTCGCGGCCTCGCGTGGACCAAAGTATTTTTCCCACGCGGCCTTGCCGGTGGTTTCCCAGTTCTGCGTGATGCTGTCGCCGAGGAAGATGACTTCAGCTCCACCGGCTTTGCTCTCGGCGACCTTCGCCTCATGGCGCACGGGCCACCAGCCGAACTTGCCGGTTCGTTCCAGTCGCGCCTCGGGGAGGTTGGGCACGCTGGCGCCTTCCAGCACCCATTCGAGCGGAAAGCGCGCGAAGACAAGCCCCGTCGCGTCGCCGCTTTCGTAAAGCACGCCGATGCGGCCATCGCGCAGCACGGCGACGGAGGAATACATGGCCACGCCCGGATCAAGCAACCGCCCGGCGCTCCAGGAACGGCCACCATCGCTGCTGGAACGGATGGTGAGCGCGATGCGGCGGGAGGCGTGGTTCGGGTTGGAGAGAATCAACTCGCCATGCGGATGGCGGACGAGGCTGGCCATGCACGTCGGGTCGGGCACGGTGAACCACGGCTCGCTCCATTGGCCCTGCATGAGATCGTTGCGCCATTCCCAGCGCGCCCACGCGCGGACACCCGCGCGGGATTCGTTGCGCATCGAAAGGACGAGCGAGCCGTCGGCAAGCTCGGCGATGGTGCTCTCGCTGGTTTGCACGCCGTTGGGAATCGCCGCCGGGGAGATCTTCCACGTCTCGCCGCCATCGCGGCTGGCGATGAAGCACGAATGCGCCTGGATCTGCGGTTCCTTCATCGCGGGAATGGCTCTGGATTCCTTGAACTGCGCGGGAAATACCAGCGTGCCATCGCGGAGCTGGATGCCGCTGCCGGGGCCGTTGAAGCAGAGCCGCCACTTCGGATCCTTGACTTGGGGCGTGATGCTCAGGGGCTGCGACCACGTCAGGCCGTCATCCGTGCTCTTCACGATGACGAGCTGGCCTGTTTCGTCCGGGGTCAGGCCGGGGCCGCTGCCGAACCACGCGCGCGCGCCCTTGGACCACAACGCCGCTACGAAGACGGCGCCGGAGCGCTGGTCCACGAGAACGGCAGGGTCTCCCACGCCGTTGCCGCGCGAGCCAGCCACGCTCGCGTCAAAGTCCATGATGCGGCGCATGGGACTCCACGTTGCGCCGTCATCGGTCGAGCGCATCATTGCGACATCAATGTCGCCTGGCAGGTCCGCGCTGCTCTTGTGCCGCGCGTCGAAGACGGCGATGAGCGTGCCCTTGGGCGTCGCCGCCAGTCCGGGTATGCGATAAGTGTGAACGCCGTCGTCCCCGCGCTTGCGGATGGTGGTGCGGAAGACGCGCGGATCGTCAGGAATGCGTGCAGCTTGCGGCTGTTGATCGGCTGGCAATTCCTGCGGCATTCCCCATTTCCCGGCCAGGTACGCAGTGACTTCCTTCAACTCCGCCGGACTGAGCGCCCGCGGATAGACGAGGACTTCTGCCACGTCGCAAGCCAGGCCATCCTGTGTCGCCACGTTCGCGCCGAGGATGAATCCGCCGAGGGCCGTTCCGCCGGCGCCGAAGACGAAAGTGTGCGCCTGCCAACCAACCTCACTGGAAGGCGTGGATGCGGTGCCGGTTGTCTTCCAGCCGCCTCCAGTCCATCGCACCGGCGTGCTGCCGGCTCGCGTGCTGCCATCGAACAGCACGCCTTGCCCCGCAACCGGCACGCGCGCAAAAACCGCGACGGTGCGCCCGGCGGCCAGCGTTCCCCAGGCGCTTGCCGCCTGCCAAAGCGCGGAAGCTCCGTTGAAGCGCGCCACGGTTCGAGGCCCGGCGGGGGTGTTCACGCGCACGGCCTGCGGACGCCCCGCCACGCGCGCGAGATGGCGTGCCGCGCCGTTGGTGACGGCATTTTCCCAGGCGGTAATGTCCGGCCCGTCGGTCTTCACGCCATCGTTGCGATACCAAGCGTGCAATCCTGGCACGTCGGGTGGTTCGACGGCGAGGCCCGGCAGCGCGGCAAGAAGCATGGCAAGGATGGCGGCCAGCGGGCGCTTCGAGTGCTGCAGGGAGTTCATTCGTAGTGCGGTCATCAGGGATGCGACCGCGGCTTGTCAATGCCGATGGCGGAACGCCGTTTCGATGGAGCGCATCTCGCTTTCATGCGCGATGCATATTTCTGAGTGGTAGGACTCATCGCGCTGCGACGCAACACGACGGGCGGCGCCGGCGCGCTCGCCGAGCCCGGCGTCGCGATCCTGCACCGTCACGACACCAACAAGGTGATCGCGTATCGCCGCAGCGGCCCGTCGGGC
>CAYQWK010000131.1:14227-14673 GCA_964420805.1 uncultured Bifidobacteriaceae bacterium | reverse complement strand
GCCGCGGCCCTGCGCCAGCGCGCTTCGGTGTTGAACCAGCTTGGTCGCTACGTCGATGCACAAGCCATGCTGCGCGATGCCATCGCCATGCACGAGGAAGCGATCGGCGACCGCGGCGCGCGCCTGTCCGATCTCGAGAACGATCTCGCCGTCAGCCTCAAGCTTGCGAACGATGTCGATGACGCGGAGCTGCGCGCTCTCGATGTCGCGCAATTTGATCGGACCCATGAAGGCGATTTCCTCGGCGATGGCCTCGGCAGCGCGTTTCGAGATGCTGGCCAGGAGCATGGCCTTGAGCTTGTCGCTGGCGGTCTTGAGAGCCACGGCCAGATCGCGCATGTCCACCTCGCGCAGAATGCGCTGGAGGGTGGGCGGGTCGAGCGTGACCAGATCCTCGAAGGTGAACATCTTCTGGCGAATGGCCTGCGTCAGCTCGGGGTTGCGGG
>CAYQWK010000131.1:0-14217 GCA_964420805.1 uncultured Bifidobacteriaceae bacterium | reverse complement strand
CTTCACGCCGCCAGTCTGGTTCAGCGCGCGGGTCTGGTTGACGCCCAATTTGGCGGTCAGCACTTCCACGACCTTCTCGACAACCTCGACGGGCGTGGGCGCAAGCGTGGCAAGACGTTCGATGACCTGGTCCCGCTGCTCGGGCCGCAACAGCGCGAAAACCGAAGCGGCCTTGTCCGGCGAAACGTAGCTCAGCACGAGCGCGATGGTCTGCGCCTGCTCGTGGCGGATGAGATTGAAAATCTGCCGCGCATCCATGTCCGCGATGCTGGCCATGGCGGCGACCGGCGCGCGGGTGGGCGCAACGCGGCCAATGATGTCCGAGGCGCGGAAAAGCCCGACCGCCTTTTCCAAAGAAGCGCGGGTAACGTCCACTCCGCCACGCAGCGACGTGCCGGCACGCACGGCGACCTCGGAGAATTCCTTGAGGATGAAGAGCTGCAACTCGTGCGGGACCATGTCGAGCTTGGCCATCTCGGCGGAGACGGCGTCGATCTCGTGCGGGTCGAGGCTCTTAAGAACGCTGGACGCCGGGTCCGGGCCAAGCATGACGAGCAGGGCGGCGAGCTTCTGGATCTTGTTGAGCTTGGTGAAGTCCGGAGCGGCGGGCGCGGCGGACGCGGCGGCCTGCGCGGGCGTTTCATTAGGCTCGGGAGCTTTGGTGGCGACGGCAGCCATTTACTTCTTCGGCTCCTTTCCACGCGTCAGCCAGGTGCGGATCGCCTGGGTCATGTTGTCCGGGTTTTCTTTGATGAGCTGGTTGAGCACATCGACAGTCACAACGCCGGGCTGCGGTTCCTTGTGCCATTCGGCAAACGTAGTGGCGTGCCCGTTGCCGTTGCCGTTGTGCGCCGCGGCCATCTGGCTCAACGGAATGCCGATGGGAATCTCCTCGATTGGCGTGCGTTTGAAGATGCGGAGCAGGACGAGGAAAAGCGCGATGGCAATGCCGGGGTAAAGGACCATTCGACCCATGTTCATCCAGAAATCCGTGCGTTGCTGCTTGTCGAGTTGCTGCGCGACCTCGGTGGCGAACTGGTCGTTGAAGGGCATCTCCTCAAGGGTGATCTGGTCGTTGCGCGTGGCGTTCTGGCCCTGCTCGATTCCCAGGGCGCTCTGCACCACGCGGCGAAGTTTCTCGATCTCCTCGCTTGATCGCGGCGCAACCTTGCGGTCCTTGCCCGCGCCCTCGAACCGCGCCGCAACGGTCACGGCCGCGGAGAGACGTTTGATGCCACCGGCAGCCTGGGTAAGGCTGCTGGTCTTCTTGCTGATCTCATAATCAATGTTGCCGGTGGATTTCTTGGTGCGGCTGGAGGTGAAAGGCCCCTCGCTGCCGCCGGCCTTGTTGGTGTCCGTATTCGCATTGGCCGCGACGCCAATGGGCGTGTTCGGCGTGTTCGCCGTGGCGGACTCGGTATTTTCCTCGTCCTTGGTCTGGCTCTTCACCACCTGGCCGTCTGGATCGAACTTCTCCTCGGTCTGCGTAACGGTGTCGTAGTTGATTTCCGCTGCAACGCGGACGAGGGCCTGACCGGGGCCGAGGACCTTCTCGAGCATTCCCTCCGCTTTCTTGGAGAGATATTGTTCGAGGTTGCGCCGCGCGGAAAGCTGCGTGGTGGTAAGGCCGACCAGGGAGTCGTTCTCGATGTTCTCGGAAAGAACGTTGCCCATGTTGTCCACCACGGTGACGAAATTCGCGCGCAAACCCTCAACCGCATTGGCCACGAGGAAGCGGATGGAGTTGATGGCCTGCGGATTCAGTTGCGAACTGCCGCGCACCCGCACGAATACCGAGGCGGTCGGGTGCTTGTCCCGATCCACCAGCAGCCGGTTTTCAGGCATGACAATCATCACGCGCGCCGACTCGATCTCGTCCATTTGCGATATGGTGCGGGCCAACTCGCCCTGGATGGCACGGGTGTAGTTGGCACGCTGCACGAAGTCCGAGATGCCGAAGTTCGGCTTGTCGAAGATCTCGAAGCCCACGCCGTCGCCACGCGGAATGCCCTTGCCGGCCAGTTGCATCCGGGTGACGTGAACCTTCTCGGTCGGAACGGAAATGGAGCTGCCCCCGCCGCCGATTCGGTAGGGAACCTTCGCCTCGTCCAGCGCCGTGATGACGCGGGCGGACTCCGCGTCGGAAAGCTTTCCGTAGAGCAGCGAGTAATCAACCCGGCCCGACCAAAGCGCGACGGCCAGCAGGCCACCCGCGACGCCGAGCGTGGCCACAATCACGCTGACCCGCTGGGCGGCGCCAAGCTGCTTCCAGATGGCGAGGAGCTGCCCGCCGAGTTTGGAGAAATTCTGGTTCATGGCCTACACCTGCATCCTCATCAGTTCCTGATAGCCCTCGAGCACCTTGTTGCGCACCTCAACCATGAGCTGGAACGAGACGCTGGCCTCCTCAAGCGCAATCATCGTCTGGTGCAACGAAGCAGTGTTCCCGCTCTGCAAATCCTGCACAGCCTGGCCAGCGGCGGCCTGCTTGCGGTTCACCTCGGCCACCATGTCTGACAGCGTGTCGGAGAACGAATGCGCCGGACGCGATCCGCCCGCTTTCGGCGTTTCGCCCGCGACCTTGAGCTTATCCAGTTCCGCTGCGGGAATTGCACCCTCCGTTGCTTGCGCAGGCATCGCGCCCATGCCGGGAATCATCTGGCGTATGGCGGAGAGTGGGTTCATTACGAAGGCCTACCGTTTCCCGATGGTGAGCGCCTGCATGGCAAGCATCCGCGAATTCTTGATCACGGCCAGATTCGCCTCGAAGGCGCGCGAGGCGACAATCATGTCCGCCATCTCCTCGTGAATGTTGACGTTGGGAACGGCCACCATGCCCTGGGCGTCGGCGTCCCGATGGCCCGGCATCGGCACGAGGCGGAATGGCCGCTGATCCTTCGTGATGCCAGCCACGCGCAGCGTCGGTGTCGAAACCGAGCCGTCGGCCGCCTGGCGCAGAAACGACTCGAAGACCACGCTCTGCCGGCGGTAAGGCTGGCCGTCCAGACCGCGCGTGGTATTCGCATTCGCGATGTTCTGCGCAATGACTTCGAGGCGGGTGCGCTCGGCTTCGAGAGCGGAAGCCGAGGCGTTCACAGCGGGGAGGAAGGAGATCATGGTCAGGCGGGGCGTCCCGTGATGGCGAGGCGGAGTTTGAGCAGCGTACCGGTGATAAGCTGCGTTTCGAGGGTGTGGACAACCTGGTTCTGGTTCATGGCCAGCAACTCGTCCTCGACCTTAACGGTGTTGCCGTCGCGATTCGACGCGATGGCGGCGGCGTCAGGCCCGATGACGGGATGCAGACGCTGGAGCTGCGCCGTGTCCCCGCTCGCGATGGCGCGGTTCAATTCTGCGGAGAAGGCCGGCGCGACATCGAGGCGTTTGTAATTCGGGGTTTCGAGATTGGCGATGTTGCTGGCGATGGCCTCGTGGCGAAGCACCGCCACATCAAGCATCTTCCGCGCGGCCATGTAGCCCGGTTGGTTGAACAGCGCATCGATCATATCTCGACTGCCCGTTCAGCAGCGGCGGTGCCAGCGGGCAGACTTCGCCAGTTTCGGCCCAAACTCGCGCTTTCCCGCCGACCACGATCCGGTGCTGGGAAGAACTTGCCGCAAGACACGGCAACCACCGGCAAAACGTGTTGCGAGGGACGCGGCTAGAAGGGGACCAGCGTCAGCCGTCCCGGCAAGTCATGGAATCAGGCAGACGAACCGGGCGTGTTCCGACAGACGTCTCCGCGCGAGCGCGGTCCACGGCGGCTTTCACGCTGTCGCCAGGTTGCCCTCCAGGAGTTTCGATTTGCCGTCGATCTGGCCGCCGGCATCGACCGGCATCACATCATCCCAGGTCTTGATGGCCTGGTAGAACGTGTCGCGCTGCACCGGCATGCGGCCTGCCTCGCGAATGGCTTTGACCATGTCCGTTTCGGTCTGAAGCTGCGGCACCTTCGAGCCGGCCATGTGGAAGATGTGTTCCTCGATGATCGTGCCGTGAATGTCGTCGGCACCGTAGCTCAACGCCACCTGCGCCAGCTTCATTCCCAATCCAACCCAATAAGCGGTGATGTGGTCGAAGTTGTCGAGGTACAGCCGGCTCACCGCGATGGTGCGCAAGGAGTCGAAACCGCTCGGCGGCGTGCGCACCGGAATGTCGTTATTCTCCGGCTGGTATGGCAGCGGAATGAACCCGGTGAACCCGCGCGTCTCGTCCTGCAACACCCGCAACTGCCGCAAATGGTCCACGCGGTCGGCGGGCGATTCGACGTGGCCATAGAGCATTGTGCAGGTGCTGCGCCCGCCCATGCGATGCCAGGCGCGGTGAACGTCGAGGTATTCCTCCGCGCTCTCCTTGCCCTTGGCTATCTGCGCGCGAATTTCCTTCCGGAAAATTTCCGCGCCGCCGCCGGTGAGCGAATCCAGCCCGGCCGCCTTCAATTCGGCGAGCGTTTCCTCAACTGGTTTCTTCGCCAGCCACGCGAGGTGGAGAATCTCAATGGCGGTGAAACACTTGAGTTGCAGCCGCGCGTCGAGCGCCTTGAGCGCGTGCAGCATGTCCACGTAGTAACTGAACGGCAGCGATGGATGCAGCCCGCCGACGATGTGCAACTCGGTGATGCCGAGGCCCAACGCCTCGCGCGCCTTCCGCACCATCTGCTCGACGGTGAGCTGAAATCCGTCCGCGTCGCGCTTCTTCTTCGCGAAGGCGCAGAACTGACAGGAGAGGATGCAGTAGTTCGAGTAATTAATGTAACGGTTGACGATGTAGCTGGCGCGCTCCCCCACCCGGCGCTGCCGGGCGAAATCCGCCATGGCCCCGAGGGCGTTCAGGTCGCGCGTCTCGAAAAGCCTCAACGCGTCGGCATCGGAAAGGCGTTCTCCCGCAACGACCTTCTCGTAAAGGTCGCGCAATTCGGAACGCTGAAGATGAAAGCTCATTCGCGGGCGGACTCTAGGGGCAAGTCCGGCGGCGGGCAACGGTGGGAACGGCCCCACGGTCCGGCCGGGCGCATCAACGGACCTTGAGCTTCCTCCAAACCCGCAAAGCCTCCGTGGCGCTCCATGCCTGCGCGTCGCAACCGCGCGGCTGATGCGGCGCATCGCCGTCGCAAATCTCCGGCAGATGCCCCGCGCAGCCTTCCTGCATCAACGCGCGCGCGCTCCACAAATAATCCCGCGCGGCCGCGACCACCGCGGCGTCGCCATCCCACGCCATCGCCAGCGCCTCGCAAAAGCACGGGAACATCCAAACCCACGCGGTGCCGTTGTGGTAGGCGGGTTTGCGACGGGTGTCCTCATCACCCTCGTAACGCGGCCAATAAGGATTCAGCGGATCGTTGAGCAATCGTCCGTCAGCACTGCGCACCGGCAACGGCGGCGACACCGGCAGCGGTGCCAGCGAGCGCAACGCGCCGGGCACGACGAGATGCCGCGCCGCATTTTCCACACAGCGTCGGGCCTGATCGCCACGCACCAGGCCGAGGCTCACCGCGAAAAGGAAGTTGGACCGCAACGCGTTGTCCGGCGTGGCATTGCGCGCGGCTGTGGCCGCGTTCGCGAGCAGCACATCAGCGAAGTAACCCGCTTCCTCGAACCAGAAAAAGGTGTGCAATGATTCCTCGGCCCGCGCGGCCAGTTCAGCACAGTTCAACCCTTCGGCCTCAACACCAAGGCGGGTGAGTTGCCGCAGCAACCGGATCCAGAGCACTTGAATCTCGACCGGATATCCCTCGCGCGGCGTGCCGGCCGGGTGGTTCGTATCCATCCATGTGAAATGGCTCGGACTCCAGATCAGGCCGGAAGCCGCATCCATGCGGATGCCATTGGCCGTGCCACGCGCGTAATGCCCGGCCACGGACCGCAACACGTCACGCACCGTGCGCCCGGCGGCATCCACGCACTGGTCGTAAAACGCCGCATCGTATTCCGCCATCTCCTCGCAGGCCACGCCGAACCACAGGGGCGCGTCGCTGGTGTCGCGGTTGCTGGCGTTCTCACCGTGGATCGTGTTGGGCAACGTGCCGCCCTCCTCGAAACGCGCGAAGGTCAGGAGAATCTCCCGCACTTCGTCGATCAAGCCGGCAGCGATCAGCCCGCGCGCGCAAATCAGCGTGTCCCGCCCCCAATCCAAAAACCATGGATACCCGGCAATCACGGTCCGCCCCTCGCCGCGCCGGACGATGAAGTCCTTAGCCGCGCGCAACAGCGCCGCCTCGAATTCGTCGTGCGCGGCAAACTCCGTTTCGAGGCTCAAGCCCGCGGCAGCCGTCGCCATCGCCTCGCGTTCCGCCGTGGCAACGAGTGTCGCCGCATCGCCGCGTTCGAGGGGAATCTCGAACCAGCCAGGGCTATAAGCATCGCCGGAACCTTCCTGCCCGCGCGAGGCTTCGACCGGATGTGCAATGTGGTGGCACCATTCTGGTTGCGGATGAAACCGTCCACGATCCGCAACCACGCGCAACCTCCGGTCCGGCGCGGGCGTGAACTCAAACCCCGGCACGGATAGCACGCGCGTATTCGCGGCGAAATGATGATCCGCGCCGCCGTGATGCCTGGTCTCGTTGTGGAAATTCCGGTCCTCGACATCGACCCGCACCACGAGGCTGACCCGCGCGGTTTTCGGCAGATCGCTCCCGAAGGCCGGCGGCTGTTGCGAACGGCGGAACGTCAGAATCGTCGTATTCTCGCCCGCGGGCATCTCGGCGGTAATGTCGATCTCGACCGCCCGCCCGTCGCCCGCGCTGGCGGCGAAACGCCAGAACGCGGCCGCGCCGGTCCGGAACCCGGCAAGATTTCCGCCGTTGAGCGGAGTGATGAAACCATCCGCGTTGATCCAGACCCGCGCGCGCTTGGCGAAAATGTGCCGGTCCACCGGAAGTTCCGGGTGCAGGTTCGCGCCGAGCAGGCAGTCATATTTGGAGTGAACCGCCCCGAAATCGACCGCCAACCGCGCCATGCCGCCGCGCCCGTTTGTGAGCAACGCGGTCTTCGGGCGCTCGTTGGACTGCGCGCCCTGACCGTCTGCGACCAGCGCGCGCACCGTTCCAAGCACGCGCCCGGCGTGGCCACTCTGGCATCGGTGGAATTCCACATCGATGCGCAAATCAGCCGCGACGGTTCGCGGCGGAAAGACCGCCATGTGCCCGCCGGAAATTTCCACGGATTGCGCGTGCTCGCCCGCAACGTCCCCTTGGCGCAGGACCGCGCGAAACGGTTGCATGTTCCGCACCAGCAGCCAATGGCCCGCGGGCAGCAATACAATCCGCCGCGCATCGGCGACCTGCCATTCCACCACGCGCGCGTAGTGGTTCGCATCCATGGCCGTACGAACGGCCTCAAGCAGATCCATGCGCGCGGCGGCACGATCCATCGTGTCGAATGCCGCCAGCACCACCCGTGGATCGCGATGCACCAGCGCCGCCAACTCGCGCCATTGGAACGGGCCAATGTCCTCGGCGGGAATCAACCGGCTCAACGCGCCGACCGCCCACGCCGCCTGTGCCCGTGCCCGGCGGTAATCGCGGGCCAAATCTGCATCCACACCCGGGACCAACGACAGACACACCGCCGCGGCGGGCGGCAACCGGACGAAAAGCCGGTCACCATCGCGGCGAACCGAATGGCATGATGTCTCTACCGCGAGCAAGTCCGTGAGGCGCGCCGGATCGAAATCCCCTTCACCGAGCAACGCGGCGTCGAAGGCCAGTTCGTTCCCAACCTTCAAGTCGGCATTCACCGCCACCACAACCTGCATGGCGCCGTCCGCGGACACGCGATGCAAAGCGAACACGGGCGACTCCGGCGGGCTCAGGCGGCGCAACGCGGCACCATCAAAGAAACACGGATGGTCGCGCAACAGCGTGTTTAGTCGCGCGAGTTCCGGCACGATGTTCTCCTCCGCGCCCCACGAAAGGCCGCGGCTGCTGTGGACGTTGACCTTCTCCGCGGCCAGCCATTCGACGCCGCAAGTGAAGCCAAAGCCGCCGCTCACGCTCGTGAGGGCACAAACCCGGTTGCGCAGCAGGGACCATGCGCGCCCGCGTTTCGCAAGCCGGTCGTTGTCGTGTGTTTCGCTGTAATGCACGTAAAGGCCAAGCCGCTCGCTCTGGCGCAGTGCGTAGTCGAGGTAGCTGGCGATTTCAGGACCGGAGTAATTCTGGAACAGCTCGGAATAGGCCCATTGCATCGCGCCTTCGGTGAGGAGTTGCTCGGTGGCTTCCCAGGAACCGCCGAGGCCCTCAAGTAGGAAGACCGTTTCCGGGAATTCGTCCAGCACCCGCGCCGTGATATAGCGCCACGCGGGCAGCGGCACCTTGTAACCCGCGTCACAACGGAAGCCGTCCACACCGCGCCGGCACCAGGTGAGGAATACCTCGGCCAGATCCTGCCAGAGTTCCGGGCCGGCATGGTCCAACTCGGCGAGGTCTTCCCAGATGTTCCCCCACGCGCCAGGACTGACGAAGTTCCCCTTATTGTCGCGGAGATACCATTCCGGGTGCGTCTCCTGAAGGCGCGCGCCCCAACCGGTGTGGTTGATGACGATGTCAATGAACACCAGGCCGCCGCGCGCGTGAACTGCGCAGGTGAGTTCGCGAAACTGGTCGATGCCTGTGGTGCGTTTGTCGAACTCGACAAGCGCGGGATCAATCGCGGTGAGATCCTGGGACGCGTAAGGCGAGCCGAACCGCCCGAACTTCGCAAAGGTCGTGGGCGTCGGATTCACCGGCAGCAAATGCACGACGCGACAACCAAGCGTGTCGATGATGAAAGGCAGTTCCTTGATCAGGTCACGAATCTTGCCGGAGGGCGGAATGACCGTGTAACCGCGCCCGTCCAGTTCGCGCAGCCTCTCGTCGCGCGCATCGTCGGCGGTCGTAACGAGCTGTTTCGTTTCCCCGAACATGCGGATGAAGGCGCAGTAAATTGTGTTGCCAGTGCGGAACCGGTCGGCGTGGACGGAGATGCCCACGTCGTCGCCATGCGGCCAGTGCTGGCGGCCGTCCGGATCGACCGCGTAAGCCTTGGCGCGGAAAAACCCCGTCTCTGTGAGTGTGATCTCGCCGGCCCATTCGTCTCCGTGGCGGGCCAGCGGAACATCATGCCATGCCGCGCCAGCCAGCGACGGACGGCGGGGATAGGAATGGATGATTTCGTTCCGCAGAAGCCGCCCACGTCCAATGTTCGTGCGCAGCAACACCCGCCACCCTTCCGGCAGAGGCGCACTGTCGCCCGCGCGAAACGTGAAGCGCACGCGATCGCCGACGAAGCGCAGCAGGCGTTCGCCCGTCGGAGGGGTCATATTCCATGAACTCATTCGAGCCGAAGGCGCGGGAAAATTGCCGGGGCGCGCGGTGAAAGCAATGACGCAGTGCAGAATGGCGGCGGGAGGAGTGCATCACATATTTTCGCAGGTAGTGATTGTCGCGCAGCGACAACCTCACCCACGCAGAGCGGACGGAAAGAATGATGTGTGACCTTCCGTTGCGCCGCTGGAAGCGGCGCGACGAACTCCACCGAACAAAAATGGCGCATCCTGCAAGAGACTGAGATGCGCCCTGTCGGGAGAAACCAGCGAAGACCATACGTCGGTTTCAATAACCGCCCGCGCCAATTGTCCCACTGCCGTCGGCGACTCTTTGCCCCGTCTTCTCTGCCGCTTCGCGACGACGATATTCGTCGAGCATCGCCGCTGTGGCTGTAGCCCCGCAGCGGGAGACGCCAAGGTCGCGCACGCGGATCAACCCATCCAGATCACGCACACCGCCCGCGGCTTTGACTTGCACCTTGGGCGAGACGCTCGCGCGCATGAGGGCAAGATCATGTTCGGTGGCACCCTTGTAATTGTAGCTGCCGTCCGGCTGCTTCACGAAGCCGTAGCCGCTGGACGTTTTCACCCAGTCTGCGCCGGCACGTTCGCAGAGCTCGCAAAGCTTGCGCTTGAAGTCGTCGGCGCCGAAACCCGCACCACCCTTGGTGAGGTAATCGTTCTCGAAGATGACCTTGACCTTCGCGCCATGCCGGTGCGCCTCGCCGCAAACGGCCTCCACATCCCGTTCGACGTATTCCCAATCGCCGCCGAGGGCCTTGCCAATGTTGATGACCATGTCGATCTCGACCGCACCATCGCGGCAGGCGAGCTCCGTTTCGTAGCGCTTGGACTCGGTGGCGGAATTGCCGTGCGGGAACCCAATGACCGCGCCGACGAACACGCCGGTACCCCGGAGCAGTTCCGCCGCGCGCCGGACCGCGTAGGGCTTGATGCAGACCGACGCGACCTGATAACGCGCCGCCAGCCGGCAGCCGTCTTCAAGCTCCTGGTCCGTCATCGTTGGGTGCAGCAGCGAGTGGTCGATCATCTTGGCGAGGTCCGCGTAGGAATATTTCATGGCGCGCGGAATTGGGCGGCTCCGCGCGCCGCGCGTCAAGGGCGGCGCACCCATGAATTTCCTCGCAAGGCCGCACGGGCGTGACTACGGTGCCGGTGAATTCGGAGCCGCTATGGACATCATTTTCAAATGCCAGCATTGCGAACAGGAACTCTCCGTTGACGAATCCGGCGCGGGTGCCGCCATCGAATGCCCGTCCTGCGGGCAGATGCTGCTTGTGCCGCACGTGGACAAGCCGGTGAACCCAATCGCCTCCTCCGCCGCAGCCAAGGAGGAAAAGCACTTCAAGGTTCCAACATACGACGCCTCGCAACCGGTCGCGCCGATCATCGAGAAGGCCCACAAACCGCTTGAAGTTGCCGCGAAGGAGACCGACCGCAAGCTACGGATCAAGACCATCCGCCATTCCGACCACATCGAAGTGGGCAAGGACCTGTTCGACGAACACGTCAGTCAACTCCTCCAGAAGATCGGCGAGGCGAACATCGTCAGCATCACGCCCATCAGCTACACGCACATGGAACTGGCTTCCCGCCAGTGGATCACCGACTACGGCGTGCTGCTAGTTTACCGCGGCTGATCAACGGGCAGTACTCATGACCGCCGCTTTGAAGCGGCGGACTTTCCCCGGCTTCCTCGCCCGGCTTACGGGCGCACAGGATCCAGTTTCCGAGTGCTCTGGAAGTCGATCTTGCGTTGTTCCAGCAGCGTGCCCTCGGCGCGCGCCAGGCTGTTCAAGGCGAGGTTGTAATCCACCATCGCCTGGATCGCGTCGCTACGGGCGCTGGCTAACCGCGAAGCGGCGTCCAAGACGAAGAAGCTGGTGCTCTTTCCGGCGGCGAGCTTCTTCTGTTCAGCTTCGAGGTCAGCCTCGGCATACGCCACGGTATCGCGGGTCAAGCCAACGCGCATAAAGGCGCTTCGCACGGCACGCACCTGATCGTCCACGTCCTTGATGACGTTCTCCTCGACGGCCTTCATGGTGAGGATGGCCTTGGCCTTGGTGAGTTTGGCCGCGTTGTGCTGGTTGCGGACGGACCATGAACTCAGGCCGAAAGACAGGCTGATTCCGTAGCTGTCCTGTTCGTAGGTCGTATGGTCGAGGTCGTTCAACGCACCGCTGCGGTGTTTGTCCAGGCCGTTGACTCCCCATGAGGCGAAAATATCGAGTTGTGGGAAGAGCTGGTTGAAAGTGTATTTCAACCGGATGTCATGCTGGGCGAGTTTCTCACGTTCCTGCTGGAGGTCGAGGCGCTTGTCCATGGCTGTTCGGAGGCTCTCCTGCAATTCGACCTTCGCCGGCACCACGGTGAGCTTGTCCGTGGGGGTGATGCGTGTCTTCAGTTCGTTGATGTAGTTATCCGAAATAATCGCCCGCAGGCCGGCCTCGGCGGTGTCAGCAGCGTCCTGGGCCTGAACGAGCGCCGTGCGGGTGCGCGCCACCTCGGCCTGGGCTTTCTTTTCCTCGAGCGGGGCGAGCGTGCCCACCTCGACCTTGCGCCGGGTTTCATCCGCCAGTTGAACCTTCACTTGCAGTTCCGCCTCGCGGACCTTGATGCTCTCAAGCTTCCCGACCAGATCGTAGTAAGAGGAAATCACGGAACCAACTTTGTTCAGGGTCGATTGTTCAAGAGCGAGTTCTGAAATCTTCCGGTCCTTTTTCCGCAGCTTGATGGCCGTGCGGGTGGCGTCCGTCCAGAAATTGCGCAGCAACGGCTGGCTCACGCGGATGCCTGCGTCGGCGGTCCAAAAATTCGCCGAGGACTTGAAGAACCCCGCGCCGTTGGTGTTGGCAATGGCCTGGTCGTTCCGGTGCTCGCGCACGTTGTTGTACAGGTCGTAACGCATGCCGGAGGGCATCCAACCGCCAAACGTCGTCGAAAATGTGTCTGTCTGCGACTTGCTGGGCGGGGTGGGTTGGCCGGTGATGGTGTTGAAGCCACCGCCCTCCTCTGTGCCGTTCGCGCGGCTCAAACCAGTGCTGAAGGCCGGGTCATAATAGCTACCGTAGAGCGCCTGAATGTCGTACCCGATGATCAACGGATCGTAACGATTGATCTGGAGTTCGAGATTACTCAGAAGCGTGCGGTCGATGGCCTCTTGCAAGCTCAGAGGAATCACTTTCACACCGGGTGCGGTGGCCGATGCCGCGCCCGTGACCTGGCCGAAAGCCGTTGAGGCCACAAATGAAAGCGCAAGGGAGAACACTGTTATGAGTCGCATTGGCTGCGGAGAGTGGTGGATTTGATCGATGTCGTCAAATAATCGGTAAACGTACGAACACACCTCACGCCACCGCCCGGCGCAAGCGATCTGCGATTCCGCGCCATTCCGGCTCAACCGGCACGGCCTCGACGACAATCCATTCCGCGCCCTCTGCATCGCACCGGTGCAGTTCAGAATAGATGGCCCGAGCGAATGCCTCGGGATCATGCGGGATTACGCTGACCTGCAACCCCGGTTGCGCGGAAGGAACATTCGTGTGGGCCACCACGAACACCCGCGCCCCGCCCGGCAGTTTCCTCAGCACCCCGGCCAGTTCCGCATCGTTTCGCCACACCGCCGTGATCAACCGTGCCTTCGGCGCATAGTGTTTTCGCAACTGCCCCGGACTCCGCAGCGGGCCGGTGGTACCACCGCCGTGCTCCAGGCCCCCGGTCACCGCGATCAACGACTCCTCGTGGATCATACCCGGCCGCAGCAGGCGCGGCGGCGACGCGGTGATGTCCACCACCACGGATTCGATCCCGACTTGCGATTGTCCGCCGTCCACGATCAAGGGCACGCGGCCGGCCAGGCTTTGGAAAACATGCGCCGCGTTGGTGGGGGAAAGTTCGTTGGCAAGATTCGCGCTCGGCGCGGCGAGCGGAAAGCCGCATTCACGGATCACCGCCTGCATCAACGCGTGGGCCGGCCAGCGCACGCCCACCGTCGGTCCGCAAGCCGTCACCTCGTCGGGAATCACGCCGGCCCTTGGCAGCACCATTGTCAACGGCCCCGGCCAGAACGCAGCGGCGAGACGATCCGCCATCGCGGACCACTCCATCACGCAACGCCGCGCCATCTCAATACCCGAGACATGCACAATGATCGGATTGTGGGCCGGCCTCTGTTTGATCTCGAAAATGCGCCGGACTGCCGCGGCGTCGATCGCATTGGCGGCCAGGCCGTAAACCGTCTCCGTGGGCAGCGCGACCACCTCGCCTGCGCGCAGCAATTCCGCCGCATGCCTCACGGCAGCGCGAAACAAATCCGGCGTATGCGCAGGAAGAACAACGGTTGGCAGACTCGAATTCAACCGCGCTTGTGTACGGGAAAAGCGGCTCGTTCAGAAATCAAAATCCCGTTGCGTGACCCGGTGGGATGACGGGAGTGCGCTGGTTTTCACTCCAAAGGCTTTGACCCTTCGCGGCGGGCCGGCCTAGTTTCGCCGCGTGGAAACCGGGTCATCCAATCCTGCTGGAATCGCCCAACACAAGGCGTTGCTGTGGCGCGCCCCGGTACCGCCTTCGTTCGCCAGCCTGCTCGGCCGCAAGCTCCTGCGTTTCATCCTCACCGTGCAGGGACTCGGCGCGTTCGCGCTCATCACGGCCGGCGTGCTGGTCACCAAGTTCAACACCGCGCCCCGCGTGGTCCGCCCGATCATCCGCGCCCATCTCGTACGGGCCGGCCTGAGGCTGCTCCCCATGACCCTGTTCGTGGCGGCGGCAGTGGGATTGGTGGTCATCGGGCAGACCGTCTCGCTCTCGTCCCGGGTTGGGGCCAACCAGTTTCTCGGCACCGTGATGGTCAGCGTGGTCTTCCGCGAACTCGGACCGATGCTCGCCGCCTTG
>CAYQWK010000130.1:0-14674 GCA_964420805.1 uncultured Bifidobacteriaceae bacterium | reverse complement strand
CCGCGGAGCATGTATTCGCGCACCTCGGGCACGCCGGGTTGGGCGAGCGGAGCGCCGTCGATGTAGGGCGAACTGGTGTCCAGGGCGAGGAACTTCCACGTCGTCTGGCCACGAAGGCGGCAATAGACGTTCACGCCCTGCACGCCCTTCTTCTTCCAGTCGATGCGGATTTCCCCGCCCACCACGCGGACGGTGAACTCGCATTTCCAAGTGTCGAGATCGACCTCCGTTTTCGTGCCCACGGCGCGCAGTTTGGCGGCAATGGCGTCATCCCAGCCGGTGGCGCGTTTCCAGTCGGCGATTTCCTCGCGCAAGGCCGCGTCCGTGGTGGCTTTGCCGTCCTTGACCGTCTGCAAGGCGGCGTCGGCGGCGGATTTGGCGGCGATGTAGGCGTCGATTTTGTCGATTTCGGCCTGACAGGTCGCCTGGATGGCGGTGATGTCTCCAGCGGTGAGGCCGAACTTCGGCCCTTCGGTGACGATTTCGGTTTGGAGGTTGAGCAACCAGGCGCGGTATTCGGGCCAGGCTGGCGGTATGAAGTTAGAGGTCATGTTTCCTTTCTTGGGTGGATGATCCGGGACCAACTGGCCGTAGTACCAACCACCGTCCCAGCGGTGGTCTTCGTCCCAGCGAATGATGTGAGCCATGTGAGATCATCCTTCTTCTGTGTGTACGGCGGGGGTATCGACGGCCGGAAGGCGGACTTGAGGTAAATCTTCGGAAAGAATGGCCGGAGCGGCAAATGGCGCGGCGGCAAGATGGTGCAAGCGCGCTGAGAAGGGGCAAAACTCGGGAAAGAAGGCAAGAAAGGCCTGTTTTTGGCCGGAATGGCCGGTGACGCCTCATCCGAGCGCGTGTACAGCGGGATATTTGGCGAGTACGCTGGCGTTTTTGGCGAGTACAGCGGGATTTTCGGCGTAGAATTTTCGGTTGCACTCGCCGAAAACGGCGTTGACGAAGGTAATGCCCCGTTTTCGGCGCCGAAAATCCCATTGTACTCGTGTAAAATCCCGTTGTACTCGCCGAAAATGGGGCGGTGACCTTCTAAAACGCCGTTGTAATCGCCGAAAATCCGGTCTTACTCGGCCGGATTGGCCTGGCGGGCATGTTCGCTGGCCGAACATGGGGTGGCAGAACGATTGTGATGGAAAATCAGCCGGATCCCGTCAGCGGATTTGCGGCGGCGGGACGCGCCAGCTTCTGTTACCCGCCGCGCGCGGGGCACCGGTTGCAGATGCAGTTGAAATCCACCGCGCCGTTCTACAAAGTCGCGCCCGCAAAAATTCGCGAAGCAAGTTGAAGACAAACTCACCCATCGTCATCGCCATCGACGGCACCAGCGCCTCCGGCAAAAGCACCAACGCCAAACTCATCGCGCGCAAGCTCGGTTACATCTACGTGGACACCGGCGCCATGTACCGCACCCTGGCCTGGCATTGCCTCCAGTCGCGGCTCGATGTGAACGACCCAAAGGCCGTGGCCAACGCCTGCCGCCGTTGGAAGACCTCGTTGCAGTGCATCGACGACTCCGTGCGCCTCACCGTGGATGGTTATTATCCCGAGAAGGAAATCCGCACGGCGGAGACCAGCGCCGCCGTGCCGCACGTGGCCGCCGTGCCCAAGGTGCGCGACTGGATGAAGGAAAAGCAGCGCGAGTGCGTGAAGTTCGGCAATCTCGTCATGGAAGGCCGCGACATCGGCTCGAACGTGTTTCCGGAGACGGATTTCAAATTCTACCTCGACGCCTCGCTCTCCGAGCGTTCGCGCCGCCGCAACGAGCAGGGCGTGAACGAGAACCTCGCCGCCCGCGACGAGCGCGACAGCCAGCGCGCCGCCGCGCCCTTGATGATCCCGCTCGGCGCGGTGCTGATCGACAATTCCGGCGAAACGCCCGAACAGACGAGCAGCCGCATCATCGCCGAGGTTGAGAAGCGCAGGCAGCGGTAAAGGCACGATGGACGTTCGTGACTGGTGATTCGTGATTTTTCATTACTTCCGCCATGACCCTGGTCTATCGCATCGGCTGGCTGTTCTTCCGGCTGCTTTACCGGATCTACGTTCCGGCGAAACGGTTTGGCGTGAAGAACATTCCGCCCTCGGGCCGGCTGTTGCTCTGCTCGAACCACGCCAGTTTTTATGACCCGCCGTTGATCGGCACCGGGCTGACGCGCCAGTGCAGTTTCATGGCGCGCGAGTCGTTGTTGCGCTTCCGCTTCACACGCTGGCTGCTTACGCACTGGCAGTGCATTCCAGTGGATCGTGAAGGCAGCAGCGCCTCGGCGATGAAGCGCGTGCTCGAAGCACTGGAACTCGAACGCGCCGTGGTGCTTTTCCCCGAGGGCACGCGCACGCTCGACGGCGGCATTCGTCCCGCCCGCGCCGGCATCGGCATGATCGTCATCAAATCCGGCGCGCCGGTGCTGCCCATCCGCATCTGGGGCACCTTCGAGGCCTGGGGCAAGCACGTGAAATATCCCAAGCCCGGCCGGCTCGTCATTCATTACGGCCAGCTGCTGCACTTCACCGAACTGCGCGCGGAGGCGAAGACGTGCTCGAAGGAGCGGCTCCGCGAAATCTACCAGCAGATCGCCGACGAACTCATGGCGGCCATTGCGAAGCTGGAGCCGAGGGAGCAGTGACGTGAACGCGGCGCGCAAACGATGGCGGGCGCCGGCTTGTTTCATGCCGGGAGCGCTGTTGCTCGGCCTGGCCTTCGCCGCCGCTGCTGTGGATATGCCGAACTGGCCGCAGTTCCGCGGGCCAAACGGCGCGGGCGTCGCCGCGGGCAGCCTGCCGCTCCACTTCGGGCCGCAGACGAACCTGCTTTGGAAGTCCGAAATCCCCGGCGGCCATTCCTCGCCCGTGATTTGGGGCGGCAGGTTGTTCCTCACCGGCTTCGCAAACGATGAGTTGATCACGCTTTGTTTCGACCGCGCTACGGGCAAGGAACTCTGGCGCCGCACCGCGAAGCCCACGAAGGTCGAACGCGGCGCACGCAGCAGTCATCCCGCGACTTCCACGCCCTGCACGGATGGCGCGACGCTGTTCGTCTATTTCGGCTCATTCGGTGCGCTGGCCTACGACTTCGATGGTCGCGAACTTTGGCGAACACCGTTGCCGGTGCCGGTCACGCAACATGGCGCCTCAAGTTCGCCCGTGCTGGCGGGGGATTTCGTTATTCTCCAGCGCGACGCGGACGTGGACGCGCATTTGCTCGCGCTGAAGAAGCGCGACGGCTCGGTTGGATGGCGCGTCGAGCGGCCCGATGTCCGCCGCAGTTTTTCCACGCCGCTCGTTTCGCCCATCGACCGGCAGATCATCGTGCCCGGAACCTTGCGCGTCACCGCCTACGAAGCGGCGTCGGGGCGCGAGACCTGGACCGTGCGCGGTGTGCCGAACGAGATGTGCAGTTCGCCGGTTTTTGGGGATGGCCTCGTGTTCGTGGCCGGATGGACGCCGGGTTCGGGAGTGTCCGTGTTACCGGCTTTCGACGCGTTGCTTGAACTTGGCGATGCGAACAAGGACGGCAAGCTCTCGCAAGCCGAGGCGCCGAACGGCCCGGCGAAACAGCATTTCGTTTACAACGATGCGAATAAGGACGGCTTCATAACGCGCGACGAATGGCAGGCGATTTCCGAGATCTTCTCCAAGTCCGAGAACGCCGCGCTCGCCATTCGTCCGGGCGGCAAGGGCGACGTGACCGCGACGCATGTGGCGTGGCGGCAAACGCGCGGGTTGCCTTACGTGCCCACGCCGCTGTTTCACCGCGGCCGTCTTTATTTGATCCGCAACGGCGGGCTGCTCTCGTGTTTCAACACCACCAACGGGACCGCGCTCTTTCAGGAGGAGCGCATCGGCGCGATTGGAGATTATTACGCCTCGCCCGTCGCGGCCGGCGAACGGCTCTGCGTGTTTTCGCAACCCGGCGTCGCCACCATCCTTGCGGCGGGCGATGAAATGAAAGTGCTCTCCCGGAACACGCTCGGCGAAGCCACACTGGCCACTCCGGCGCTCGTCGAGGACACGCTCTACGTGCGCTCGTCGAACACGCTGTGGGCGTTCCGCGAGCGGAAATAGCGCGGCGGCCATGCCCGCTTCTGGCCAGGACGGCCGCGCCTTCACAGGCGCAGCTACGGGCTTGTGGCGCAGGCCTCGGCAAGAAGTTTCCAAGCCCGGTTATTCTTCGTTTCTGCGTGGCCGGGAGATTTGTCGTGGTCGTCGATGCGGCTGTCATTCCAGCAGACCACGAGATTGAGCGAAGGGACGACGGCCATCACGCGCTTGCCGCCGTGTCCGCTGGCGATCCATGCATCGGTCGGTGCATCGACGAACAGGCGCTGGCCGTCCGCGTTGGTGCCGTTGAGCCACCAGTTGAAGCTGTAGAAACCGGGACCAGCCGGCGTGATGTTCTTTCCGCCGCCCATGCTGCGCTGGCCGGGCAGCATTTCCGCCTCTGCCCCGCGCGTGAGCGGCAGCGTCACAGGCAGCGGACTCGACACGGCCAGGCGTGCAAATTCTTCGCGCAAAACCTGCCGGCCGTTCCATCGCCCGCCGCGCGCGTAGAGCAGACCGATGCGCGCGAAATCCCGGCATGACAACGCCAGCCGCCCCGGCCGGTTCTTCGGCCCGAAGGCATTGAACGTGTGGCTGTCCTCGAACCCGAGCGGCTCCGCCAGTCGCGTGCGCAGCACTTCCGTGGCGTTGGTCTGGAAGACCTTGTCCATCAGCGTGTCGAAATAGAGCGTGATGGCGAAGTCGTTGTAGGAATAGGCCGCGCCGGGCTTCTCCGCCAGCCCGTAGCCCGAGGTCTGCGACGCGAGATGCCGCCAGGTGACTTCGGCGTCCTTGCCGCCGTTCAACGTGCGCAAACGCGGCTCGAACCTCGCCACCGCTTCATCGACGCCGGAGATTCTGCCCTCCTGCACCGCGATGAAGAGCAACGTGGTCAGCACCGGCTTGAACGCCGACGCGATGTCGGAACTCTTCTCCTGCTCGCCCCACGCGAACGTCATCCGCCCGCCGCGCGCCACGCAACCGCGCCCGCCCACGAGGGCGGCGAATTCGGCGAGCTTGTTCGAGCGCATCCCCGCGGCCTCGGGGGAAATGCTCTCCCACCGTGCGGCGGGGAAGATCGATGTCGCATTGGCGCCTTCGGTTCGCGGCGACGAACCCGCGAATCCCATTCCCATGGTAAGAACCAGGGCTGCTCGAATGGTGGGTGAGAAGCGCATGCGCAATTGGATAACCGCCTCACTTCCCGCCTCCCGCCCACTTGACCGCATTCACCAGCAGCGCCTTGTAAGCCGGGTTCCCATGCGCCTCCGCTGCGTGCCCGAGCGAGATGCAAACCACGCGCGCCTTCGCGTCCTTCACCAGCCAGACCGCCGGATAGGGCTTCTTCGTTTCCTTCTCCGGCTCGGTGTCGGCCAGCACTTCCACGGGTGTGCCGGCGTCCAGGATTACGCGGTAATGCTCGTCCTTGATTTTGAACTCGGCGGGCACACCGCGCATGACCGGATGTTGCGCCGCGCGGTTGAACACGGTGAATTCCCCCGCGCCGTGGCTTCGCGCGCCGCCGCCGATGAAGCGCTTGTTGTAGCCGGTGCTGGCCGGCCAGTTATACCAGACGCCCGGATGCAGCAGGACCAGGCCCTTGCCCGAGTCGGCGAACTTGTTCAACGCCGCGTGGAACGCCGCGCTGCCGAAGCTCCCGTGGTTCGCGCTCAACACCACGACATCCGCCTGGGCCAGCAGTGCCGTGGCCTCTTCCGCGTTCGGAGTCGCCGCCGTATCGATGCCGCCGGATGCCCGCAACGTGTCGCCGTTCATGGCGTGAAAGAAGCGCGGGAAATCGTGCGATGATCCCCCGCCCGCCAACAGCACGCGCAATGTGTCCGCGCGTTTCGGTTCGGCAAACTTCTGCCCGGTTGGCGCGAGGGTGCGCGGATCATTCGGGCCGGGCGCGGCGGCGGCGGCGCGGCGTGTCGGCGCGGCGTTGGCCTCGGTCGGACCCGCCGGAACCGCGTCCGTCGAGGGCGGTCCAAGTTCCGCGGTGATGGCCACGACGGTGGGCGCGATGCGATTGCCCGCGCTTTCCAGCACGAGCTTCTCGATCACCGCGCCGTTGCGCACGGGCACGGCGAACGTCCGGACCTGATGCTCGCTCACGATGCCTTCCGCGAATTGCGAGGCCGGCGCATCGATGCGCGCGATGTAATCCACGAACTCGCGTCCCGCGCGCAGGTCCGCCACCTGCGTCGCGCCGCCCACGAAATGCAATGTCGCTGTCAGCGCCGGCATCGGGCGGCCCGGACCACCGCCCCAGCCCGCCACGCCGCTGAGGAAGTGCAGCCGTGACGCGGCCAGCCCGACTGGAATCTCCACGCGCTGCGTCAGCGAATGTGCGAACGAGCCTGTCGGCCCGCCCTTGAGCACGATCACGTTGTTGCTGTTGCTCGTGCCCGCCGGGTTCACGATGTCGTAGGGTACGCCGTTCGCCATCACACGGCCGAACTTCACGAACGGCAGCGAGTCATTTCTCGCCTGTCGCGAGGCATATAGGCCATGTCGCGTGTCGGCCGTGAAGGCGTTGCTCAAGTTCAGCATCCGCATTTCGCCGCGCAACGCCGCAAGCGGCACCACGTAGCCACCGCTGCCCGGCGGCGCGGTCATCGCCGCGCCACCAGCCGCGCCACCAGCCGTGGCTCCGCCCTTCAGCGTCGTGCTTTGGATGTAGTTGATGAGATCGCGCAGACCTTCCTCACCGAGCGCTTCCAGACCCTCGGGCATGAGCGAGTTCGGCACCTTCTCACGCTTCTCGATGTCGCTTGTCTTCAAATCGAGCACCACGCCGGCGGCCATTTTGATTTTCACCATCGCCGCGTTCTCGCTGGCGACGAGCGCGGAATGCTGCGTGCCATCCTTGAGCGTGATGTTCCAGGTGCGATGCTCGTCATCCACCATGCGGTTGGGGTCCACGATGTGCATCAGCAACTCGGCGGCGGGATGCGAGCCAATGCCGTCGAGATCCGGTCCCAGTTCGAAGCCCGCGCCCGCGAGTCGGTGGCACGTCGCGCAGTTAGCCGCGTAAAGCTCCTTGCCCTTCGCCGCGTTGCCGGGCTGCTCCACCGCCGGTCGGAACTTCGCGATGATGTCGTCCTTGGCCGGGTTCGTGCCCGAGCCGAGTTTGGCGAACAGCTCCCTGGCGCGCTTCGCCGTGGGTGCATCGGGATGCGCGGTCAGCCGGGAAACTTGCAGCGGCCCGAGCACACTCGGCGAAATCCTCTTTGCCTCCAGCGCATCGAGAACCAACGCCGCCCATTCGGCGCGGCTGGCCAGCGCATCAAACGCCGCGCTGCGTGAAGCGATGGACCATCCCGCGAAAGAATCCGCCAGCGCGCGACCCGCGCTCAACTCGCCTGTGGCGGCCAACGCGGAAATCAAATCGCGACGGAAGGCTTCCGGCTGCGGCTGGCCCAGCAGCGCGACGATTCCGGGCAAGACGTCCGGGTTGGCTGCGCGGGCCATGAGCGCCAGCCGCGCCGCGCGGGCGCGGGCTTCCGCGGGTTTCTGCGCATCGCGCGCCATCGCGAGTTGCGCGGCGGAGACTCCCGCCGCCTCGGCACGCAAGGCACCGCTCTTGTCCCAGGCCACCGCGAGCGGCAGGGCGCTGGCAGAGACGTCGCGGTTCGCGAGCAACGTACGTAGCGCGGCGATGGCGGCGGTATTTTCCGTCGGAGCAGCGGGCGGGCGTTGGCCGAACTCCTCGACCACGACGGCGGCGAGCTTCGTATTCTGTGATTTGGCCGCGCTGGCGAGCACGCGCGTGATGCCGGTCAGGTCGTTGTTCGCCACCAGCGCGGCAGCGAGCGAGCGGGCAAAATCCTCGCGCGAGTCGTTGCCCGCGAGCAGCGACTCCAACAACGCGCCGGGATTGGCTGATGCGGCGGCAGCGGCGGCGGCCTTGGTCCACACATCGTCAAACTTCGCCTGCGCGGCCAGCAACACGGCGGCGGACTCGGTGGTGCCGGGCGCGACGGTCATGGCGCGCAACGCGGCAAGGCGAACGCGGGCGTCGGTGTCGTTCAGTGCGGCGGCGACTTCCTTCTCCGAGAGCGGACGGCGCGCGGACTCGGCGATGAGCATGGCGTTCTTGCGGACAGCGGCGTCCGTGTCGTTGGCGGCGGCGGCGAAGAGTTCCGGCGTGAGCTTGCCGAGGCGTTGCAGAGACCACAGGGCGAGGATGCGCGCGGACGCGAATTTCCCAGACTTCGATATGGTGGCCAGCGCGGGCACGGCCTGTGCGCCGAGCGTTTCAGCATTCTCCATGAGCACGCGGATGGCATTGAAGCGGACGACGCGGTTCGGATGCTGGAACGCCGCGAGCAATTCCGCCAGGTTGCCCTTGGTGAGATCGGGATGCGCGAGCTTCGGCGCGGCGTCGTGCTGGATACGGTAAATGCGCCCGAGGTAATGCTCGCGATCAGGACGGACGGACGCGCCAGAGCGGCTGTGCTGAGGGCCGCGGGTGTCGTTGTGCGCCACCACAGGTGTGTAGAAATCGAGGACATACATCGCGCCATCGGGGCCGAAGGTGACGTCGATGGGCGTGAACCAATGGTCCTTTGAACGCAGCCACTCGGTGTCCTGAAGCAGCAATTCGCCGGTGAGCGTCGGGCCTTTGGGCACCATTCGCTCGTGATGGATGATGTCGAGGATCGGCTCGGTGACAAAGATCAGCCCTTCGTATTCCTTCGGCCACGCGCCGCCTTCATACACCATCGAAGAACACGCCGCGCTGTAGCGCCCCACCTGATCGATCTGCATGAGCGGCGCACGATCAGGCATGTCCTTGCGGGCAACGGGCCGGCCGGGGTTGATGGAACTCATGCTCTTGGCGGTGGTGCTGCCGGCGCGGGCGAGAATCCACTCGGGCAGCACGACGTGTTGCAGCGGATTGCCGGTGGTGGCCTTGCCGTGGAACAACTCCATGTCGCTGGAGACTTCCGCGCCGAAGGTGTTTCCGCCGGAGGACGCAACCTGCTCGATGGCCGAGCCGTCGGCCTTGAATCGGAAGACGCCGGGAGAAACTTTGCCGACCACTTCGCGCGTGCCGGGTTTGGTGGCGTTGGCGCCGCTGCCGTCGCTGGCGTAAATCCATCCATCTGGAGCGGGGATGAAATGGTTCGCCACGAAATGCGTGTCGCCGGGCGTGAAGCCTCCGAACAGCGGCACCTCCACGTCGGCCTTGTCGTCAGCGTTTGTGTCGCGGAGCCAGACGATGTTCGGTTGCGCGACCACGATCACGCCATCGCGGTGCATGCAGAAGCCGGTGATGAGTTCGAGGCCCTGGTGGAAGACGGTCTTCTTGTCCATCACGCCGTCGCCATTCGTGTCTTCAAGAAGGCAGATGCGGTCGCGCGCAGGACGGTCGTATTTGCCGGGATCAAGCACGCCGCCTTCCTTCCACGCGGCGGCGGTCAGCGGGCGGCGACCGTTCGGATACTCGGGCGTCTCCGCAACCCACAGCCGTCCGCGCGCATCCCACGCCACAGCGATGGGCTTGTTGATGAGCGGCTCGGCGGCCACGAGGCTGGCCTTGAAGCCGGGCTGCATCTCGAACTGCTTGATCGCGTCGAGCGGTGGCAATGGCCCACCGGCAGGATAGCGCAATGTGGCGAGGTCTGCCTTGGAGCAGAACTCATCCACGTTGTCGCGCTTCGCCGTCCACGCCACGGCGCGGAGGATGAACGTGCGGATGCTCGCGTGATTGAGCGTGGCGGGCGCGCCTTGCAGGAAGACTGCCGCGCGATGTTTCGCTCCCTCGAAGGCCCACGCTTGCGGCTGGATGTCGTAGATGGAAGCGCGATTGGCGTTCGCCTGCCGGCCTGCGCGCGTGACCTTGGGCGTGAATGCCGAGGCGAGCACGAAGGCGTTCTCATCGAGCGCGAGGTCGTAAAGCGTGTCGTCGTCCACGTCGAACTGCGACGCGCCGTTGACGATGGGATGCGCGTCGGACCGGACGGAGAACATCATGCGGTTCAAGAACTTCGCGCTGGCCGCCGCGTCCCACGCGCCTCCGAACGTCGCCTTGCCCCACGCGACATCGCCGCCGGCCACGGCGGCGTTCACCGCCACGATGCCGCCGCCACGTTGGGCAAACTGCGTGATGGCCTGCTGCGCGGCGGCCGGGAGCGGGTCGAATTTCGAGCGTTGCAGAACGAGGACATCGGCGCGCAGGAGGGACGCGGCATCGGGCAGTTCCGTGGTCGTGACCTCAGCACCGGATTGCTTCAGCGCGGCGGAGTAGTCTGCTTTGAAGGCGTCGCTGTCGCCAGCCACGGTTACGCGCAGCGGGGCTGCTTGGACCGATGACAACGTGACGAGCAGCAAGATCAAGATGAGCCGTAAGTTCAGGTGTTTCATTTTCCAGAGTGGGGTTTGAAGCAGAATAGGGCGGCGGAATTCATGGTTCGGCGGCGGCTTCGTTGCCGCCAAACTGGGTGGGGGAAACCGCACGTGGTTCTTCACGGAATTCCGGCGTGCATCTCAGTTTTTGCCATAGCCGCGTGAGGGCAAAAGAACCTCTGCCGCACCTCCGTGCGAAGCCTCCTCAGCGCCGCAGGCCCCAGATGCAGAGTTGGTCCGCGGAATTCCGTGAAGAACCAGAAATAATTTCGACTTCACCTTTGCTTAAGGTTGCATCCGCTAACGTGCGCACAGAACAACGAAAGGCGTGACTCTATGAAAATTAAGATGACGGCGATTGTGTTGGCGGCGGCGACGTGGGCGACCCTGGCGGCGGATCCGAGGGTGGATTCCTGGTTCACGGCCAACTCGGGCAAGTACGCGCGGGTTTACACCAATGAAGCCGCGAAGACCGCGGGCAACACGGTGACAACGTGGGGCAACGGTTCGCAGAACCAAACGCTGCCGGCGTATTGCGGGGTGCAGGAGGTTTATTCCTCGGCGAACTGGGTGTACGTGCGCTCGACCGGCCTGGGCGGCCATGTGATGGGGCAGTGGTATTTTAACGCGGCGCACACGACGATTTTCCCGAACCTGCCGAAGAACCAGAAGACCTTCTACCGCATCCCTCGGAGTCCGGTGGTGCCGGGCACCAAGACGCTTACGGCGCTGGGAGCGATTGGCTACTTTGTGGACGGCGTGGCGATGTTCGATTCGCGCGATGGCTTTGTCTGGACCGGTAGCACCGAGGCAGGGAATGGAACCGGCTATTGGAACCGCGAGGCTTACGTGAACGAAGGCGTGACGTTCGATCCGGGCTACGCGCATCAGGAGAACAGCGGCACGCATCACTACCACGCCAACCCCATCGCGCTGCGTCATCAGCTTGGTGATCATGTGGATTACAACGTGGCCACCCGGACATACTCCGAATCCACGAACCCGGTGACAAAGCATTCGCCGATTCTCGGCTGGGTGCGCGACGGGCATCCGGTTTACGGGCCGTATGGGTATTCGATCTCGAACAACGCCGCGAGCGGGGTGCGCCGGATGTTGAGCGGCTACCAGTTGCGCAACGGCCAGCGCGGCACGGACAACCTCGCCACGACCGGCCGCACAACCATTCCTCAATGGGCGGTGCGCCTTTACAACGTCGCCAGCGCGCAGAGCGGGCCGACGGTCGGGACGACGTATCCGCTCGGGCGATACATGGAGGATAACGCCTACCTCGGCGACCTCGGATACACGATGGGCACGGACTTTGACCTCGACGAATACAATGGCCGCTGGTGCGTGACGCCGGAGTTTCCCGGCGGGGTGTATGCCTATTTCGTATCCATCGCCGCCGATGGCACGCCGGTGTTTCCTTACAATATCGGGCGAGCATTTTACGGCACGCCGAGCGGCGCAGCGGTCACGTCGCTCGCGGAGACGGTGACGACGAACTTCCTCGGCGGAGCCAGCGCGCCGCAGGCGATGAGCCGGCCGCAAGTTTCCGGCGGCGCGGTGACGTTGACTTGGAGCGCGACCGAGGGCGGCACCTACCGGGTGGAATGCACGACTAATTTCACGACGTGGACGACCAACGCCACCAACGTGACGGTGTCCGGCAACCGGGGCACCTTCACGACCAACGCGGCAGGGGCGAACGGGTTTTACCGCGTGGTGCGGACGGCGTTGGCGAATTACGACGGCTCGACCAACACGACCACGGGCGGCGGCAACGGAATTCTCAGCGTCTCGCCCACGAGTGGCGCGCGCGGCGCCATGCTCACGCTCACGATCAACCTCGATCCCACCGTGAACCCGCCCCCGCAAAATGCCCCGATCAATAGTGTGACCGTCGGCACCATCACCGGCACGGGCAACGTCCACGTCAGCCAGACGCAGGTGACGAGCAGCATCACCATTCCTGCGGGCGCGGCCACGGGCCCGCAGACGGTGACGGTGGTGTTTCCGGGGCCGCCGGGCAATCCAGGCGCGACGGTGACCTACACGTTGCCGAACGGTTTCACGATCAACTGAGGCGAGGCGACAACGCCGGAGTTTCCATGCACAACCACGAAAACTCCCCGCGCTGGCTGGTGGTCGATGACGACTCCGCAGTGCTGGAAATGACGGTGGCCGTGTTGCGGTTGGCGTCGGGAGTGGAACTGGTCCCTGCTTCCGACCCGCGCACGGCGCTGGAGATTCTGCGGGCCGCGCCGGGGGAGTTCGAGTTGCTGGTCACGGACTTCAACATGCCGCATCTCGACGGACTGGAACTGGCCCGGCGCGCCCGCGAGCTCGCGCCGGGCCTCAAGGTGGTGATGGTCACCGGCAGCGGCATGGACGAGGTCGAAACACGCGCGCACGAACTCGACGGATTGCTGGCCAAGCCTTACCGGCCCGCCGACCTGTTGGTGGCGGCACGTTCCGCCCTGGCGGGTGGGACGGTCTGCCTCGTGTGAGGCTTTCGCGGGAGCATCAATCTCCAACGTTGGTTGGGCCTTTGGGGGCATGAACCCGGGCAGGCGGGTCATGCAAAGCGGCAAGCATCAAGACCCGGGATGGCTTCCCGCACCGCCGTTTCCCGGGTGAATTCCCCCACGAAGGGCGTTTCGAGCGCGCTTTCCGAGTGTTTTCTCCCGCGTGGAGCTGCGCGCGGAAACTATCTTTTGACCTCGCCTCGCAACTTTGAATAGCGTGCGGTGTAATTACGACGGCGACTGGAAAATTCCCCATGTCATTTGTGTCTCTAAATAACGTCTTTGCACAGGCCGCGCAGACCAGCGCGCAGCAGGTGGCCGACTGGGCCAAGGCCTGGCGCGTGGCTGTGGAAAGCGGTTCGGCGGAGACGTTGGTGGATTTCATTTGCCGCGAAAGCGGGATGAGCGAGGAGCATTTTCTCAATCACCTCGCCACGGTGTTGAAATGGCCGTTCATTGACCTGCGCAAAACGACTGTTCCCACCGAGGCCCGCAACGCCATCTCGACCAAGGTCGCTTTCCAATACAACGCCATCCCCATCGACGTGCAGGCCGGCGCGTTGATCGTGGCGGTGAGCAATCCGTTCGACACTGGAATGCTCAATGCCGTGCAGTTTGACGCCGGCAAGCCGGTCAAGTTCGCCCTCGCGACCAAGGGCGAGATTGAGAAGGCGCTCAAGAAATACTACGGCGTCGGCGCCGAGACGCTGGACGAACTGGCCAAGGACGACGACGAGCCCATCGAACTCGATCTCGGCGACAAGGAAATCACCGAGGGCGACCAGGAGGCGTCGGTCATCAAGTTCGTCAACCAGATCATCTGGGAGGCGTTCAAGGACCGCGCCACGGACATTCATTTCGAGCCGGCGGAGGACGAGTTGCGCATCCGCTACCGCATCGACGGCATTCTGCACCAGACGCCGATGCCCCCGCAATTGAAGCGCTACCAGGCTGCGATCATCTCGCGCATCAAGGTGATGAGCGGCATGAACATCGCCGAGAAGCGCCTGCCGCAGGACGGCCGCATCAACGTCCGCATCAAGGGCGAGGAAATCGACATCCGCGTTTCGACCGTGCCAACGGTCTATGGCGAAAGCGTGTCGCTGCGCTTGCTGACGCGCGGCAAGATCTTCCTCACCCTGGACAAGCTGGGCTTTGATCCGAAGGAAGAGAATGCCCTGCGTGAAATCATCATCAAGCCGCACGGTATTCTGCTGGTCACCGGGCCGACCGGTGCCGGCAAATCCACCTCGCTCTACGCCTTCCTCAGCACGATCAACTCGATCACCAAGCGCATCATCACGATTGAGGAACCGGTCGAGTACGAGCTCAAGGGCATCAACCAGATTGCCGTCCGCGGCGACATCGGGTTGACCTTTGCGATGGGCTTGCGGCACATCCTCCGGCAGGACCCGAACGTGGTGATGGTCGGTGAAATCCGCGACCTTGAAACCGCTGAGATCGCCATCCGTGCTGCGCTCACGGGCCACCTGGTGTTTTCCACGCTGCACACCAATGACGCGCCGAGCGCGTTCACGCGTTTGATCGACATGGGCATCGAGCCGTTCCTGGTGGCGTCATCCGTCGAGGCCATCATGGCGCAACGCCTGGTGCGGACCATTTGCAAGACCTGCAAGAAGCCGCAGCAGGTCGAGCGCAGTTACCTGCGCCGCATCGGTTTCCCCGAGCACGAAATTGACACGACGACATTCTGCAAGGGCGTGGGCTGCGAGGATTGC
>CAYQWK010000129.1:0-14696 GCA_964420805.1 uncultured Bifidobacteriaceae bacterium | reverse complement strand
AAACGATGGAGCGCGTGCTAGAGATCGTCCGGAGCGACTAGGACTCCGCCAAGGTGCGCATCGACACGCCGACGCAAAACCTCGAAAGCTACTTCCTCGACGTGGTGGCCAAGGCGCGCGCGGCGGCGACGCAAACCTCCGGCGCGGTCGGCGGCGCGAAGGTCGCGGCCTACTTGCAGGGCGACGCGCAAGCGCAGCCGACACAGGAAAGAGTTCTGGAACGCCTGACGCTTCCCACCGCGCCGAAGGTTGAACCCGTCGTCACACCCGTGTCCGCCGCGCCTGTCCTGGACCAACTGAAGCTGGAGTCCCTGACCAAGGCGGCAGAGCCTGCGCCCGCGCCCAGCCAGCCCGCACCAGAAGCGAAACCCGCCACCACCCCAAAGGATCTGGGCAAGGCGAATGAGAAACTCTCGTCGCTATTGAAAGGCAAACAGTGACTGCCGCGGTCGAATGTCGAATGTCGAATGTCGAATGCCGAGTGGCATGGCGCGTTTCGTCATTCGTCATTCGTCATTCGTCATTCCCGCTCTGATGCGCCGCATCCTCACCATCTCCTGGCTGACGTGGAAGGCCGCGTTGCGATACCGGCTGTTCTGGGTGCTGGCCGGCTTGCTCGTCCTGGCGGTGGTGGGATTGCCGCTCGTTCTCAAGGACGACGGCACCGCGCGCGGGTTCACGCAGATTCTCCTCACCTACACTTTGGGCAGCATCACCGCGTTGCTGGGTCTGGCCACGTTGTGGCTTTCTTGCGGCACCCTGGCCCGGGACATCGAGGAGAACCAGATGCAGCTCGTGGCGGTGAAGCCCGTGGGGCGCTGGCAAATCTGGCTGGGCAAATGGCTCGGGCTCATCTCACTCGACGCGGCGCTGCTCGCCTTCGCAGGGATGTGCGTCTTCGTGCTGCTGAACTGGCGCGCGGGCCGACTGCCGCCGGAACAACAGCGCGTGCTGCGCAATGAAGTCCTCGTCGCGCGCGGCTCTCTCAGGGAGACGCCGCCGGATGTCGCAGCCGCGGCGGAACGAATCTTCCAGGAGCGGATGCGCGAGGTTCCCGTGGGCGCCTCCAGCCGCGACCTGGTGCGCAACCAGATTCGCGAGCAGGTGAAAGCCGGCTATCAGGTCGTGCGCCCAAACCACCTGCGCTTTTGGGAAATCGACCTCGGCGTCCGGCGTTTCTTGTTGAAGGACCAGCCGATGTTCGTGCGGCTCAAGTTCAACGCCGCGAGCACGAACATGCTCGGCACCTACCGCACGGTGCTCCAGATCGGCCCGGCAAACTCTCCGCAACAACGTGTCGCCGAGCGAATGCTCGCGGCGGACGCGTTCCATGAAATCGAAATCCCGCCCAACCTCTGGGACGACAAGGGCATTCTGCGGATCGAGGTGCAGAATCGCGATTCCGTGGCGTTGCTGTTCACCTTCGAGGAAGGCATGGAGGTGATGTTCCGCGAGGGCGGCTTCGCCCTGAACTTCGCGCGCGGGCTGCTGATCATTCTCTGCTGGATGGCGATGCTGTCGGCGGTGGGGCTGGCGGCGGCGAGTTTCCTGTCGTTTCCCGTGGCCGCGTTTTGTTCCGCGATCCTGCAGGTCATGGGGTTCTCGACGGACACGCTCTCCAGCGCCGTGGAAGCGGGGAGCATTCTCGGCATGAATGAGGAGACCGGCGAAGTCGGGCATTCGCCGCTCGATGTGGTGCTGCTGCCGACGTTCCGCGGATTGATCGCGCTGTTCAGCGCCGTCCAAAAATTCTCACCGATTGACGCCCTGAGCACGGGCCGCAGCATCGGCTGGCCGGACGTGGCGCTGGCCTTCGCGCAAATCGTCCTCCTGCTCGGGGGAATCCTGGCGGCGTTCGGCATCTTTGTCTTCTCGCGACGGGAACTGGCGGCCAGCCACACGAACGCATGAACCCGCGCGCCTTCAAGTCTCTCCTCGCCGTCGGGGCGGTGCTGTTGCTCGCCGCGGCGGGCGGCACGCAATCGCTGCTCAACGACCAGCGCCGCGCCATGGGGTTGACCGGACGCGAGCCGCTGGAAAACGCGCCACCCGCGCTCGCGCTGACCACGCAGGTGCTCGGCGGTTTCCGGGGCCTGATCGCCAACGGCCTGTGGATTCGCGCGCAGGAAATGCAGGACGAGGGCAAATACTTCGAGATGGCCCAACTGGCGGACTGGATCACCAAGCTAGAGCCGCGCTTCGTTCATGTGTGGCTCGTGCAGTCCTGGAACATGGCCTACAACATCTCGGTCAAGTTCAGCGACCACGCGGATCGCTGGCGCTGGGTGCGGCGCGGCATCGAACTGCTGCGCGACGATGGACTGCGCTACAATCCCGACGAGACACTCATCTACCGCGAACTCGCGTGGTTCTTCCAACACAAGATGGGCCAGAACCTCGATGACGCTCATGTGTACTACAAAGGCATGTGGGCCATGGAAATGATGGACGCCTTCGGCGGCGAGAAACCCGATTTCGCCCGACTCCTCAACCCGCAGGACGACACAGATCGCAAACGCGCCGAGTTTCTCCGCCGCCAGTACAAGCTGGACCCGGCGAAGATGAAGGCCGTGGACGACCGCTACGGCCCGCTCGACTGGCGGTTGCCGGAGGTTCACGCGATCTACTGGGCCAGCCTTGGGCTGGAGAAGGCGAAGCGCGAGGAACTCATCACTCTCCGTCGCGTGATCTACCAGTCGATGAACCTAACCTTCCAGCGCGGCCGCCTCATCCTCTCCAGCAATGCGCCGCCCCGGCTGCTGCCAAACCTCGACATCATCGAGAAGGCAAACAAAGCCTTCGAGAACCAGATCGCTGACGACGCGGAGAAACGCGACGCCATCCAGCGCGCCCACCGGAATTTCCTCAAGGACGCGCCCTACCAGTGCTTCCTCAACAACCGCATTCAAGAAGGCGAGAAGTGGCTGAGATACCTGCGCGAGAAATACCCCGACTTGCCCGCCGCGCCGACCCTGGCGGAATACGCCATCACGCGGGCCACGGAGAACGTCAATGACCAAAGCCAGGTCAAGGTGACGGGATTGATCCAGGCATTCGTGGCGCAATCCTACTTCACCTTGATCGAGGATCGCTTGGACGATGCGAGCGAATACATGCTGCGCGCGAACGAAGTGTGGAGCGCTTACAATAAACGCACCAAGGGCAACCAACGAATCGCCGTCCCGACCGTCGAGGAGATGAAGAAACGCGTGCTGGACGACTTGTTGAACACCGAGCGCGGCCTGCCGAAGGAAGCCCGCGACCGCCTCCGCACCGCCCTGCGCCTGCCGCCGGAAGCGCTCGCTCCGATCACGCCGAAGAAATGAGCGGGGCGCGGTTGAACCCAGTTTCTAAAGCGAAGTTTGTGGCGCAGGCTTCCAAGCCTGCTGTGTCGCGGGTTTCCAAACCCGCGTGGTGGCACACTTCCTCACCTGCCGGAACTTCAGTGCCCCGCCGGCTAAAAGCCGGCGACACAGCCGGTTTGGAAACCGGCGCCACGATCAGCCCGCGCTCCACATCGAAATTCGGGTTGAACGCGGCGGGCCTCGCCTGCCTTCTGGGCCTGTTGCTCACCGGTTGCGGCGACCACCTTGCCACGCGCCGCACGGTGCAGAAGGTCGGTCCGGGCACGCTGCGTGAGCAGGCGATGGCGGTTTGCCGTGGGAAGTTTCCGCACGAAGGCGCCGTGAAGATCCCCGCGCAGGACTGGCCGGCCGGCGTGGCCGCCTTCAAGCCGCTGTCCGTCTGGGCCGAACCGGACGGCGCCTACCTGCTGCTCGAAAGCGACGCGGACGGGGAACACGGCGTCTATCTGCCACGCATCCTTTCCGACAAGGACCCGGTATGCGGGCCGAGCCTGAAGCACGTGAAACTCGGTGAGGGCGTCTACTGGTACGACCGGAAGCGGAGTTGAGGGCGCATCATGGCGCAAAGGGCAGTCCGACGATTCGCGCCACGCTTTCGCCCGCCGCGGATTTGACCGTGAGTTCGGACCCGATCTTGTTGTGTTCGCGGCGCACGTAGCCCATGCCGATGTTCACGCCCAAGGCCAGCGAGTGAACCGCGCTGGCAACCTGACCGACCTCCTTCCCCGCCACGAGCAGCTTGTCGCCCCGTGCCGGCAAGGGCTGGTCATCCGCGAGGCGCAGCCCCCGCAACGCCCTGGCCACCTGGCCGTAGGTGCGCAGCCGCGCAATGACCTCCTGTCCGATGTAGCAGCCCTTGGAATAGCTGATCGCCCGCGCTTCGATCCCGGCCTCCGGCGGCAGGTTTGTCGCGTCCATCTCAACGCCGAAACGCGGGATGCCCGCCTCGATTCGGGCCACGTCCACCGCAGTCCAGCCACACGCACGACCGCCGACCTCGTTCGCGGCGGCGATGAGCTTGTCCGCCACCGCGCCAAGGGAGTCCGATGGCACGAACAAATCGAAACCCGTGCTGCCAAGCCGCGGCTGGTTCATGCAATACACCTCACCCAAGGTGACGTCGTTCACGCTCGACCACGCGAATGACTTCACCGGTTCCGCGAGGCCGATTCCCAGGGCCGCGATCACACTCCAAGCCCGCGGCCCCTGCACGCTCAACAAACCGTAATGCGGCGCCGCGTCCACCACCTGCACGTCGTCAGCGATGATGTATTTCTCCAACCGTTGGGTAATCGCGCCCGTCAGGCCCGGCTCGAAGTCGAGCAGGATTTCATTGGGCAGAATGTAAATGTTGGCGTCGGATTCCATCCTACCCTTGTTGCTGATGAGCGCGGCGTAGCAACCGGCCCCGGCGGGCAGGCCCTTGACCTCGTTCGTGACCTGGCCGTTGAGCAGGCGCACACGGTCCGCGCCCGTAAGAACGATGCGACTGCGGAAACTCAAGTCCAGGACGCCAGCGCTGCCGCGCAACGCGGCGTGTTCGGCGCGCACGTCGCCATAATCCGCGACCACCTCCATGCCGTTCAATCCGGTGAAGGTCGCGTTCAACTGCTGGTGAAACTCATGCAACGGGAGTTGCGTCATGCGTGGATGTTCGGGGAGAACCGCGTCACGAACCAAGCACCAAGCGGTTTGCCAATCCAGAATCAAGCAGTCGAGCCAGCACGCGCCGCGAGGCGCAACCAGGCAGTCTGCCAGTCCCGCTGAATCTTTCCGCTACGGCGTTCGCACGCGGAAGAAGATGCCACCATTGGTGGTTGAAAATGGAAGCACCAGCGGATTGCTCGTCCCGCCGGGCAGGTCCATCCAGTTGGTTCCAATCCCGGCGGGGTTGGTCTGCACCTGGAGACGACTGCCCGTGTAGTTGGAGGGCCAGGAGAAACGGACCGCGTTGGTCGCGGCTGCCGCGACATTGAGCTTCAATGGCTGCACCTCGAATCGCGCACGCTTCGAGCGGCCGGCCATGCCGCCGAGGTTCACCGCGAGCTTGAGGCGTGGGGCAAGCGTGGTGACGGTAATACCCGTGTCCGCCGAGAGCAGCCGCACCGCGGGTGTCGCGATCTCGACATTAAGGGACTTGCTCGCCGGCTGGTTCGGATCCGACACGCCGATTTCCAGCTCGACGCCGAAATTCTGCACAATGACCGACGACTTCTTGTCCACGGTGACAATGCTCGACGTGTACGAGCCGTCGCTCCAGAAGTTCGCGGCGGTGATTCCAAGCCGAGTTTCGCGCACGGTCTGCGCACGCGCTGAGTTCTCGACCACGATCACGTCGGGTGCCGCGGCGTAAGCGGCCACCTCGGACACGGGTCTGTTTGGCAGCAGCACATAAGCGTAGTTCGAGTTGGCCGGGTTGGAGCCGTGGCTCAACCACGCGGCAAGGTAGTTCCTCGAGACGATGGTCTTCGATCCGGACTTTTGGTTGATGGAATACCAGGAGTTGGTCCGGGCCTCGCGATTGGCGCGGAGCGTCGCGCGTTGCGGAAAGAAATAGCCGATGTCCGCGCCAGACGCACTCCCTTGCAGATGCGCCCAAGCCACGTTCGGCAGCGCGTTCGACCACGGCATTGCAACCGGCAACGCAACGCCATCCACGGTGAAAGGGTTGTTGCCCGCGTCGTTGAGGCGGCGGTTCTCGACGATGGTCTCGATCGGGCGGCTGTCCGTGCTGGTGATGCCCGCGCCGAGCGCGACGATCTCGTCATCAAAGAAGAACCAGGATTTCTTCGCCGTGAGCGTGCTGCTCCAGGCATCAAGCTGCATTCCGGCCACGCCAAAATTCAAAAGCGCCGCGCCGCCGACCCACGAATACGCGCCGAGGTAGCTTTCACCGGAGGCATCGGCGCGCGTGCGCACATCCACCGTGGTGCCGGGGAGGCGGTAGGGATTGACCGTCGGCCAGAAGTCGCCGCCGTGGTGCGCGAGGTCGCCGTTGTAGAGATGGAGCATCCCTTCGCCGGTGAACCAACCGTGGACATTCTCGTTGTTGAGCGACTCGTAGTTTGCGGTTCGGCTGGAGGACATGCTCAGGCCGGCGGCAAATCCAGGCCGCAGATGCACGACGCGGTCCATGCGCGGGAACTGGAAATGGCCGGTGAGTTCGCCGCGCGAAGGAATGTTCGTGTCCGCGAGCAACGCCTTGGCCAAGGGAATGAACGGGAGCTTCGCGGTGTCGATGAAATCGCGGGCGGTGTCGGTTTGAATCCAATCCTTGACCATCGACTTGAAGGCCGCCGCATCATTGGAGGGCGAGAATTGGGAAACGCGCAGGATGGAGGAAATGGCGTTGCCGCCGATCGTGTGATCCCAGGAACCCGCGCGGGAAATCTCGCGTCCGCGGACCATGTCCATCATCGCGCCGCGATAGATGAGCGGCTGAAAAGAGGCGTGAACCCAGCGTTGGACATTGGTGCGGCCGGCGGTGGTCACCTGCCACGCCGACCCGTCGAGCATGAACATGAGCGGCGCAAGATTCGCGAGCAGCGAGTTGCCATAGCCGCCCGTGTAGGGATGCGAGTCGTGCTGGATGAACGAGCCGTCCGCGTAAAACCCGTCGCCGCTGGTCACGGTGGCAAAAACGCTGGTCAAGCCGTCGCGGGCGGAGGCGAGCTTGGCGCTGTCCTTGACCACGGTGCCGCGCACGCCCACGACGGTGCATTGCCAGACGCGGTTGGCGGCCGTGAGCGTGGGCGAGGGAGTGAAATGGTTCACCGCGTCCATGTAGTTCGCGATCTGCGTGGCGGAGAGGTACTCGTGGAGCAGCACAGTGATGTCGTTCAGGTGGAGCGGCGAACCAATCTCCCAATCCCACCAGTTGCCGTATTCACTGCTGGTCTTGCTGTAACGACTGGCGTTCATCCAATCGAGGGCACCGACGAGGTCCGCGCGCAAAGCAGCATTCGTCTCCAATCCGCCGCCGCGCGTGGCGTGGGCCAGCGCCATGTTGCGAAGACGGTCGTAGGTGGAGGTGATGTGGGCCGAATTGGTGGCCATCCCGGCGAGGTCGGACCAGAGCGCGGCACGCGCGGGTGATTTGTCCATGCTGTTCCAGACGCTTTGACCGGCAGCGGTAACGGAGTTGATGCCGCGAATGATGTCAGGATCGGCGAGATCGAGATTGGTTCCGCCAGTCAGAACATCCCGCCAGCGAAGGCGCAGCAAATCGTAGGCGTCCGCCGCGTGAAGCGGCAGCACGCCAACGACTGCAACCAGCATGATGAAGAACCTGCACATGAAACACCCGGAACGCGGCTACCATTCCCCGGGTCGATTGGCCGGGCAAGGTCCAAGCTTCAACGCGGAGCCTCGATCATGATCTCCCGCGCCGCGTCCCCAAACGGCGTGATGTTGTCGCGCCCGCCCGGCCAGCGAACATGCACGGCCTTGATCGCACGGGGAGCGGCCAGCACCGCCACGGCGCTGTCCTGCGAGAGCCACCCGCCGCCGGCATGAATTTCGCGGGCGGGTCCACGGGTTCCGTCGGTGAACTCCGCGCGCAAGACCGCACCGAAGCCCTGCGGGTTCCCGGCCGGTCCGCGCAGGCGCACGCGCAGCCCGGGAGTGGCGCGGGTGTTTCGCAGAAGTTTCGTCGCCGCCCCGTTCTGGCCCACGCACAAATCCACACGACCATCCGCGTCAAAATCCGCGACGGCGGCGCCGCGTTGTTCGCCATGAATCAACACGCCGCTCTCCTGCCCCGGCACGGGCGCGAAGCCGCCTTTGCCGTCGCCGCGCAAAACCAGTCCGCGCCCGGCGTCGAAACGCGACATGTCGGACGTGGTGGCGAAGAAATTCTGTGCGAGGAAAACATCCTCCGCGCCGTCGCCGTCGAAGTCAGCCACGCAAACGCCAAAGGCGGGGGCGAACTGCGCCTCATCGGGAAGGCGCACGGCCACAAAGTGATCGCCGCGGTTGAGGAAAGCGGTCGAGGCAAGCCAGGTCGCTTCGAGATGCCGCGCGGAGGCAAACTGCGCGTCGAACACGTCCTCGACGCCCGCGTGACTCCAGGCGTCCCAGGTCGCAAAGCGCAGGCGCAGCCACGGCATGCCGCGTTGCATGGCATCCAACTGCCGCGCGGGAACGTATCGTTCGCTGGCGGGATCGAAATACGATTCCACGATCTCGGTGACGCCGTCGCCATCCACGTCGCTGTGGTAAAGCCGCAACGGCTTGGCGCGCCAACTCTCGAACCTGGTGTTCTCGCCCCAGTTCGCGGCCACAATGTCCATTCGCCCGTCGCCATCGAAGTCTCCCGTGGTGACGCCGTTCCACCAGCCGGTGAAATGGTTAAGGGTTGAGAGTTGAGGGTTGAGAGAACCAGACACGCGCGGATTCCATGGAGTAAACCTTCCACTGTCGTTGCGCAGAATCCTCAACGGCCCCCAATCGCAGGCCGTGATCAATTCAGGCCGGCCGTCGCCGTCGAGATCGGAAAACACGGCGGAGTTCACAACGCCAAGGTTGGTGAGGATCGCGTGATTCGCGGCATCAGGAACGTGCTTTCTGTCGACGAATTGAAAGAGCGATGATGCCGCCGCTTCCGGAAACCGCATGGCGAGCGCGCGGCCTCCGACGAACAGGGACAGCGTGCCGGTCCCGACGAGATCGGCCATGGCGCAAGGCGCGGAGATGGAATCAGGATTCGCGCCCGTGGTGTTGTCACGGGCCGCCGCCAACGGAACGAGGGATTCCGTGGGCGCGTTCGTGAGAGTGAAACGCCCCGAAGCCTCGTTCAGGAACACGGTGAACGCCGAAGTGCGGCCCCTCCCGAGAACGAGATCGTCGCGACCGTCGCCATTCACGTCGGCCCAACTCACGCCTGGACCGCATTGGCTGATCTTGCGCGGAAGCAACGGCTGGCGGGCGAAATCATCGACGGCTTCCTCATTGTGCGTGTGGTTGAGGCGCGCGGATTCGTCGGCAAACCAGATGGAACCGCCCGGCGGCGCAGGCAAGGTGGCGGAGGGCGCCGTCTCCGGCTCGGCAATCTCGTAGAGCGAATTGGGGACGGCGTTTTCAACGACGCTGCGCCGACCGCTGCGCCAGGCCACTGCGATGCGGAGCCGGGCGTTGGTCGAACCGGCGGCGAAGACGCGCATGGAGTCATCGGAGGAAAGGTAACGTCCTCCGCAGATCATCTCCTGCATCTGCGTCACCGGCCCGCCGGAAACAGTGATCCTCGCGCCGATGCCGCGGGTGTTGGGCGGAAGCCCCTTCAGACGGACGGCGACCCGCGGCGCGACGGCGTCGTTGCGGAGCAGCAAGGCGGGACCGTTCATGTTGTTGATGACCACATCGAGATCACCGTCGTTGTCGAGGTCGGCGAGGGCCATTCCCTGCGAGACGCCAGGCTGGTTGAAATTCCACGCAGCGCTGATGTCGGCGAAACGGGAGTTGCCGAGATTGCGTAGCGCGACGTTCGGCGTGGCCAGGCGCGGAAAGCGTGTGCGAAGCGAGAGCGCCTCGATCGCGGTGAGCTTCCGCCCGGACTTGAGGCGGTCGAGTTCGCGGATCGTGTCCACGTTCATCCCGTCGCGCTCGAAGCCGTTCGAGATGAGCAAGTCCTCGAAGCCATCAAGATCCACGTCGAGGAAGGCCGGGGTCCACGCCCAGTCCGCGGCGGCAACGCCGGCGAACTGCGCAATCTCGGCGAAGGTGCCGTCACCGCGGGCGAGAAGGAGCGTATTGCGCGCGGTCTGGACGCGGCTGGTGGTGTCGCCGATGGGAAACATCTCGGGGCTCATGTCCGGCTTCTGGGTCATGCGCCGCTGGTGTCCCGGACTCAGCATGTCGGCGACGAAGATGTCGAAATGACCGTCGCGATTCACGTCGGCGACATCGACGCCCATCGAGGAAAGGCAGGTTTGGCGGATGGCCGTAGTGGCAATGGCGCGGAAACGGCCACGGCCGTCGCCGATCCAAACGCGGTCGGGTGACTTGAAATCGTTGCAGACATAGATGTCGGGAAAACCATCCCCGTTGAGGTCGCGGATAGTCACGGAAAGGCCCCAGTCGAAAGGCGGTTGTTCGAGGTTTCTGCCATTCTCGTCAACGAACGCGCCACCAGTGAAGGACAGCGGAGTGAATTTACCCCTGCCGTCATTGAGAAAGATGGCATCGGGTTCGCCATGCTCGTCGTTGCTCATCGAGGGAACGCCATTCACCACCTTGACGCGAAAGGTGAAACGGTTGGTGAGGTCAGGATCGGTAAGCGGACGACCGTTGATGGCAACCACGTGCGGTTCGCCGTCGATGGTACGGATGGAGAATTTGGTGTTCGGCTGGTCACGCAAAGTGATGGTGCGGTAGTTGGCGACGTAGAGGTCGAGCGTGCCATTGCCGTCGAGGTCGCCAAGGGCCATGGACATTCCGGCAAGGGCTTCGTTCAGAACGAACGGCGCGGCGGCGAAACGCCCTTTGCCATCGTTCACGAAGACGCGTGAACCGGCAGCAATCGAATTGACCACCAGGTCGAGGTCGCCATCTCCATCGAGATCGGCCAAGGCCGCGCCAGTGCAGTCAAGCCCGGTGCAGGCGACACCAGCCGCGGCGGTAACATCCTCGAAGCGCCAGCCGCCCAAGTTGCGGAAGAGAACGTTTGGACCGTCGATGCCGCAGAAATAGAGATCGACCCGACCGTCGCCATCCACGTCGCCGCACGCGACACCGGAGCCGTTGAGGATGATCTGGTTGGTGAGGTGGCGCTGGAGTGCGACAGAATTGGTGAATCGGACGCCGGAAACGTCTGGCGAGATAGCCGAGAAACCGGACCGCCCTCCGGCGGGCTGGATAAGCGCTGTTCTCCCGTCGCCGTGACCAGCCGCCTTGGCATGACAGCCAAGTAGGACGCAGGAGAGGATCGCAGCGCGCCAGGGGTTCACGGAGATTGGTTCCGGGCCACAGTAGCCGGGCAACATCACAGGCCAACAAAAAAGACCGGGGCTTGCGCCCCGGTCTTTTGCAATCAAATGCCCGTGCGATTACGGATAGCTCAGGCGGTAGAACCGCGCCGCCGCGCTCGCCGGCAAGGTCACCTGGAAGCGGTCGCCAATGAGATCCACCGTGGCGGTCTCTGTGGTCCAAGTGATCGGCGAGCTCAGGCTGTCCGTGCGCTTGAGCGTGTAAGTGGTGCAACTTGCCGGCCATGAGATGACCACGTTGGTGCTGCTGTGGACGACGGCCAGAACCGGGCTGACCGGATCCTGCACCACGATCTGGAAGGTGCAGATGTTGGTGTTACCGTGCGCGTCCACGGCCTCACACGTCACGACATTCGTGCCGAGCGTGAAGTAGCTGCCGGAAGGAGGTGTGCTGATCACCGCCACGCTGCCGTCCACGATGTCCGTGGCCGTGGGCGTGAAGTTGACCTGGACACCGTTGGTGCCGCTGCATTGCGCCACCTGGTTGGTCGGGCAGACAATCACCGGAGGTGTGGTGTCCACGATGGTGACGTTGAAGGTGCAGGCGTTGGTGTTGCCCACATTGTCAATGGCCGTGCAGGTGACCACATTCACGCCAAGCGGGAAGGTGCTGCCGGAGGGCGGAACACAGTTAAGTCCGGCAATTCCGCTCTCCAGGTCGGCGGCGCTCGCGTTGAAGATGGCCGCGGAACCAGACGGACCGTTCGCCTCGATAGAGAGGTTCGCCGGGCAGGTGATCGAGGGCGGATTCGTATCAACCACGATCACCACGTCGAACGTGCAGAAGTTGGTGTTGCCATAAGCATCCCAAGCCGTGCAGACAACCGGGTTCACGCCCGCAGGGAAGGTCGAGCCAGACGCGGGCACACAGACCAGCGAAGGCACCGGGTCGCAGACATCCACGGCCGAGGCGGAGAAGGATACCGGTATTCCAGCAATCGTCGGAGCCCAGTTGGTAATGGGGGCGGGGCAAGTGACGATCGGAGCGTTGGTGTCATAAACCGTCAACGTCGCAGCCGAACTCAGGAAGCTGCGGCCGGGAACAGCGGCGTAATAGACGCGGTATTGATCGCCGCTCTGGCCAGGGCACGGGGCGGTGACCGTGTAGGTGCTGCCATTCGCGAACGGAATGTCATACCAAACATTGGTCCCGGCCGGCTTGATCTGCCATTGATACCAGTTCACGCCGGTGCCCGCGTTGGTGACGCCAACTGAGAACACAGCGTTGTCCGGCGAATAGGCCGTCACGCTCGCGGGTTGCGCACTGATGCCATTGTCCGCCGGAACCGATGATGGCGTGGTCGGATCAATGGCGTTCGCCAGAAGCAGCGAGGTGATCGGCACGGTCCCCGGAGCGCCAGGCTCAAGAACACCAATGGTGAGATAATCACCACCGCCGCCTTCCTTGACCAGGCCCTCGAAGTAATAGCGCTGGCCGGCCACCAGATTCACCGAGGCGGAACCGTTGAAGTTGCCATTGCAGCAGGCGAAGGCGAGCAACTGCACCAGATTGGCGGGATTGTCATCCGTGCTCAGGCTGAAGCGCGTGTCGTCATCGTACTTCAACGAGAAGACATGCGTGCCGGAAACGGTGGGAATGAAATAACCGGACATGCGCAGACCGTAGTCATTCAAGTCCGGCGCTGATTGCGGGAAGTCCGTGTTGTTCGTGTAGTAAGTCACGTTGGGCGAGTTCGGATACGACGGTGCTGCCAGCAGGTTGGCGATCGTGGTGCCGAGAATGCCCGTGTAGAAGTCGTAACGCACAAAGCCCCGGTTCCGGACAAAGGCGGTGAAGTTCGTGGTTTGGTAAATCGGGTCAATGGGGTTGCCATTCGCGTCCAGCACGCCCGCCGCGTCCACGACATAAACCATTCCGTCAACCAACGGCGTGGTGGGCATGATGAACATCATGATGTTGGTCGGCGAGGTCTGCACTCCTTGCGAGTAAAGGTCCACCGGGTTTCCGTTCGTGTCGGTGACCGTGTAACTGAGTGCATCCACCGACGAGGGATTGTCCATGGCCTCCGAGAAGGTCAGGAGGATATTGGTGAACGTGGTGTTGACGCGGGCCGAGAGCAGGCGCGGGCCAACAGCGTCTGCAATGATGTAGAGCGTGGCACCGGAAGTCGCCGAGCGGCCCGGCGTATGAACCACCACGCGGAACATGGAGCCGTTATCACCCATTGAAGTCGGGCCGAAGATCAAGGTGCTTGCCGTGGCACCCGGGATGTTGGTGTAGGCGGCACCATCCCAACGCTGCCATTGCATGGTCTGCGGGAAGTTGGCCGTGTTGCTGGCCGTGACGGTGAAGGAAACGTAGTTGTTCGGCACGTTGGTCACGTCCGCCAGCGGGCTGACGGTCAGAATGGTGTCGTCCGGGTTCGCGTAGACGGCCAGGAATTGGGCACCAACCGGGTTCACAGCGTCAGCCGAAACGCGGCCGTAGTCGCCACCGCCGCCTTCCTTCCACAACAACTCATAGTAGTAGGGCGTGCCACCGGCCAGCGGCAGGGTTGGACCGGGCAATCCGTTGCCGATGGCGGGACCATTGCAGCAGCCGGCGGAATAGACGGGAGACTTGAAGTTCTCGTTGTCGTTGGTGCTGGCATTGATCCGAACATCATCATCGTTTGCAACGTAGAGCCGGTAATTGCCAGTGGCCGGAGCGATGAACAGACCGGAGATGCGGCCGCCGTAATTGTCATGGCTGTCATCCGGATAAACGATCCGGCTGTCGATGGCATTGATGAAGTGGCGGCTGCGCGGGTAATTGGGATAAGTCGCATGACCGGTGAGCAGCGGAATGGTGGTTCCACCACCGGCCTCAAAAGTCTCCATGAGGGCGAAGCCCGGCGAGAAGTGCCAACCCGTGAAGGACACGGTGCTGTTAGGCGCGATTGGATTCGGCACACCGGCGCGGTCGGCCACATTGTTGACCACCACTGTATAAACTTCGTCCTGGGTCTGCGGAGCCGTGGTCAACACCACGTTGGTGTTGTCACGAATGGCCGCGCTGATGACCGTCAACGGAACACCCGCGCTGTTGGTGATGACGTAGTTGGCGGCAATGACGCCGGACACCGTGTCAACCGGCTCGTTGAAGACCACCGTGGCCTTGTCGAAGGTCCCGCTGCCGTAAGCACGGACCAGCGTGGGCGGCGCGGTGTCGCTGATGACGGTCAACACCCAGTTCGTGGCGACCACACCGCTGAAACCGTTGCTGACGGTGAGGCCATAGACCGCGCCGTCGGTGTAGCGCATGGCGCGCACCGAGTATGTGGGCGAAGTGCCCACGACGATTCCGTTGCTGTACCAAGTGTAGCTGTAGGTGGGCGAGCCATTGACC
>CAYQWK010000128.1:0-14701 GCA_964420805.1 uncultured Bifidobacteriaceae bacterium | reverse complement strand
GCGGCGGCTTCGGTGCGAAAGCGCTTCACCTCCGCTTCGCCCGCGAGGCGACCGGAGAGAATCATCTTGAGCGCGACAACGCGGTTGAGACTCACCTGCCGCGCCTTCCACACCACGCCCATGCCGCCGCGGGCGACTTCCTCGATCAGTTCGTAATCGCCGAAACACTGGGGCGGCGCGGTGGCCGGCGCATCCACGAGGGGCGCGAGCAGGGGCGGTTCGGTTTGTAGGCCGGCCCGCAGCAGGCATTCCGGGCAAAGCTCCAGCAGCGCGCCGGGTGTCAACGCCTGGCCGCATTCCGGACAGAGTTTGATCGTGTCGTTCTTCATTCCACCACTGAACAGAGGAAGTCCAGGCGGGGTGTTACACGCGGGAACAGGGATTTGGCGACAGTGCGCCTGCGTGCCCCCGGCGTCCCGCCGGGTTTCGACACGAAACCATCGAGCGACGACAGTCGGCACCTCGCCTCCACCCGGCAAGATGCCGGGGGCACGTGCTGGTCGCGCCATTCACTCCGCCCCGGTCAGCACTTTGAAGAGGTGGCGCAGTTCCGCGTCGACCTCGGCGGGCGTGGCAACGGTGCGGGCGATTTCGTCGCGGAGCAGTTGCCGGTAGCGCTGGCGGAGGCGATGCACGGTCACGCGCAGGGCTTCCTCGCTGAGGCCGGTTTGCGCGGCGAGTTGCGTGTAGGGCACGTCGCTCTTGTCGCCGACGATGGCGAAGCGCAGCGCGAGGAAGAGCGGGCCCTTGCCGGCCTGGTCGTATTCGGACTGGAGGCGGCGCACGACGGAGTCGAGGAGTGTCATGGCCCATTGTTTCTCGAAGAGCTTTTCGGGTGTGACGGTGTGCGCTGGTTCAAGGGCGTAGCGTGACTCAGCGTCGGCGGCCTCGATCGGGACGACGCGGCCGTGGCCACGTTTTTGCGCGCGGGCGCGATCCCATTGGTCGGAGAGGAAGTGATTCAGGGAGGCGAGGAGGAAGGAGCGGAACTTGCCCTTCTCACGGCGGACGGCGGCGAGGGAGTTGAGTTCGAGGAGGCGGGCGAAGAAGCCTTGCGTCAAATCCTCCGCGTCCTCGGGAGAAAGCCCGCGGCGTCGCACGTAGGCGTAGAGCGGATACCAGTAGGTCTGGCAAAGTTGCGCGAGGGCCTCCTGGGCGCGGGTGGAGTCGCTCTGTCCGGCGTGCAGGACCAGGGTCCAGTGCGTGGTGGCAAAGTAATCGCGGGGCGTCTGGGCGTCGCTGGCGGGCGTGTCGCGTTGGGGTTGCATGCGGGAGGTTTAGCAGGTGAATGGCGCGAGGGCGAGACGCAGTGATCAGCAATCAGTTGGTCGTCCGGCGCGCTCTGCTCTCATTCGCCGAGTTACTGAGCACTGCTCACTCCCGGCCTACCGCACTCACCTCGGCACCAGGCATGTTCCGGCAATGCGGTCTTGCAGACTTCGTCCTGGCAACGCGACGGAGAGAATCGTCAAGCCAAGCACGAGCAGGACATATCCACAGATGGCCCAGGCTGCAGCGGGCGAAAAGGACGCGCCGCTGAGCGAGAAGTCCAGGTCGTCCAGTCCTTCGTTCGCCGGTGCAATGGTCGCGAGAGCGTTGGTCGCGGGCAGGGCCACGTTCGTGGCCTCGGCATTCGTCGGCGCTGCGACCGCCAATTGGTGCCTGGGAGGTTCGGCCGGCTTCACGGCCGCTTGATCCCGGGACGAAGTTAACAATGGGATCAATAGCGCGAGAAAGACGGGCGCGCTCAGAACCGGCGACCAGGCTACGAGGCCGCGCCAGAAGATGCGAAGCCGTGACGCGCGTGCGCCGTCCTTGCGTACCACCGCTAGTCCCAACGCCTGCATCGCCATTCCGCCGCGAAAGGCAAGCGCAGCGAATAGCGCGGGCAGCCCGACGTAAACAAAGAGGCACATCGCGACCACGAATGGCGGCATCCAGGTCTGGTTGATGAAGCGAAAGGAATTTCGCACCGGGATATGCTTGTGAATCAAAGCCGTGGCCGCGCTCACTTCCTTTTCCCCTGGTTGCGGATGGTTTTTCACCGCCTGTTCGGCGAAACGCCGCGATTCACCTTGGATCGTGGAAAGGGCCAGCACGTTGGACCAAGAGGCCGGGTTTGTGATCACTTGCCGATAACGTCCGGCGATGTGAAGGGCAAAGGCCCGATCATCCACCTTGGGAGTCCCGCCGCTCAGGCGCAGGGCCACCTGCTGGCCGGAGCGGATGCTGAGGAGTTGCTGGAGTTCCAGCACTTCCGGTTGCTTGCGGTTCCACTGGTCCATCAGTCGCGCCGCGAAGAGGAAACCGATTCCAGCCAACAATGGAAACGCGAGACAAGCGCCCACCAAGGCTGCGCGCCGCGCCCGGGTGACGACCGCCGTCTGCTGCACCAGCGGCTTGAGTGCAGTCACGACGGCCTCGGCCCCGGCGAAGCCGCGCAGCATCCCCAGGAACCCGCGCGCCTTCAAAGGCAGAGGGCCGAGTTCGATCCGGGCCGGGACTTTTCCTGATTCGGGAGCCGGCCCCGCCAGGGCGCGCACCGCGAACTCATGCAGGAATTCCTGCGGAGTTGAGCTTGCGGCGATCGGCGGCGGCTTGGCCGCAGCATCGGTCTCGGGCGCGCGGCAACCCGGCGCGGGAAAGTCGAGCAGTTTGGCCCGACCGTCCCCAGTGATCCAAACGCGGTCTAGCGCGAGCATTGTGGGCAGGGTGCCGTCCTTCTGTGCGGCGCTGATTTCGGTCGCCAGGTCGAGCAGCCAGAAGCGCACCTGGCTCCAGGGCTGCGGCCGGTTAAGCAGGACGGACAACGCGGCGCCGGACACGCCCTCGAAAGCATCCCAGTTCTCGCTCTCTTCGCGCCGCCCCGAAATCCATCGCAGCCGTCCAATGCGGCCGAGGTTGCGCATCAGGACGGGGACCGACGGCGTGCCAGACGGCACCGTGCGAATCCACACCTTGCGCAGCAATCGCGTGTCGTAGCCGAGCAGCCATTCACCATCGGCGAGTTTCTCCAGCGTTTCGATGACGTGGAAGGGGCCGACCGTCGGCCGGTTCTCCGTCTCTGGCGGGGCTGGCTCGACAACGGCAAGGACGGGGCGGCGCTGGAAAGCCGGCTTGCGGATGACACGGGTGCGGGTGAGAAAATCCTGGACGGCGGCAAGACCGTTGCGGTGGCGTGCGGTTGAAAAAAGCAGCGCGATCAGCCCGTAGTGGAGCAGGCCCATCCCCATGCTCCACCATTGGCTCATCTGCACCAGCATGGTTTGGACATCGAAGCTGGTTGCCACCCAGAACGGCAACGCCGGGAGCATCAAGTAGATGGCCGCTCGTCCCACGGCCCGCGCGACTCCCGGCCGGTTACGGTTCGGACCCGCGACGCGCAACCGGCAGAGAATCTTGCCGAGGCTCGCGCCCCACAGTCCCTCGCTCAACGCGAAGTAGAGCAGGCTCACGCTGAAGGACAAGGCCACCTGCGGCAGGAAACTTTTCGAGGCCTGCGTCGCGACCTGCTCGAAGGCGCTGAACCCAAACTTCCCCGAGGACAGCCCGATGATGGCCCCGACGCTGGCGATCAAGACCGTGTCCACCACCCCCGCCGCGAAACGCAGCCCGAGCGGCGCGGGCACCGGCGCATCCGAGCTGAACGGCGCGAGCGCCTGGCGCAGTTCGTCGTAATTCTTGAAGCGCTCGCCCGCCTGCTTGTTCAAGCAACGCAGCAAGACATTCGCAAGACCCGTTGGGACTTCCGCGCGCAAGGATTTCGGCGACGGCGCGGGCTTTTCGATCACATTAGCCAGCAAATGCACCATGTTCTTACCGTCGAACGGTGTCCGGCCCGTGAGTAAAAAGAACAACGTGACGCCGACGGAATACATGTCCGAGCGCACGTTCAGTTCTTCGCCACGCAATTGCTCCGGCGAACAGAATGCGGGCGTACCGAGGAATTGCCCGTGCATTGTGATGTTCATGTCGCCGCGCGCGGCCGTGGATATGGAAAGGCCGAAATCACCGACCTTCACCGTGCCGTCGGCATCGATGAAGCAATTCGCCGGCTTGATGTCGCGATGCAGAATGCCGATGGCCTGCGCTGCTTCCAGACCGGCGATGACTTGCAGAATTGCATCCACGGCCTCGCCGACCGGGAACGGCCCGCTCCGTTGCACCCGTTCCTGAAGCGTGCCGCCGGCGATCAACTCCATGGCAATGACCGGCGTGTTTTCGATCTCCTCGGTACCGAACACGTACACGCTGTTGGGATGATTGATGGAACCCGCCAGCCGTCCCTCGCGCAGGAACCGCGCCCGATCCGCCATTGAGTCGAGTTGATGGCTCAACACCTTGAGCGCGATGTGCCGCCCGCTCTCCAGATGCTCCGCTTCAAACACCGCGCCCATGCCGCCGCGCCCCAGTTCGCGCATGATGCGGTAGCCGCCGAAGATCGCGCCTGGCTTGGGCAGTTCCCGCACACACACGTCGGCGTCGGTGATTTGCATCGTGCCCGCCGGCTCCGGCACCGAACCGAGGCCGGCCTTCAGCAGGCATTCCGGGCACAATCCCTCCGGCGCGTCCGCGGAAAGTGGCGATCCGCACTCCGGGCAAAGTCTGTTCGTGTTCATGGCAGCAATCGTTTCACTGCTTACAGAAGAAAATGGGAGGAAAGGTTACAGAAGGGAAAGCACCAGGTACCAAGTAACCAGGTTTCAATTGCCAGCCCAGTCGCCGCTCCTGGCGGCGGCGTTTGAGAGGCAGGCGAGCCGATTGCGAAACACATGGAGGCCGCCGTCAGAGAGCGCGGGTTGCAGTATTCTGGGCCAAAGCCAACGCATTCGGGCGGTCCGCCCTCGGCCGTTGCGGGAGACACTAGTCCTTGGCGTTTCCCATGAGCTTTGAGTTCGGTGCCTGGAATTTTTTCCCCGTCTGCGATTGGCGCGGTTCATTGTCTTCGTTTCATCCTGCCAGCACGAGTTGCAGGTAACGCAATTCCTCATCCACTTCGTCGGGGCCGGTCACGGTCTGGGAAATTTCTTCGCGGAGCAAAGTCCGGTAGCGTTGCCGCAGCCGATGCACGGCGACTTTCACCGCTCCCTCGCTCATGCCGAGCCGCGCGGCGATTTCCGCATAGGGCGCGGAGGCGCGCGCGCCGATGAGGCACGGCTTGAGCTGGTTGTAGAACTCCGTCTTCCCAGCCGCGACGTGCTCCGCGCGCAACCTGGCCATCACACCATCGAGCAGGGTCATGGCCCAACGCCGCTCGAAGATCCGGTCCGCGCTCATCGTGTCGGCGGGTTCGAGTTGATAACGGCCCTCGGCGTTGGTGTCGTTCAGGGAGACGGGAACCTGCCCGCCGCCGCGCTTGGACGCGCGAGCCCGGTCCCATTCATTGGCGAGGAAATGCTTCAGCGCGGCGAGCAGGAATGAGCGAAAGCGGCCTCGCTCCCGACGCGCGTCCTCGATCCAGTTGCAGCGCAGGAGACGCGCGAAGAATTCCTGGGTCAAATCCTCGGCGTCCTCCGGCGAATGCCCGCGTCGGCGGACGAAGGCATAAAGAGGGAACCAATAAGTGCGGCACAATCTGGCGAGCGCATCCCGGGCGGCTTGGGAGTCCTCGCCCTGCGCGTGCAGGATCATGGTCCATTGCGTGGTGGCAAAATACTCGCGCGGCATCGCGGAGTGGTTCGCCGGCGTGTCGGGTTCGGGTTGCACGCACGAGGAGTAGCAGGATGGCGGTGCGAGGGCGAGCGCGACGGTGCGATTATGAGAAAGGGTCGGTTGGATTGCGGGGTGTGACTGGTCGCGCTTTGACCAATAGCGCCGCGACCAGCGGTACAACCAACGTGCGGGAGGCTTCCTCTGGTCGCAGACCACAACCGGATCGCCCGCTGGACGCGGGCGAGTTTTCGCAGCGCGACAACTTCCACCGACCCTCTCTTCTAATCCGCACCCCGGAGCACGGGCGTGGGTTGACGCTCCGGGAATGGGCCGGTAACTTCCGCGCCATGATTGCAGGCAACACGGCAAACAAATCTACCACGGCCACCGGCTTTCGCGTCGGTGACGAACGGTTGATCAAGGTCTCCACCAGCGCGGCGGAGCGGGTGAGCGCGCTGCTCAAGAAGCAGGGCCGCCCGGAAGGCGTGTTGCGCGTGGCGGTGGTCGGCGGCGGTTGTTCGGGCCTGCAATACAAGATGGACCTCCAGGACGCGCCTGCCTCGCGGGACATCCTCGTGCAATCCAGCGGCATCAAGGTCGTGGTTGATCCCAAGAGCGCGCTTTACGTGACGGGCAGCGAGTTGGATTTTGAGGACGCGTTGCAGGGCGGCGGATTCAAGGTGAAGAACCCGAACGCCGCGACGAGTTGCTCGTGCGGCGAGAGCTTCAGCGCGTGACCCCGGTCCGGAGCGCCAGACCATGCCGGATTATTTTTCCCTGCTCAACGAGCCGCGCCAGCCGTGGATTGACGCGGACGATTTGAAGGGCCGATTTCTCGAACTTTCCAGCGCGGTGCATCCTGATCGCGTCCACTCGGCGGGCGCGGAGGAGAAGTTGCTGGCCAACCAGCGCTACGCGGAGTTGAACGCCGCCTACAATGCGTTGCGCGACCCGAAGGAGCGGCTGCTGCATTTGATGGAACTCGAACTCGGCGCGAAGCCCCGCGACGTGCAGCGCATTCCGCCGGGGACAATGGATTTGTTTGTCGAGGTGGGCCAGTTGTGCCGCGACGTGGATGGGTTTCTCGCCGGACGCGGCCAGGTCACGTCGCCGCTGTTGAAGGTTCGGCTGTTCGAGCAAGGGATGGAATGGACCGACAAGCTCCAGGAATTGCAGCAGCGCATCAACGGGCGGCGCGATGAGCTGTCCACTGTATTGCAGACCATGAATGCTGCTTGGCGGTCAGCCCCGGGCGTCGGCACGCCGGATCGCGCGGCGGCGCTTCCGCTGGAACGGCTGGAGCAGATTTACCGTGTGTTGAGCTACGTGACGCGCTGGACCGAGCAGATGAACGAGCGCGTGGTGCAGCTGGCCACCTGATCAGCGCTTCTTCGGGTTCGCGGGCTTGAAGAAGCTCTCGAAGGCTTCGGAAATGCCGCCGGCCTTGGGGTTGGTGAAGGCCTGCTTGAGCAGCACCTTCAACAGGGTCAGTTGCATCCAGTTCTGGAAATCCTCCTCGGTCTTGAGATTGCGGCCCACCTCGTCCTTCAGCCCGATGTTCAACTCGGCGTTGTTCTTCGGGTTGACGAGGTCGGTGAGACGGATTCGTCCGACCGTGAGGTAAAGCGTTTCGATGCCGCCGAACGCGATGTTGTTGGCGGCGGATTTCTCCCTGGGATTGGTCTTGTTCCGTTTAGACACCTGCTCGATTCCCTCGATGTTGGTGTGGCCGTCCTTGTCGCGGATCAGATGGACCTCGGAGATGTTCAGACGGATGGACTTGAAGCGGAGCTTGCCATCGCGCAATGCCAACGGCTCGTACTCGACCCGCAGTTCAGGCATCTCGAAGAGCGTGCCGCCACCGAATTGCGGTGGGTTGTAAATCTTCAACCCTTCAAGGTTCACCGTGGGAGTGGCGATGCCGACATCGAGCTTCGCGATCCGCGCGTCCAGGCCAGTGCCATCGCGCAATCCTTTCTCGGCGAACGACTTCGCCAGCGTGTCCTTGAGCAGCAACGCGCCAATGACAAGCAGGATGATGATCAGTACCAGGGCGAGGACGAGCCGGAATAGCCAGCGAAAGATCGTTCTCATGGCGCGGCGTGGCTGGGTTCAATCCACCGGAATGTCCTCTGGGCGGACCTCCAGGCATTCGTCCTGGTCCTCCCAAAGCACGGCCGGGAAAAGTTCGAGCAAAGTCGGCGCGATTTCGAACCCCGCCTCGGCAAGGAGATCCTCGACAGTCTGCGCCGCCTCCTCGAGTTTCTCGGCGTAGCGGCCCTCCTGCTTTTGCTTCTTCTCGTCCCAATGCGCGACCGCGTGAAGGTCGGAATATTCATCGGCCCATTCAGTCAGTGCGGCGCGGACTGCCTCGGGCAAATCTTCAAACGGCACCAGGCTCGCGCCGCAATGGACGCAGACCAGGCCGGACTCGCGGACATCGCGGGTGAGCAACGGCAGCGCGGGACCACCGCAGCATTCGGCGGCGGAGTAGGCGGCGGGAATGGTCGCCAGACGGCTAACGGAGATTCCCCGATTGCGCGCGACGGTCGAAGCGAGCCGGTACGCGCCGACCAGCGGATGCGAAAGCCGCCATGATTTGCCCTCGAACTGCCCGAGGGTCTGCGCCATCCAGCGGGAAAGGGAAAGGTCGTCGTAGCCCTTGAACACCTCGGCATATTCCTGCCAAAGGCGGTCGAAGGGTGTTTCAGGATTCACGGACACGCGGCGGAAGATGTCGGTCGGAGCGGAAAGTGCAAAGTGGAAAGTGGCTCGCGCGCGCGGGCCGGGCGCATCTCAGCTTCTTGCACGCTGCACACTTCTGAGTGGTGGAACTCGTCGCGCTGCGACGAGCGGCGCCGCGTCCAGCGGCGCAACGAACGGCCTTGTGCCCTCCTTCCCGTCCGCTCTGGGCGGACGGGGTTGGCGCAGTGCGACAACCACCACCTGCAAGAAAGTCAGATGCGCCCCGCAGCGACGCGGCGACCACCCGCCCTGTTCGCTCTTGACCCGTCAAATCACGACGGCAACCCTCGCCGCCATTCCAAACACTATGAGAGTCCCGGTCCTGATCTTCACCGCTACTGCCACCGCCGCCGTCCTGGTGGCTTGCAAGACCCAGCCCGCGCCTCGCGCACAACAAGCGCCGCCGCCTCCGTCCACCGGCTCGACCAACGTCCTAGTTGTGCCCGCGCCTGTGAACACCAAGCACGCGCCGCTGGAAATCCGCGCGGCCTCCGGTCTGCTCGGCAGCATCGAGCGCGGCGACGTGGCGGCGATGGAGGCGTTGATCGCGCCGGGCACGGTGATCGAGAAGCTGGCGGAGGGGTTTGACTGGTCCGAGGGGCCGGTCTGGATGCCGGGTGGGTATCTGCTGTTCTCGGATGTGCCGATGAATACGATCTTCAAATGGCAGGAGGGGCGCGGTGTTTCCATTTACGCGCAGCCCAGCGGCTATGAAGGCACGGATCCGCGCGGCGGCGAGCCGGGTTCCAACGGACTGACGCGCGACAAACTCGGGCGGCTGATCCTGTGCCAGCACGGCAATCGCCGCGTGGCGCGCCTGGAGGCCGATGGCCGGATTTCGCGCCTCGCAGAGTTCTACCGGATGCGCCGCTTCAACAGCCCGAATGATGTGGTCGTGAAGTCGAATGGCGACGTTTACTTCACCGACCCGCCTTATGGATTGGTGGACAACATGAAAGACACGGCGAAGGAGATTCCGTTCCAGGGCGTGTATCGCGTGTCGATGCGGGATGGCGCGGTGACGTTGTTGACCGACGTGATGTCGCGGCCCAACGGACTGGCGTTTTCACCGGACGAAAAGACGCTCTACATTGCGAACTCCGACCCGGCCAATGCAGTCTGGATGGCGTTTCCCGTGCAAACGGATGGAACGCTGGGCGAGGGCAGGGTGCTGCTGGACGTGACGGAATTCGCCAAGGGCAAGAAGGGCATGCCCGACGGGCTCAAGGTGGACGTGCAGGGAAACCTCTGGGCCACCGGCCCGGGCGGAGTGCTCGTCATTTCTCCATCAGGGACACACCTCGGCACGCTCGCCACGGGTGAGGCCACCGCGAACTGCGCGTGGGGCGGAGACGGCAGCACGCTTTACATCACGGCGGACATGTATCTCTGCCGCGTGCTGACCAAGACGCGCGGCGCCGGATTCTGATCCGACGGTCGCCAGCGTCCCGCCGGTTGTTTCGTTTCTCCGCAGTAAGAAGCAGCCACGTCTCCGGAACCGGAAAGGATTCCGCGAATCGTGTTGCTCATCCTGGCTTCACAGTCGGCGAAATGTTTTGCCCGTGTGCTGTCGCGCCGTTATTTGAACCGGGAAGTTATGTTCCAGAGCATTGGCGAAATGGTGATGTTGCTCCTGCAAGTGTTGCAGGCGCTGCCGCGGCTCTGGCGCGAACGGCACAAGGTGGCCGAGCAGTTGTTCGAGATTGGCAATGCCAGCCTGCTCATGGCCTGCCTGCTCTCGCTATTCATCGGCGGCGTCATCGCGCTGCAAAGCGGCCCCCTCCTCGCCGAGCGCGGCCTGAGCAATGTCGTGGGCGCCATGGTCGGCGTGGCGATGGCGAAGGAGCTTGGCCCGGTGATGATGGCGGTGTTGATCGCCGGGCGCATCGGCTCGGCGATGGCGGCGGAGATCGGTTCGATGCGCGTGTACCAGGAACTGGACGCACTGCGCACCATGAACATCAGCACAGTGCATTACCTGGTCATGCCGCGCGTGGTGGCGATCAGCATTGCTCTGCCCATGCTGGTGCTGTTCTCGATCCTGGTCGGCTGGGTGGGTGGCGCGCTCGTTTGCCTCACCAATGACAGCATCGGGCTGACTTGGGACGGCTTCTTCAGCAGCCTGCGGGATGTCCTCGAATTCAAGCACGTCTTTCACGGCATCGCCAAGGCGTTCGCGTTTGCTGTCACCATCGGCGTGGTTTCCTGCACGCAGGGCCTGCAAACCATCGGCGGCCCGCGCGGCATCGGACGCTCGGTGACCAAGGCGGTGGTGAATTCCATCGTGTTGATCCTGCTGCTCGATTACTTTGTGACACGGTTCCTGATGTACTTCGAACAATGAGCGCCACCGCCGGACAACCCCAGCACAGCGTCTCCGTGCAGGTGCGCGGTGTGCGCAAGAGCTTCGGCCAGCACGAGGTTCTGCACGGCATCGACTTCGAGGTCGGGCGCGGCGAGATCTTCGTCATCATGGGGCCGAGCGGCAGCGGCAAGAGCGTCCTGCTTCGCCACATCATTGGCCTCGATGAACCGGATGCCGGGGACATTCTCATCGAGGGCGAGTCTGTGCGCGGCGGCGGCGTGATGGGCAAATACCGCATGGCCATGGTCTTCCAGTCCGGCGCGTTGCTGAATTCGCTGAACGTGGGTGACAACGTCGGCCTCTATCTGCGCGAGCACCGGTTGAAGAAGCCGTCCGAGATCGACCAGATCGTGCGCGAGAAACTGGAACTGCTCGGCCTCAAGGGCGTGGAGAAGAAAATGCCGAACGAGCTTTCCGGCGGCATGAAGAAGCGCGTGGCCATCGCCCGCGCGCTGGTGATCGACCCGCAGTTGATTCTTTACGACGAGCCGACCAGCGAACTCGATCCGCTCATCGCCGTGACCATCGGCCAGGAGATTCTGAACCTTCAGGAGCGCATCCATGTCACGTCGGTCGTGGTCACTCATGACCGCGACCTGGCGTTCGGCATCGCGGACCGCATCGCGTTGATGCATGAGGGGCGCATCCTGACCATTGGCACGCCCGCCGAGGTGCGTCAGTTCGACGACCCGCTGGTGCAGCGATTTTTGACCGCAGACTTCAAACCTCAACCCGCAGGAACAACATGAGAAACACCCTCGAGACCCGCGTCGGCATCTTCTTTGCGTTCACGCTCATCGTGGCCGTGATCATCCTCGAGATCGCCGGAGTGGCGGATTATTTCAAACCCGGCTACAGCGTCTTCGCCGACTTCAAGACGGCGCAGGAACTCAAGAAGGGCGACCTCGTCAAGATGGCCGGCGTCGAGATCGGCCGCGTGAAGGGCATCACCCTGTCCGGCGACAAGGTCCGCGTGCAGATGAAGATCAAGCAGCCGGATGCCGAGGTGAAGACCGACAGCCGCGCCACCATCAAGTTCACCGGGTTGATGGGGCAGAACTTCGTCGCGCTCGATTTCGGCTCGGCCGGCGCGCCGCGCGCGGTCGAGGGCGCGATCCTCTCCAGCGCCGAGCAGCCGGACCTCAGCGCCATCATGGTCAAACTGGAAAGCGTCGCCGGCGGCATCGAGGGACTGACCAAGAGCTTCACGCCGGACAACCTCGCGCCGCTGTTCGGCCCGATCACCGACTTCATGAAGAACAACAGCACCAACCTTGGCGGCATCCTGGCCAACGTCCACGACATCACCGCGCAGGTGAAGGACGGCAAGGGCACGGTGGGCAAGTTGCTCTACGACGACGCGCTCTACAACAACGCCCTCAGCGCCGTCGCCGGGTTGCAGGCCGGCACCGCCGAGTTGAAATCCACCATCCTTGAAGCCAAGAACATGATGACCAATGCCAACGCCGTCATCACCGGCATCAACGCGGGGCAGGGCACACTGGGCAAGCTGGCCACCGACGAGACGCTATATCGCGAGACGACCCTGGCCATGACGAACATCCGCGAGATCGTCGAGAAAGTGAACCGGGGGCAGGGCACCGTCGGCAAGCTGATCAACGACGAGTCATTCTACAAGAACGTGAAAGTCAGCCTCCAGAAACTCGACAAAGCCACCGAGAGCCTCGAGGACCAGGGGCCGTTGAGCGTGCTCGGCATGGCCGTGGGCAGCTTGTTCTGATCCGGGTGCCATGCCCGACACTGGCTCCATGGAACGCCTGGTGGAGGATTTCCTCATCCACATCCGGCACGAACGCGGCCAGGCGGAGAACACCGGGGAAACCTACGCGCTGCTCCTGCGCCGCTTCGTGGCCTGGGCCGGCCGGAACGGCTTCAGCCATTGGCGCGAGATCAAATTCAACGACCTGACGCGCTTCCTCGAATACGAACGCTCGCGCGAATTGGAACTCAAGCCCGCCGCGCCCGGGCGACGCCTTTCCTCCGAGAGCATCTACGCCCGCATCGCCGCCCTGCGCGCCTTCTATCGCTACGCCGAGAACGAGAAGCTGGTCGAAACGAACCCCGCCGAGCATCTCGTGCTACCCGCGCGTTGGAAACGCCTTCCCAAGTCGCTGACCGGCGCGGAAATCGACCAGATACTCAAGCCGCTGCCCATCGACACCCCGGCTGCGCTCTGCGAACAAGCCGTCCTGGAACTCGCCTATGCCTCCGGACTGCGACTCTCGGAACTTTGCGGACTGCGCCTGGAACAGCTCCACCTCGACGCGGGATTCGTGACCGTGATTGGCAAGGGCAACAAAGAACGCATCGTGCCCGTGGGCAAGAGCGCCATCGCCGCGATCAACCGTTACCTGGAAGCCGCCCGTCCCAAACTGGTGACGGCACGTTCGCCGGCCACAGTGTTTCTGACCGGGCGCGGCACGAAATTCGCGCGCGAGACGATGTGGCAACGATTCAAGAAGCGCGTCGCCCGGGCGGGTGTCGAGCGCAACGTCACGCCGCACATGCTGCGGCACAGCTTCGCCACTCATCTGCTCGAACACGGCGCTGATCTGCGGGTGATCCAGGAGATGCTCGGGCACGCGCGCATCAACACCACGGAAATATACACCGATGTCGCGGGCGGGAGGCTGCGGGAGGTTCACCGCAAGTTCCACCCGCGGGCAAAGGTGAATGATCATTAGGAGCCTGTCGGACTTGGCTCAAGTGCGAGGTGAAGTAGGGTGGCAGCCTTCCGGAAGGCTTGGAGGATGGGTTGGAGCGGTGACGCCGACTGGACAGGTCAGTGGAACCGGTTGGCGCCTTTTCGATGGTTGCGGTCCGGTTCTTTGGTTTCGCCCTTGCCGGCCTTGTTTTCAGTCCGCCAGCGCCAGTTTCAACCTCGCGTCCGGCCGGTGCAGCCGTTTCAGGTTGTAGGCCAGGCACACCAGGTTCCATTCCCCGCAGCAGGAACTGCCGGAACCCCAGCACCGCCTTGATGATCCCAAACACCGGCTCCACCGTGCAGGCGCGCTGCCGGTAAATCTTCTTCCCTTCCTCGGTCTGGAGTTTGTCGGTCATCGCCAGCAGTACCGGGTCTTTGATGACCTTGGGCTTCTTCATCCGCTCCGGCGGACGATAGTCGTAGCGCCGCTGGGCGTGCGCGTCCTCGCGATGCACGCTGACGTAGAGGTCCAGGCCGGGGCGTTGCTCGCCCAGTCGCTGGATCACGGCCTTGTCCGCATGGCCGCAGTCGGCCAGGGCTTTGTCCGGTGCGCCCGGGGTTTCGGGTATGCTTTGCAATCCTGTATCCAACCGGCTGGCGTCGCTGGGGCAGTCGCTCACCGCATGGCCCACGATCAACCGGTTCACGCCTGCGTCCACCACCGCCTGGCAGTTGTGGCTCTGGGTGTAGCCTTCGCGCCTGTTCTTGCGCATGAGGCGCGCGTCCGGATCGGTGAGGTTGATTTGTTCGTCGGCTTGGGGCGTGGCCTGCGGCGGCCTGGGTTCGGGGCCTTCGCCGTTGCGTTGTTTCCGCGCCGGGCGATTTCTTTTGGCAGGGCTTGCGAGTCTTCGTCCTTTTGGTCGGCGTGTTCGGCCTGTTGCAGCAGGGCGTTCACGTCCCGACGCAAGTGGGCGCGCAATTGCCGGGCGCGGACGTGGCTGCCGTTCCTGTCCTTGGAGGCACTGGCATTGATGTGCGTGCCGTCCAGGCTGATGGTGCCGAGTTGGAGGAGTTTCAGTTCCCTGGGCAGTTCGAGCACGTCCACGAAGGCGCGGGCCGCGGCCTCGAGGTTGTTCCGGCGGAAGGCGCAGATCGTGTCATGATCGGGCTGGGTGTCGGCGGTGAGGTAACGCACGGCGACGTCGCGATAGGTGGCGCGCTCGATGCGGTGGGATGAGAAGATGTCGTTGGTGTAGCAGTAGATGAGCAGCGCG
>CAYQWK010000127.1:0-14737 GCA_964420805.1 uncultured Bifidobacteriaceae bacterium | reverse complement strand
GGTCTGCCGCACGCGAATTTCTTCCAGCCCGAGGGGCGTACGCCCGGCCCCATCCAGCCCAGGGCGGTACCACCAGCGCCGAACCCGCCGCCATACCCCATCGACCCCGATAGCCTCATAGGACACAACGACATTAACGCCCCATATATCATCGGGTTGAGCGGGGCCGAGCCATCACTCGAATACGGTAATCCCTACGAAGTCATGGGCAGTGGTGGCGGGCATTTCAGCGCCATGTTCAAAAACTTCATGAACTGGCTGCCTGACTTTTACATCAAAAACGTCACAGAAAGCACCACCAACCGCATTTACGCCTTCGACACGCCGCGCATTGTCGATGGGCGGGTCTATGCGATGCGCATCCAGAAAGACCAGGTGGATCGGGGCCGCGAATACTGGCTGACCCACCGGCAGGGCACTGGCGGAAACCCGTGGTTTAACAGCGGAATCGAAGTGGACTGGAATCTCGGCGGCAGTTCCATGAACGGCTTCCACTTGCTGGGCAACAACGTGCTGATTGATACCACTCCCGACTCGACCTACCTGCGCGAGGATGCGGCGTTGATTGTTGGCCGCACGTTGAATGATCCGGCCGGCGCGGTTTACATCACACCCATTGCCAGCGGCGGCGGGCCGGACCCGTCAGACAAGTGGATTGACGTGGTAGTGCAGCGGGGCCTGTTTCCTGACAACCAGTTGCCCACGGTGACCCTCTTTACCAGCAATACCGTGGTTCCAGCCGGTTCGACGCTGGAATTCGTGGCCACGGCCGTCGATGCCGACGGGGACCAACTGGCCTACAACTGGGACTTCGGCGATTACACCTTCGGCACGAACGGCCCGGTTCAAAGCAAGACCTTCAACGCGAGTGGAAAGTTTGTGGTGCGCTGCGAGGTGTCCGACATGAAAGGCGGCAAGGCCAGCGCCAACGTGCTCATCACCGTGGGCAATCCCGTCACCTTCACCATCGGCGGCCGCGTGACAGACCTGTTTGGCAACCCAGTGGAAGGCGTGCGCGTTCACAACTGCGGCGTGAAACCCACCGAACCGCCTGATGTTCCGGAAGGCGGTTCGACCAATTCGGGCATTGCGGACCTTGGCACCTATCGCTACGGCTGGACCGACAGTCAGGGCTACTACATCATCGGTAATATTCCCGCCGGTACCTACACGAACCGCGCGTGGCGCCACGGCTACAGCACCACGCCGTTCAACTTCGACGATCCGGTGCTGCTCGTCGATGCCGACGTTTACAATCAGGACTTCGTCTCCGTGCAGATACCGCGCGTTACGATCACGGAAAACACCGACGCCGAGGAATCGGGCGTGGACGGCATTTACACGCTGACCCGGGATGGTGACACGAGCGGCGAACTCTACGTGCGCTTCCAGGTGGGTGGCACGGCGGTCATCAATCAGGACTACCTTCTTAGCCCGGTGGATAACGCCACGACCAACATCGTAATCACCACCAACGGCAACGTTCGCATCACGAACTATGTGACTGTGCTCACCAACCGCGGCCAGATCTACTTCCCGCCCGGCGTATCGCAACTCGACCTGCACGTCATCCCAACAAACAACCTTCCCGTGGGCGACGGCGACAAAACGGTCACTCTGACCCTGATGTTGCAAACGAACTTCTACCGCGCCATTACCTTCCTCACCAATGTTCTTGTCACGAACAACACCCCCGGCGGCCAGGTCGTCTTCACCAACTCTTACTTCGTCACCGTCACCAACCAATTTCGCGTGCCCGGTTGGGAACTGCGTCCGGTCGGCCTCGACCAAATCCAGACATGGTTCCAGACCGACCCCACATACACGCTCCAACGTTCCGAGGTCACAGTTAGCATCATCGACGATGACCCGCCCGCGGTGCCATCGGTGGGCGTGTTCGCGCTCGATTCCGACGCACTCGAATCGCGGGGTGACGCCGCCACCTTAATGTTTTTCCGCATCGGCGCGCCGCTCAACGACGAACTCGTTATTCACTACGAGTGGAGCGGCTTGGCTAGCAACGCTCTCGACTTCGTTGGTATGCCCGGCCGGGTAATCATCCCTGCCGGGCAGCAAATGGTGCTTGTGCCCGTCACTGCGGTTAACGACCTCTTTGTTGAAGGCAACGAAGATGCCGTCATTACCATACTCCCCGCGCCGGGCGGTGAATACACGACCCTGCTTGCAGCCACCACGGTCACCATCGTGGACGACGATCTGCCGCTCGTGAACATTTTCGCCGCGACGGCAACAGCTACGCGCGGCGGCGGTGCAGGTGTTGTCACCTTCTCGCGCACCGGCAACCTCGACGAACCCCTTGCCGTCAACTACCTCGTTACCGGCACCGCCATTGGTGGTGTGGACTACAATCTCCTCGCCGGCACTGTCACCATCCCGGCCGGCCAGCTCAGTGCCAACGTGAACGTAACGCCAATCAACTCCAGCACCAACAAACTGCCGCGCACCGTTACCGTTCTCATTGCCGACGCCACGACCTACAATATCTACAACCAAAACTCTGCCACCGTGAACATCGTGGACGGCACCCTGCCGACCGTGACCCTGACCAAGAGTGGCGACACTCTCAACGAACCTGGCGGCACGGTCACCTTCACCGTCACGCGCACGGGTCCAACCACCGGCAACCTGAACGTCCTTCTCGACGTGGGCGGCACCGCTTGGCAAGGAATCGACTACACCTCCATTGGGACGAATGTCGTGATTCCAGCGGGGGCGGCCACGGCGGCGATCGTTGTCAATTCGATCAACGACAACGCGCGCGAAAATGGCGACGTCGTGGGCTACGAAACCATCATCGTCCAACTCCGGGCCGGCACCAACTACCTCGTCGGCAACCCAAACAATCAGACTGTTCGCATCACTGATGACGACAGCAGCAACATCCCGGCGGTGGGCTTTATGCTCGCCTCATCCAGCGTGCGCGAGGATGAGGGTATCGCCAACCTTCTGGTGAAGGTGACGGCCAACCCGGCGACCAACAAACCCATCGTCATCGAGTATCGCGTGACGGGAGGCAGCGCCGTGCCCACCGTCAACTACCTGACCAATTTCTATCCCTATAACACAACCGGCATCCTCAACATAACGCACTATTTCCCGCCCAACCCGCCGCCGAAGTTCTTCGACTTCGAGGACGGTATCTACAGCATTCCCGTGAGCGTGCTAAACGACGGCGTGGCGGCGGGCAACAGGACGCTGACCATTACCCTGTTCAACCCGACCGGCTACGAGACGAATCGCTCCTATATCACGAACAACGGAGTGATCTACACCAACTTCCTGATCACCCACCTGCCGACCAATGCCTATTTGGGGCCGGCCGTCAGCCACACCTTGACAATCCTTGACGTTGCCACCAGCACAGTGAACGTTAGCGCGCCGGAAACCCACACCTATGAGGCTGGAGCGCCCGCGCGATTCATCATCACGCGACAGGGGCCGACCAATGCGCCGCTCACCGTAGCGTATTCCGTCACCGGCACCGCAGCGTCGGGCAGCGACTTTCTGGCGCTGGGAACGAACGGCTTCGTCACCATTCCTGCTGGAACGAACGCGGTGACGCTGCTGGTGACGCCGCGCGACGATCCGACAGAGGAAATGGCTGAGAGCGTGACCCTGACCCTGCAAGAACGGCCGGGCTACACCGTGGTTAACCCGGCCGCCGCGACGGTCATCGTCGTGTCGGACGACGGGACCATTCAGTTCCTGCTGGCGAATTATGACGTGGCGGAGGACGGCGGGACCGCCGGCATCGAGGTAATCCGCAGCGGCAATACCAATGTGGCCGCGACCGTGGGCTTCGTATTCAGCGACGGCACCGCCACCAATGGCCTTGATTTCCTTGGCACCAACGGTGTGCTCCATTTCGCCCCTGGCGAAACCGTCCAGATCATTCCGGTGCCCATCGTCAATGATACCTTCACCGAATCCAACGAGACGTTCAGCCTCAGTCTGACCAATCCAAGCGGCGGCGCGCAGTTGGGCGGCCAAAAAGCCGCTACCATAACGATCCTGAACGACGACACGGAATTCGACTTTACCGTGCTGACCTATCGCGGCAACGAAAACGGCCTATTCGCTGAAATCGAAATCATTCGCTTGGGCGTCAACACCAACGGCCAGAGCGTGACCCTGACCGCGACTAATGGCACGGCGAATGACTCCGATTTCGTGCCTGATGCCATCGTGGTGGATTTCCTGCCCGGCGAAACCAACGCCTTAGTCTGGGTGGAAATCCTCGACGACGCCCTGTTCGAGGGCGACGAAACGGTGAACCTCCAATTGAGTGACGCGACCGGCAACGCCACCGTCGGCTCGATAAGTAACGCCTTATTGGTGATCGTTGATGACGAATGCCATATCGACTTTGAGGTTGCTGGTTGGTTCGTGCATGAATACTCGAACACGGTCACGTTAATCGTTCGGCGCACGGGCGGCACGGTAAACCCGGTTTCGGTGGACTACTTTACGTTCAACGGTAGCGCGACGAACGGCTTCGATTATGCCGGCTCCATAGGCACCGTCACATTCACCGGCGATCATTACGAACTCGACACCAACGGCACCGGCGAGCTGTTCTTCGTGCCGGGCCAGTCCGTCCAGACCATCGACGTGACGATCATTGACGACGTGGAGGGCGAGGGGAACGAGAACTTCTTCGTGCAACTGCTGAATCCGGAGACGCTCGACCTGGCGGAACCGGACGCAACGCTGTTGGGCTCGAACGAGGTGGCGACTGTGACCATCCTCGACAATGAGACGCCGGGCAACGTGGACTACGAATTTGGAACCGGGATCGGTCCAAACGCCCAGGTGCGAGCGCTAGCGCTGCAATATGACAACAGCGTGGTAATAGGTGGTGATTTTACGCGGGTGGATGGCATCACATTCATCCGCGTGGCGCGGTTGCTGCCCACGGGTGGTTATGACGGGGGGTTCAATCCCGGCGCGGGAGCGAACAGCAACGTCCACGCGCTGGCGTCGGCACCGGACGGGCGGGTGTACCTGGGCGGGGAGTTTACGACGGTGAACAACACTAACCGGATGCGCATTGCGCGGTTGAACACGGATGGGAAACTGGACTTGGCCTTCAACGTGACGAATGGCGGGGCGAACGGGACAGTGCGGGCGATTGCGCTGCAGACGAACGGTCAGGTGCTGATCGGCGGCGAGTTCACGCAGGTATCGGGGGTGGCGCGGAGCCGGATCGCGCGGCTGAACAGCGATGGTACGCTGGACGCGAGCTTTGCGGCGACGTTCAACGGGGCAGTGTATGCGCTCGCCGTGCAGGCGGATGGGGCGATAGTGGTTGGCGGAAGCTTCACGCAGGGCAACGGGCAGCCGCGCAATTCGCTGGCGAGGTTGAACGGGGACGGGACGTTGGACGCGGGTTTCAACGTGGGGACAGGATTCAACGGGCCGGTGAACGCGGTGGGGTTGCAGGTGGATGGCCGGGTCCTGGTGGGCGGCGCGTTCTCTGGCTACAACGGGACATTGATCAACAATCTGGCGCGGTTGACGACGACGGGCGGGGTAGATCTGGCGTTTGCGCCCGGTACGGGACCAAGCGGCCCGGTCAACGCAATAGCGGTGGCGGCAAACAAGCGCATTTTCATTGGCGGAGATTTTCTCGGGTTCAACGGGGTATATGTGGGCCGCGTGGCGCGGTTGAAGACGGGTGGCGGACTGGATTTCTCCTTTGTGGCGGGAACGGGGGCGGACGCGGTAGTGAGGGCGGCCGTGGCGCAGGGGGACACGGCGATTGTGATTGGCGGCGCGTTCACAAACGTGCATGGGGTGACGAGGCCGAATGTGGCGCGGCTGCACGGGGACGAGAAGTCGAACATCGCCACGGTGGAGTTTGGAAACTCGGTTTATAACTGGGACGAGAACCTTGGCCCGGCGATGATCAACCTGACCCGTACGGGAAATACCAACGTGACCTTTACGCTTACTTGGAGCACGACCGATGGCACGGCCAGCAACGCTCTGGATTACGAGGGTGTGACCAACACTGTGACCTTCGCGCCCGGGCAGACAAACGCGGTCCTGATGATCCCGTTCATCGATGATCTGCTTTTGGAGGGTAACGAGACATTTTTCCTCGGTGTGACCAATGGGCCGCCCAACGTGGACTTGTCAGGCCAGACGACGGCCACAGTGGTGATCCAGGATAACGAGAAGGCGGTGCAATTTGCCTCGACGAACTACTTCGTGAGCGAGGGTGTGACCAACGCGGCGATCACGCTACACCGCATTGGTGGCCTCTCCGGAACAATCGGCATTACGGTTTACTCCAGCAACCGCGCTGCCATTGCGCCGCAGGACTACGTGACCGTGACCACCAACGTCACCATCCCAGCGGGCGCGACGAGCGCCGTGGTTTATGTGCCCATCATTGACGATCCGACCGGTGAGCCGGCGGAGGACTTCGGCATGGGGCTGTTGAACCCGGTCGGTTGCTTCCTTGGCGATCCCGCCGCCGCCACGGTCACAATCATCAACAACGATTTCACCTACGGCACGACCTCACGGTCGAATGCGGCGGCCATCACCATCCTCGATGCCGCGCCCGCGCTGCCGTATCCGTCCACGATCACGGTGAGCCAGTTGACCGGAGTGTTGCAGCGGGTGAGCGTGCAATTCCTTGGGGTGTATCATCCGTTCCCGTCCGACATCGACGCCCTGCTGGTGGGGCCGGGCGGGCAGAGGGTTTTGCTGCTGTCCGATGCCGGCGGCGGGTTCCCGGCGGTGAATCTAACTATGACGTTCTCGGACGCGGCGACGGGTTATTGGCCGAGCAATAGCGCTTTGTGGACCGGGACGAATCGGCCGACAGATTATTTGCCGGCGGATGGTTTTTATCCGCCTGCGCCCGCCGGGCCTTATGGCGACGCACTGTCGGCTTTCGTGGGTACGAGTCCGAATGGCGTGTGGTCGCTTTTCATCGTGGATGATCGCGGGAGCGACGCCGGGGTGATCAGCAATGGCTGGCGTTTGATTTTCGAAACGATTGACCCGAGCACGGCGGCTGATTTGGCGTTGTCGGGGTCGGCCACGCCGGAGCCGGTGTCGGCGGGGTTGGTGTTGAAATATAGTTACACGGTGTCGAACGCCGGGCCGAATGTGGCGACAGGCGTGACGTTTAGTAATGCCGTGCCGTCGGGATTGGCAGTGGTGGCGGCGTATCCGTCGGTGGGTGGGTGCGTGGTTTCTAATGGGGCGGTGGTGTGCGGGTTGGGGGCGTTGTCTGTGGGCGGGACGGCGACTGTGGAGTTGAAGACGATTCCCGGACCGGCTGGGCTGTTGACGAACCGTGCGACGGTATTCGGCACGGAGGCGGATGTGGTGATTGGGAATAATACGGTGACGTTGGTGACGACGGTGGAGACGGGAATCACGGCGGACTTGGAAGTGCAGGTCGAGGACACGCCCGATCCGGTGTTGGCCGGGCAGGATCTGACGTACCGGATTACGGTGACGAATCGCGGACCGTTGGCGGCCACGGGAGTGTTGGTGACGAATTGGCTGTCTGAGAGCGTGGATCTGATGTCGGTGCTTGTTTCCCAAGGCTCCTACTCGAACGCCGGCAATGCGCTGGTGTTCAGCGTGGGTACGCTCCCCGTTGGTTCCGGCGCGTCCTTTTTCGTCGTAGTCCGGCCGCGCACCGGCGGTTCGATCACTAACATGGTGACGGCGTTGTCGGATGTTCCGGATGTCACGGAGAACACGGTGGTGGCGGTGACGACGGTGCCGCCGGCGGCAAATGTGGTGCTCGGGTTGGACGACGCATCCGATCCAGTGGGCGTGAATCAGACGGTGGTTTACAATATTACGGCCTACAACGCGGGTCCCAGCCAGGCGGACGGTGTGACAGTTTTCGACATTCTGCCGGCGCAGTTCACTTTCATCTCGGCGACGGTGTCGCAGGGGACAAGTTACATTTCGGGCGGGTCGGTGGTGTTTCAGTTTGGGACGATTCCCAATGGCGGGGTGGCCACGGCGCAGTTGATCGCGCGGGCCACGGTGCCGGGCATCTTCACGAATTATGCGACGGTGGTGGCGGCGCAGGCCGATCCGGATATGGTGAACAACAGCGCGGTGGTGGATACCACGGTGTTTCAGGTGGTGGTGGGGGGCACGAACGGCGGGATCACGATCACGCGGAGTACGAATGCGCAGCAGTTGGCGGCGATGGTGACGGGGTCGGGCAGCACGGGCATCCGGGTGACGGGAGCGCGGTTGGCGGCGCATCAAACGGGTGGGGAGGCGGCGGCTGCGTCGAGCGGGCTGTACACGATCGGGAGCGTGCCGTCCACGTATGGGATTCGGGCGGCGGGGATTGTGTTGAGCACGGGAGACGTGAAGGAATACGAGACGGGCACGAACCGGTTCGGATTCACGACGACGGATTACGGAGCAACGGCAAGCACGGCGCAGGAGACGTTGCTGGACCCGATCACGGGCGGTGGGACGAACAATTTCACGCATCACGACGTGACGCAGTTGGACATCGATTTCGACATGTTGCCGGGATTTGGGCAGGTTCAGTTCAAGGTCGTGTTCGGGTCGGAGGAGTTTCCGGAGTTTGTGGACACGTTGTTCATCGACGGGTTTGGGATATTTTTGAATGGGAGCAACATCGCGTTTTCGGCCGGCGCGCCGGTGAACATCAATCATCCGGACATGCGGAATATCCGCGGCACGGAGTTGGACGGTGTGCTGGCACCGGGTGGGAACGCTGTAGTGCAGTTCGTGGCGAGCGTGCCGCCGGGTTCGACGAACAACACGTTGAGTTTCATCGTGGCGGACACGAGCGATGGGGCGTACGACACGACGGTTTACATCACGTCGCTGGAGGGCGGTTTGGGGGCGAACGCGGATCTGGCGGTGGGCGCATTTGCCACGCCGGAGCCGGATGTGCTTGGGAACCCGATTACGTATCACATCGCGGTAACGAATCGCGGGCCGGATGCAGCGACGAATGTGGTGGTGACAGATTTCCTGCCGGGCGGATTGCAGTTCGTTGCGGCGACGACGTCGCAGGGCGGGTATGAGTTCACGAACGGAGTGGTAACATTCCATGTGGGGACGTTGTTCCGGTTCGGGAGCGCGACGATGGCGGTGACGGTGATGCCGCAGGTTTCCGGTTTGTTCACGAACGAACTGGCGGTGAGCTCGGATCTGGCGGATTTGACGGCGGGGAACAACAGCGCGCGGGTGGTGAGTATTGTGACGGACCCGGGTTCGTTTGTGTCGATCACGTCGGTGTCGGTGGCGGACGCGGGACCTGCGTTCACGTATCCGTCGGTGTTGCATGTGTCGGGGCTGGGGCCGGTGATCGGGAGTGTAGCGGTGACTTTGCACGGGCTGTCGCATTCGTTCCCGGCGGATTTGGACATTTTGTTGGTGGGGCCGCAGGGGCAAAGCGTGGTGGTGATGTCGGATGTGGGGTCTGGTTTCGATTTGAGCGGGGCGACCTTGCGGTTCGAGGATGGGGCGGCGGATTTTCTGCCGGTCGCGGGGCAAATTGTGCCGGGGAGTTACAAGCCGTCGAATGTCGGGGGCGGGGATTATTTTAACGGGCCGGCGCCAGCGGGACCGTATGGGGCATTGATGTCGGTTTTCCAAGGCACTGATCCGAACGGGGACTGGCTGCTTTACATCATGGACGACCAGGGTTCGGACACGGGGGTGTTGAACAGCGGTTGGCAGTTGAACATCACGGCGGGAGGCGTGGCGTTGAGGGTGACGTTGCAGGGTGGAGATTTTGTGATTTCGTGGCCGGCGAGCGAGGCGGGCTCCTCCAGCGCGTCGAGCTCGGCCATGAGGCTGTCGGTCGCAGGATCGCCGGTCGTCGTGAACGGGCGGTACGTGGTGACGGTTCCCGCGAGTCAGGCGCAGCAGTTCTTCCGTCTGCGGAAGCCCTAAACAACTTGAAGTGCGATATGAACTGTGAAAAAACTCGCCTTCCAAACAGCCAGAGCGCGCGGGCGCATGAAAACGGGACCATTCCAGGCCCGGCCGCCGGTCGTGTGCGGCGAAAAGCTTTGAGTATGCGAAGAATGCAATTTTGGGCCGCGAAGCTCGGAGGGTTGGCCGGCCTCGCAACGGTATTGATCGCGCTGCTGGCGGTGCCGGCAGCGCGGGCGCAGGTGATCGAGTTTCTGCCGGGCGCGCCGAGTGTCTATGAGGCCGGGGGCGCGCTGGGGACAAATATCACGGTGATTGTGACGCGCACGCCGGCGACGGGGACCTCGGTGGTGTCGTTTGCGACGGTGGACGGGTCTGGGTTGGCGTTTCAGGATTATATCCCGACGAATGATGTGTTGACGTTTTTAGAGGGGGAGAGTTTCAAGATCATCAGTGTGCCCGTGATTGATGACGGGGTGACGGAGTTTGCGGAAAATTTCTCGGTGTGGATTTTTGGGGTGACGAATGGGGTCCTGGGTGGGGCGACGAATATCGTCTGCACAATCCTGGACAATGACGGGTTTTATCGGTTCACGCCGGTGGGGTATAATGTGGCTGAGGATGGGACGAATGTCGTGGTGACCGTACAGAGGACTGGGGATACTACGGGATCTGGGTCGGTGGATTTTCAGACGGTGGATGGGTCGGCGGTGTCGGTGGGTGCGAGTCCAGATTTTGGGGCGACGGCGGGTACGTTGATTTTCACGAATGGACAGACGACGGCGACGATTGTGATTCCGATCCTGGATGATTGTTTGATCGAGACGAATGGGGCGGTGGAGGTGTTTTCGGTAGCGTTGGCAAATGGGGTCGGCGCGGGGATCAGCCCGGTGGCGGGTGTGGCGACGGTGTCGATTGTGGATAATGACACGGTGGCGGGGCGGTTCCGGATCGTGAATGCGGTGCCGATTCCGAGTCCGAACCCAGATAGCGGGGGGTTCACGTTTGGGTCGGTGGACCCGGCAGATCATATTGTGCGCGAGGGGAATAGCACGGCGGTGAGGTTCACGGTGCGACGGGAGTGTGGGTCTAGCGGGGCGGTGTTTGTGGATGTGACGAATTCGATTGGCTCGACTTGTCCCGGTGGGGTGTCGGCGGCGGAGGGTGAGGATTGGACGGTGTCGCCGCGGACGTTGGGATGGGCGGATGGGCAGATGGGGCCGCAGTTTGATCAGACTTTCACGGTCACTATCATTAATGACGGGTTGGTGGAGTTGGATGAGAATGTATTTTTCTCGTTGATCCGGCCGCGCGGGGGGCCGCAGGGGAGTCCGCCGGTGATCGGGTTGCCGAGTGCGTTTTCGTTGTGGATTCGGTCGGACGATTTGCCGGCGGGTTCGGTGGATCCGGGGTTTAATACGGTGACGGCGTTGAATCCGACGCCCGGCGCGAATAGCGAGGTTTACGTCGTTTCGGTGGTCACGAATAGCGTGGTGAATAATGGGCGGATTTATCTGGGGGGCGATTTCACGGGGGTGGATGCTGTGGTGCGGAATCGGATCGCGCGCGTCAACGCGAACGGGTTGCCGGATTTGTCGTTTAATCCGGGGACGGGTGCGGATGGTTTTGTGGCGGCTTTGGTGCAACAGGCGGATGGACGGATTTTGATCGGAGGCGGTTTTAGTTCGGTGAACAATTTGAGCCGGGTGGGGATCGCGCGGTTGAATGAGGACGGGTCGCTAGATGGGACTTTTAGTCCGGGGAGCGGCGTGCATGGGACGGTGAGCGGGATAGAACTACAGTCAGATGGCAAGATCATCATTGTGGGTCAGTTTGATGCGTATAACGACGTCCCGGTGCGGAATGTGGCGCGGTTGTTCGCGGATGGGACGTTGGATGGAAGTTTCACGACGGGCACGGGGCCGGATGGGGCGGTCTGGGCGGTGGCGTTGTCGGGTGCGGGTGCGGGTGCGACGCCGGGGGTTTATATTGGCGGTGATTTTTATTCGGTGAACGGACTACCGCGTCGCGGGGTGGCGCGGCTGAATAGTGATGGGTCGGTGGATGGGACGTTCGAGCCGCCGTTCGGGGCGGATGGTTCGGTGTATTCGTTGTTGGTGCAGCCTGATGGGGCGGTGGTGATTGGCGGGGCATTCGATACGTTTGACGGGCTTGCGAGCGCGGGGGTGGTGCGGTTGCTAGCGAACGCGGCGCATGATGGGACGTTCAGTCCGGGTTCGGGCGTGGTAGGCGCTGTATATGACATTAAGCGCCAGGCGGATGGCCGGCTGTTCATCGCGGGCGATTTCCGGAGTTTCAACGGGACGGCGCGGACGAATATCGCGCGCCTGTATCAAGACGGGACGTTGGATACGAGTTTTCTGGATGTGCATTACAATTGGACGCAGCCGGGGCCGAACGGGTTTTTGAATTCGCTGTCGTTGCAGGGTAATGGCGGAATCATCGGTGGCGGGGCATTCACGTTGGTGGGTGGCGGCGAAGACGGCGTGGGCGGGATGCTGACGAATGCGGTGAATCCGCGGTTTAATTACACGCGCTTTATTGGCGGGGACAATCCGGGGGATAACAATATGCCCGGCAACGTGCAGTTTGTGAACGCGGATTATTCGATCGACGAGAATACGTTGAGCGGGACAATCACGATCACGGTGGAGCGGATCAATGGCACGGTGGGGCCGCTGACAGCGACATTTTTCACGTCGGACGAGACGGCGGCGGCGGGTACGGATTTCGTGGGGACGACTACGGCGGTGACATGGGGCGATTGCACGCGAGGGACGCGGACGTTCACGGTTCCGATCACAGACAATGTGTTCGTTCAAGGAAACCGCACCTTCTCGATCACGGTGACCAATCCGGTCAACAACGGCGCCGCCGCGCCGACTTCCCCGGCCTTGGGCGCGCTGACGAAGGCGACGGTGACCATCGTGGATAACGACTTCAACCATGGCGTGCTTGGTTTTAACGCGCCGATTTACAGCGTGAACGAGACCGGGACGAACATAGTTGTAAACGTTACCCGCACCAACGGCAGCGTGGGCAATGTCACCGTGCAGTATTCGACGTACGACCTCACGGCCACGAACACGGATTATTCGCCACGCAGCGGAACGCTCACGTTCCCGTCCGGGGTCACGAATCAGACCGTGACCATTCCGATTACGGATGATCTGCTGGCGGAAAGTGAGGAGTGGTTTGGACTGCGTCTGACCAATGCGACCGGCGGCGCAGTTCTCGGGTTGAGCAATTCCGTCGTCCGCGTGCTAGACAACGAGCCGAGCAGCCGCGGCAGTGTCAGCTTTGCGGTCACGGACTTTCCAGTAAATGAAGGCTCTCCCGCGGCGACCATCACGGTTCGCCGCACCAGTGGATTGAACGGGACGCTGACCGTGCAGTACGTCGCCTTCGAGTTCTCGCCGGCCAACGGCGTGGCTCGCGCAGACATTGATTTTACGCCGGTGACGAACACGCTAACTTTTCCACCCGGCGTTACCACGCAGTCTTTCACCGTCCCGATCATTTCGGACAACTTTGTAGAAGGTAACGAGGTGCTGGGCCTGATGCTCTACAATGTGACGAACGGCGCGATCGGGTTGATCAGCAATGCGGTGGTGACGATTGTCGATGACGACGCCTACGGGCGGCTTGCTTTCGATGACGTGAACTTCTTCGTAAGCGAACGCGGAACGAATCTGGTCGTCACCGTTCACCGCACTGACGGACATTCCGAGCAGGTTTCCTGCGATTATACCGCGGCGGCGATTTCGGCGACGGGGGACGTCGATTTCGTGGTAACGAACGGCACAGTAATCTTTCCGGATGGTGTGACGACGGCGACCATCACTGTTCCAATCCTCAACGACGACATTCTCGAGGGCAATGAGCAATTCGGTCTGGTGCTGAATAACTTTTTGAAAGCCTCCCCAGGCAATTACACCACCGCTTTCGTGACCATTGTGGACGACGAGTCGTTGGATGCGCCGGCGGGGTCGGTGGACACGACCTTTGAGGCGAAGCCCAACGGATTCGTCACGGCGCTTGGCCTGCAATCCTCCGGAAAGCTCATCATTGGCGGCGATTTCACGACCATCAACACCTTCGGCTTTAACCGCATAGCGCGGCTGAATGTCACCGGTGCGACCGATCCGCTGTTCAAGATCGGCACCGGGGCGAACGGTCAGGTACTGGCCATCGGCGTGCAACCGGACGACAAGATCGTCATCGGCGGGCGCTTCACCACCTACAACTCGACAAATCGGGCACGCATTGCCCGGCTCAATTCCGATGGCACCATCGACTCTTCCTTCGATCCCGGTGCGGGCGCAGACAACCCGGTGTTCGCCCTCGCGTTCACCGCCGACCGGCGCATCGTGCTCGGCGGCTCTTTTACTACGGTTAACGGCATTACTCGTCCGAACGTCGCGATTCTCAACACCAACGGCTCGATCGATGTCGGCTTCAACACTGGTGCCGGCCTGAATGGAACGGTGTACGCCCTCGCCGTGCAGCCCGATGGCAAGATCATCATCGGTGGCGACTTCACGGTTGTGAACAACACCAACCGCGGACGTATCGCCCGGCTCAACGCCAACGGATCGCTGGACCTTAGCTTCAATCCGGGCCTCGGCGCCGACGCCGCAGTGCGCGCGCTCGCCTTGCAACCCGATGGCAGCGTCGTAATCGGTGGCTCGTTCACCAACGTCAACGGCCTTGTCCGGAGCTACCTCGCTCGGTTGCTGCCAAACGGCTCCGTCGATCCATCCTTCTATGCCGACGGTGGTGG
>CAYQWK010000126.1:0-14746 GCA_964420805.1 uncultured Bifidobacteriaceae bacterium | reverse complement strand
CTCACGCCCTCCTTTCCGTCCGCTCTGCGCGGACGGGGTTGTCGCAGCGCGACAATCACTATCTCCAAGAAAGTGCGATACGCCTCTCACCCGCAAACAACCGAACTGGCACGCTTCACCGCGCCGGAGGCGGCCATCCCATCAAGTTGTGAATCACCGCCAACGCCTCTGGATCGTCAGGGAACATCACCGGCGAATTCGTCGTGCGAACGGTCATCTCCCCGGTCCGCCTCACCATCGCCTTCACCGGGCAGCCGCATGCGCTGTAAATGTAGGTGAATTCCCGGTCCGCCCCGTCCGGCCACAGGTCGCGGACGACGTTCGGCGTGTTGTGCAGTGGCACGTCAAGAACCCGGCCTATCCCCCGCGACCCATCAAGCATCATCGACTTGCCAGTCGCCTTGTCGTCCATAATCACGGTGAGGTTCTTCGGGCCGGGCGGTCCTTCCTTGCGCGGCACGATGCGCGACTTCCACAACTCCTCGCCCGTCCTCTTGAAAACCAGCGCGCCGAGGCCGGGCTTCTCCATGCTCACGTGCATCGAAATGTGCAATTTGCCGGCCGGCGTCGGCTCGCCGTAGGCATCCAGGATCGCGAACGTGCGGCCCACGCGATCTTCCGGCTCATACCGCCGCTCCACCTGTTTGAGCGCTTCGGCAATGCCGGGCGGCGGCCCGCCGAAATCAAGTTCCACCGTGACCATCACCGCCTGCGCGACTTCGTTGGTCGGCACCGGCGCAGGTGCCGCGACCGCGACAGTGTTGGTTGGTCCGGCGCCACCCGCTTTCCCGCCATCGGCGTTCTTGCCGTTGTTTCCGAAATACCATGCCAGTGCCCCGCCCGCCACGACGACAATGGTTATGACGATCCACGCGCTACCGAAACGCGCGCCCTGCCGGGACGCATTCCGCCCCGCCTGCTTGTGCTTCTTGCTCATGAATGCCGCGACGTTAATACGCGGCCCCCGCGCGGGCGAATCGAAATTCTGGTTCCGCGCCTTCGTGCATTGCCGTAGCCTCTGACCATGTCACCGCGCCTGCTCCATTTGTGCGCCGTCATGCTTGCGGCGCACGCCTTTGCCGCGCCGTTTTCGACCAATGGCAATCGCCTGGCCCATCTCGACAGCGACGACCCGTTTTATCCCGGCCGCAATTTTCCAAAGCTCACCACGCCGCAATGGGTCGGCGAGGAAGGCGTCGAGGCTGTGATCATTCTTTCCATCGACGACATGCGGGAAACGGCGAAATACGAAACCGTCCTCCGCCCGATCCTTGATCGCCTTAAGAAGATCGATGGCCGCGCCCCCGTGAGCATCATGGCCAACGCGCCGGCGGCTGGCCGCAGTTTTGCCGACACGAGTTCCCCAGACGGCGAGCAGATTCAGGCCTGGCTCCGCGAAGGCGTCTCCATCGAGTGCCACACCGTTTCGCACCCGTGCCCTCTCTGCCAGAAAAGCGATTTCAACTTCGCGTCCACGAACTACCACACCTGCGTCGATCTGATGCACGCCATTCCGGGCAACAAGCCCGTGGCCTTCCGAATGCCCTGTTGCGATTCGATGAATTCCCCTTCCCCGCGCTTCTACGCCGAGATTTTCAATCACACGTCGCCCAAGGGAAATTTTCTCGGCATCGACTCCAGCGTGATGGTGGTGCTGACCACGAACGACACCTCGCTGCCGCATAACCTGGTACTCGATGCCGACGGCAGCGAGCGCTTCCGCAAGTATCTTCCCACGCAGACTAACGCCGTCACGCGCGTCAGCATGGGTTCGTTCGCCACGACCATCGAGGACTACCCTTATCCCTACGTCATCGGGAAGCTGTGCTGGGAATTCCCGTGCATCGTGCCGAGCGATTGGGAGGCGAACAACCTGCACCGGCCCAACAACCCCAGGACCGTCGAGGACTGGCAGCGCGCGCTCGACGCCATCGTGCTCAAGCAGGGCGTGATGACCCTCGTGTTCCACCCGCACGGCTGGATCAAGCCGGATCAGATGGTTGAGTTCATCGACTACGCGGTGACGAAGCACGGGAAGCGGGTGAAGTTCTTGAACTTCAAGGAGGCGCAGGAGCGGTTGAACAGGAAAATCGGTGACCTGCGAACCGCGAAGACATCACTCGACGGCGGTGTGCGGCTGATCGATGTGAACAACGATGGATTTCTTGATCAGGTGGACCTGAGAAATGGATCCGTGAGTATCTGGGATCGCTTTCGCCGGCACTGGGGAATGCTCTTGGATGAATCCGGTATGCTGCCCATGCGCCAGGGCGACGACATGGGACGATTCGGAATGCTAGAGTCGCACGGCTTGCCGGTGCTGATGCGAGGAGGAGCTTTGTATCGCTTCCTCTATCTGCCGAACGAAGCGAAAGCCGGTGCCGCCTGGGGGACTGACAAGCGAGCACCATTGCCCGTCGAGGCTGGCGGCGCGGTTCTGTTCAGGGACATCGACAAAGACGGACAGACCGAACTGATTGCAAATTCCGGAATTTTCAAGTGGAGCGAAAAGGACGCAGGTTGGAACAAACTTCCGTTCGGACTCCCGGAAGGCACCAGCATCGTTGACGCCCAAGGCCGCGACGCCGGCCTGCGTTTCGTCGATGTCGATGGCGACGGCTACGACGACGTTCTCTTCTCAAACTCCGAGCGCTATTCGCTGCACCTCTTCCGCAAAGATTCGCGCGACTTGCGCCTCAAGCCCGGCTGGAGCGACGAGATCGTTTCCGGTCCGCGCGTGAACGCGCTCACTGATCCCATCCCACCCATCGTGCGCGACGGCACGAATCGCAACAACGGCGTCTGGTTCAAGAACGGCACGATGTGGATTCAGAACGAGGACACCGCGCATCTGCCAGACAAGGTGGACCGGCGCACGTTCCAGCAATTGCTCGCCAGCGGCACGCCGCGTCCACTCTCGCCCGAGGATTCGCTGAAGGCCATGCGTGCGCGGCCTGGCTTAAAGATCGAACTCGTCGCCGCCGAACCGTTGATTCAGGATCCAATTGCCTTCGACTGGAGCGCGGATGGCCGCCTCTGGGTTTTGGAGATGGGCGATTACCCACTCGGCGTGGATGGCAAAGGCGCGCCCGGCGGCCGCCTGCGCGTGCTCACCGACACCAATGGCGACGGCCGCTACGACGAGGCCGTAACCTTTCTCGACAAGCTGAGTTGCCCGGAGGGAATGCACTGTTGGCGCGACGGTGCGGTCGTCATCGCAGGCAGGGACTTGTTCTATGCTGAGGACACAAATCACGACGGCGCTGCGGACGTGCGGGAAGTTCTTTTCACCGGCTTCTCCGAGGGCAACCAGCAGCATCGCGTGAACGGTTTCACCTACGGCCTGGACGGCTGGCTTTACGGCGCGAATGGCGAGAGTGACGGGAATGTGAAGGCCGTCGGTGGTGCAGCCGGGGCTTCGGCCCGCTTGGTCAATGTCCGCGGCCAGGACATCCGCTTTGATCCTGACCGCCGCCAGTTCGAAGCCATCGGCGGGCGCTCGCAATACGGCCTCTACCGCGATGACTTCGGCAACTGGTTCGGCAACAACAACTCGGTCTGGCTCTGGCACCACCAATTTCCCGTATCCTATCTCACGCGCAATCCGCTGCTGCCGCTCAAGACGACCAAACGCACGCTGGCGAACTACGCGGAAAGCACGCGCTGCTTCCCCGTCAGCAAGACGCTTTCCCGATTCAACGATCCGTTTGCCTTCAACCACGTCACCAGCGGTTGCTCTCCCGTGCCGTATCGCGACGACCTGTTCGGCCCGGAGTTCGCCGGCAGCATCTTCATCAGCGAACCGGTGCATAACCTCATCCATCGCGAGGTGTTGGAACCGGACGGCGTGAGCTTCAAATCGCGCCGGGCCGGCGATGAAAAGGACATCGAGTTCCTCGCCTCGCGCGACAACTGGTTCCGGCCCACCATGCTCCGCACCGGGCCGGATGGCGCGCTCTACGTCGCCGACATGTACCGCCTCGTCATCGAGCATCCGCAGTGGATTCCCGAGGAAATGCAGAAGCGCCTCGACCTGCGCGCTGGCGCGGACATGGGCCGCATTTACCGTGTGCTGCCGGTGAATGCCCCAAAACGCAAGATTCCCAACTTCACCAAAATGTCCCCGGCCGAACTTGCCGCCGCGCTCGATTCGCCCAACGGCTGGCAACGCGACACGGCGCAACGGCTCCTGATCGAGCGCGGCGACCGTTCGGTCGCAGCCGCGCTGGAACGCCACGCCATCAAGGCAGCCGATGCCAGGGTGCGCATTCAGGCGTTGTGGACGTTGCGGGGATTGAACGCGCTCCAATCCGCAGTGCAGCTTTCCGCGCTGAAAGATCCCAGTGAGGCGGTGAAGGAACAGGCGTTGAAATTGAGCGAGGGTTTCGCCCGCGCGGGCGACCTGATCCCAGACGCGCTCCTCGCGTTCGCCGAGCACCCGTCCGCGCGATTGCGCTTCCAGGCGGCCTTCACGCTAGGCGAATGGCCTGACCCGCGCGCGGGGGAAGCGCTGTTAAGACTGCTGCACGACTCCGACGAGAACATCCGCAACGCCGCGCTCAGTTCCGCGCCACGCCACGCCAGGATGCTCGCCGTGCTCATCGAAAAGCTGCCGGCCGGTGATAAGGCGCACGCCCATCTGCCGATGCTGCAAAAGCTCGCCGCAAATCCGCCCGCGTCCGCGGTCACGGTGCGGGTCATCGACCGGACCACGGCGCTCACGCCGGAACAAAAGGCGGAACGCGCGAAGATTCTTGACCGCTACGCCGGAGTGCCGGGGCTGGCCGGTGACGCGAAAGCCGGCACTGTGCTGTTCCGGGCCAACTGCGCCCAATGCCACCGCGCGCATGGCGAAGGCGCCGAGATCGGCCCCGACCTTGGGATCATGATCGGCAAGCCCACCGCGCAGCTCGTCACCGCCATCATCGACCCGAACGCCGCGCTCGATCCTCGCTTTCAGAACTATTCCGCCACGCTCAAGAACGGCGATGAGACCGGCGGCATCATTGTCTCGGAGACACCCACCACGCTCACGCTGCGCGCTCCAGGCCGCGCGGATGAGACAATTCTGCGCGGCGATTTGCGGGAGCTTTCCACCAGCGGGCTTTCGCTGATGCCGGAAGGAATGGAGGCAGCCTTCACTCCGCAACAACTGGCCGACCTGATCGCCTTCGTGACCGGGCGGTGAAATTCCCGAAACGCGTGCGGGAGGCGCACGCTACGACTGATCAACCTTCGCCCACTGGACGGCGTGATGAATGAGTTCAATGCCTGAACGGAAACCGAGCTTTCCCTTCAGATTCTCCCGGTACGACTCGATGGTCTTCATGCTCAGGTTCAGGTGCTCGGCAATCTGCCGGGTTCCGAAACCGCTGCCGATGAGTTGGAAGACTTCAAGTTCGCGATCACTCAATTGCTCCATGGGCGACCTCATGCCATGAGGGGCCTGCTTGCCAACGGCATGGTGGAGCAGCCACTGGTGCATCCGGTCGCTTACGAACAACCCGCCGTCGAGTACGGTTCTGATCGCGTGCAGGATGACCGTGGACGGCTCCTTCTTCATCACGTAGCCGCTCGCCCCCGCCCGCAACGAGCGCTCGGCGTACAACGTCTCGTCATGCATCGAGACGACCAACATGGCGAGTTTGGGGCGCTCGGCCCTGATTTGCTTGATCAGTTCCAGCCCGTTGCTCTTGGGCAGCGACACGTCCAGTACCATGAGGTCCGGCTGGCCGGAACGCATCGCATCCAGCGCGCTTCCCGGCCCGTCCGCCTCGCCAATGACCATCAGGTCCGGTTGCAGATTAATGAGCTGCGCCAACCCCTGGCGCACGATGGGATGATCCTCGACGAGGATGATCTTGAATCGCCGTCCGGAGGTGGAGCGCGGCGCGGGCGCTTTCTCCGCGGGCTTGGGAGCCACTTTGGATGCACGTCCCTCGGAGCGTTGCGGCAAGGATTTCTTGCGCGGGGATTTTCCTTTGGCCGGCTTCATGACGCGGTTTGCATTCCAACTCGACGGCACTAGCTACGTCGGTCGTGGGATCTGCCGCAAGTCATTTCTCCGTCGGTAGCGGAGCATCGAGACCTTCCAGGAACGCGAGCACCAGTTCCGGCAACGCGCTGCTGTAGCCGCCTTCCAGCACAGCGAAGACCGGAACTCCCGCGGCGCGAATCTGCCCGCCCAGCCAGCGGAAATCCTCGACCTCCAGGGTCTCCTGCGCCAGCGGATCCCGCGCGTAGCAATCGAACCCGGCTGAAATACCAAGTAACCCCGGCTTCGATTCCAGCACCTTCTGCAACGCGCGCTGCAACACCGCGCGGTACTCCGCACGCGGCTTCTTCGGCGCCACGGGGAAGTTGAAACAGTTCCGCCCGGCGTCGCGCAATCCGGTGCCGGGATAACAAGGCGATTGATGCACCGAGCAGAATACGGCGCCGGGATGGTCGAGCAGGATCGCCTCGGTGCCGTTGCCATGATGCACGTCGAAGTCGAACACCGCGACGCGCTCCGTCCCGGTGGCTCGCGCCTCCAGCACCGCGATGGCAATCGAGTTGAAATAGCAGAAGCCCATCGCACGATTCCGCGTCGCGTGATGGCCCGGCGGGCGCATCACGGTCATGGCCAACTCGCCTTTAAGCGCCAGTTGCATCGCGCGCACCGCCCCGCCGGCCGCACGCCTCGCGTGATCGAAGATCCCCGGATGATTCGGTGTATCGCCGTCAAAATCCTCCGTGGCGGCTTTCACCGCGGCGATGTGCTCGCGCGAGTGTGCCCGCGCGATCTGATCCTCGGTCGCGTCGGTCGCGGTTTCCCATTTAAGCGGCAGGGATTTCTGCCCGCGCAATTTCTCCAGCGTCCCGCTGATGCGGGCCGGCCGCTCCGGATGCCCCGGCGACGAGTAACCCGTGCATCGTTCGTCGGTGATGATGGTCATGCGGCGGCAAAATGGCCCCATGTACAAATCCGCGCAAGCTCCGCGCCGGAGCGATCGGCCCACCGGCACCCGGCGAAACACCGGCCTTGCACACCGCCCCACTTCGCGCACCGCTTCCTCGCCTTGGCAAGTCCGGCCGCGCGCCGCATTCTTCGCCGCGCATGGTTCCATTTCCGATGCAACGTCTGCTCTCGCTGCCGCCCGGCATGGCGCGGGAGTTCGAGTCTCTTGAACAACGGCAACGCCCCGGCTGGTTCGCCACTTCCGATCCCGCGGGCAGCCGGCTGGGTTCCGGCGGCGGCACCGCTCATCTGCTTGCCGAGGCGTGGCGAAACACCGGTGACGGTCACAACTTCAGCGACTGGCTCCGCGCCGGGCGCAAGTTGATCGTCCACGGCGGCGGACAGAGCCGGCGTCTGCCCGCTTACGCGCCCGTTGGAAAACTGCTCATGCCGCTGCCCGTCTTCCGCTGGATGCGCGGCCAGCGCCTCGACCAGACGCTGCTTGATGTTCAGTTACCCGAATACGAGCGCGTCCTCGCCCATGCCGGACAGCGCACCGTGGCCATGATCACCAGCGGCGACGTGCTGTTGCGTTTCGCCCGCGAGCTTCCGCCGTTTCCCGATGTGGACGTGCTCGGCCTCGGCATGTGGGTCACGCCCGAGAGGGCACGGGATTTCGGCGTGTTCTTCTCGCCGCGCCATCGTCCCGGCGAACTTTCCTTCTTTCTCCAGAAACCCGATGCCGCCCGCATTCGCGAACTGGCCGGCGAATTTCTTCCGCTGGTCGATACCGGAATGTGGCTGTTGAGCGAACGCGCCGTGAATGTGCTGATGGGCCGCTGTGGCTGGAACGCCAATGCGCAACAGTTCGTGCAAGGCACCGCCGGAGCTTACGAACTTTACGCCCAGTTCGGCCTCGCCCTCGGTCGACGGCCGGCCGTGCCGGACGATGAGATTTCCTCCCTGACTTCCGCCGTGCTGCCGTTGCCCAAGGCGGAATTCCACCACTTCGGCACGAGCCGCCAGATGATCGAGTCCGTGGTCGCCCTGCAAAATCTGGAACTCGACGAGACCAAGCTCGGCCTGGTGGGTGCGAAGCGGCATCCCGACCAGTTCGTGATGAATTCGCGTTGCGACTATCCGCTGCGTCTCGACGCCAACCACACGCTCTGGATCGAGAACAGCGCCGTGCCCGCGACCTGGCAACTCGCGCATTCACATGTTCTCACCGGCGTGCCGGACAACCAGTGGGATCTCCGCCTCGAACCCGGCGTCTGCCTCGACTTCGTGCCCGTGGGCCGGACCGAAACCGCCCTCCGCGCCTACGGCTTCGACGACAAATTCTCCGGCGCCACCGACGCGGCAGCCCGTTGGTTCGGCCGAGAAATTTCCGCTTGGTTCGACGCCCGAGGCATCTCTTTCGCCGACGCCGGCATCGCTCCGGGAACCGACATTCAATTCGCGCCGCTGTTCCCGCTCATCGATCCGGCCACGGCGGACCCGCGGTTCATCGAATGGTGTTTCGCCGCCCAACCCGCCGTCCGCGCTGAATTCGCCCGGCAATGGCTCGCCAGCCGGCGTTTCTCCGCCGCGCAACTCGGTGATGCCGCCGCTCTTGACCAGATCTATTCCAGCCGTCGCGCCCGACGCCGCGACTGCCTGGCGCCCATGTTGCGCAACGGCCGCTGGAGCGTCTTCTACCGGCTCGACCTGGCGCACACCGCCGGCGATTTCGCAGCCACGAACCTTGATCTTCCGCCCGCCGCCCTCGACGACTCCGACGAACCGATGCACCTCGTGCATGACGAGATGTTCCGCGCCGCCGTGTTGCGCGCGCGCCAATCGAAGGACTGGGAGGCGCATGAGGCGCGAGCCTTCGCCTTGTTGCGCGAGATGATCGTGCGCGAGGCGCAACTCTCCCCCGCCCTTCCCCGCGCCTCCGCGCAGGAAGACCAGATTGTCTGGGGCCGCAGTCCCGCGCGCCTCGACCTCGCTGGAGGCTGGACGGACACCCCGCCGTATTGCATCGAGCATGGAGGAAAAGTCCTCAACGTGGCCGTGAACCTCAACGGCCAGCCACCAGTCCAGGTTTTCGCCAAACTCAGCGCCCGCCCTGAACTGGTCGTTCGCTCCATCGACCTTGGCGTGGAACAACGGCTGCAAACCTACGAGGACATCGACACCTTCGCGCAGCCCGGCAGCGAGTTCGCCCTCGCCAAGGCCGCGCTGGCCCTGGCGGGATTTCTTCCCCGGTTCCACGCCGAAGGCGGCCGCAGGACATTGCGCGAACAACTCGAAGGTTTCGGCGGCGGCATCGAGCTTTCCATGCTCTCCGCCGTTCCCAAAGGCTCTGGACTCGGCACCAGCAGCATCCTCGCCGCGACTTTGCTCGCCACGCTCGGCGACCTTTGCGGATTGAACTGGGACCGCCACACGTTGTTTCACCGCACCCTGGCGCTCGAACAAATGCTCACCACCGGCGGCGGATGGCAGGATCAGGCCGGGGCGATCTTTGGCGGCATCAAGTTGATCGAGACCGGCGCGGGTCTGGACCAGACGCCGTCCATCCGCTGGCTGCCCGCGCAGTTGTTCGGCGCGGAACACGCCAACAAGACCGCTCTGCTTTATTACACCGGCATCACCCGCCTCGCGAAGGGCATCCTCCAGGAAATCGTCCGCGGAATGTTCCTCAACTCACCAGCCCACCTGCGCACCATCGGCGAGATCGGCGACAATGCCGAGTTCGCCTTCAATGCCATCCAACACCGCGACCACGGCGGCCTTGTCGAAGCAGTGCGCCGAAGCTGGACCTTGAACCAGGCGCTTGATCCCGGCACCAACCCGCCCGAGGTGCAGTCCATTCTCGACACGGTTTCGCCGTGGCTGGCCGCAGCCAAGCTGCTCGGGGCCGGTGGCGGCGGATTCCTCCTCATGTTCGCCCGCAACGCCGAGGCCGGACAACGCATCCGCGAGGCCCTCACGCGCCACCCGCCCAACGCGCGCGCCCGCTTCGTCGATATGGCGCTCTCCGAAGCCGGCCTCGAACTCACGCGAAGCTGAGACCATCCCGCGCCCTGGAATGCCGCGGCGATCGAACCGTGACGCCACATTCCCGGCATCCATTTGTGCGCTGCGATTGCCCCGCCGGGAAATCTGGCCTGAACCTGAACGAAGCAGTTGATCCGGATGGGACTGCCAATCTGGCCGTCCTCGGCGGCAACCTGCCGCCGAACCGAACGCACGACGCGCGTTCACCATTCCATGCGGACGTGTTGCGCACGACTATCGGGCGGGTCGCCCGCCAGAACGGGCCAGTGGCCCGTTCCACCCGAAGTTCTACCGCATTGTTCCGGCTAAAGGAGACGTCCCTGCGGCGGAGGGAAGCCTCCCTTTGGCGGAGGCAAGCTTCCTTTTCCGAAAAAATGGCCGAAACGGTGGATTTCCGGTGTAAATGGCGTCCCAATCGTGACAGGGAAGATGGGCCGGGCTTGGTCAGAAGTTCATGCCCGCGCGGGAAGATCATGGAACTCCGGAGCGAAAGCGGACGGCGAAACCACGGCCCGCTTGACGCCCAGCCTTTCACGGTCGAAAAAAGAGGCGAGGCGCATTCTGTAAATGTTTTGAAAGGAACCAGAGCAGCATGAAGAACAAACATCCATTGCCATGGCAGATGGCGGCGTTGCTGGCTGCGGCGTTGCTGGGAATGGCCACCCCCGTGGCCGAAGCCGCCGACGGCAGCGGAGCATCCAAGAGCGAGGCAAAAATGAATGATTTCAAGAAACCAACGACCGAGGAGTTGAAGAAGCAACTGGACCCGGTGCAGTTCGCGGTGACGCAACAGTGCGGAACGGAGCCGCCGTTCCGGAACGCATACTGGAACAACAAGAAGGCGGGAATCTATGTGGACGTGGTTTCCGGGGAGGCATTGTTCAGTTCCCTGACGAAGTTCGATTCAGGGAGCGGTTGGCCGAGTTTCACTGCGCCGTTGACGAAAGGCGCGGTGGTGGAGAAGGCCGACCAGACCCACGGAATGACGCGGGTGGAGGTGCGCTCGAAGCAGGGTGACTCGCACCTGGGCCACGTGTTCGAGGATGGCCCGGCGGACAAGGGCGGGCTGCGGTATTGCATCAATTCGGCATCGTTGCGGTTCGTGCCGGTGGAGGAAATGGAAAAGGCGGGTTACGGGAATCTGCTGGAACCGTTCATCAAAGCCGGCCTGCACAAGCCAGGCACGAACGCGACGGCTGGCGCGACCGCGGGCCGGGTTGAGACAGCGGTGCTGGCGGGCGGCTGCTTCTGGGGCATGGAAGAAATCCTGCGCAAGATACCGGGCGTGATCTCGACGCGGGTGGGCTATACCGGAGGCACGATCCCAAACCCGACCTACAAGCAGGTCTGCACCGGAATCACGGGACATGCGGAGGCCATTGAGATCAACTTCAATCCCGACAAAATCACCTTCGAGGGTGTGCTGGATTATTTCTTCCGGATGCACGACCCGACCACGAAGAACCGGCAACACAACGACGTGGGCACGCAATATCGGTCGGCGATCTTTTACAAGGGCGAGAAGCAACGCGCGGCGGCGACGGCGGTGTTGAAGAAGTTCGACCAGTCGGGGCGGTTCAAGAAGCCGGTCGTGACGGAGATTGTGGAGGCCACGACCTTCTGGCCGGCGGAGGATTATCATCAGGCCTATCTCCAGAAAAACCCCGGCGGCTACAACTGCCACGTGCTGGTGGACTGAGACGGCGGGAGCGCCCGGCAAAAGGATAATGAAGGTATGAACGCGGTGAAACTGTCCGAATTGATCGAAATCCTGGAGTTAGATTCCGACGAAGCCTCGGACTACGTGGATTTGCAGACCGGCCGCGTCGTGCGGGTGTGGAGTTCGTTGATGGAGGCCGTCAAGGAAGGTAACGAAGAGGCGATGGAGGGTATGCAGGATTGGGAAAAGGAGGAGATCGAAGCCGCCAAGGCCATCGCGGCGGATTCAGGCGAACGGTTCGTGAACGCGCCTGGGAAATTCGATTTCCACGAATACCGGCAGATGGAACGGTTCATCGGAACGGTGGAAGACAGGGCCGCAGCGGATCAATTATCGCGGGCGATCGAAGGGAAAGGGGCGTTCCGATATTTCAAAGACTCGCTTAACCCGGACTCCGAAATGAAAAGAACGCGCCGTCGCAGCCAAGGCACGGGAGCGCGGCGTTCACGTCGCTTCAGTGTGCGGAAGGTTTGGTGCGTTTGTGAAACGTGGGCCAGGTGGACGTTGAAGCGGCCTGAAGGCCGCGCTCCTGCCGCAGCCCGGAATTCCATTTCGGAGTTCGGGCTTAACGGTCTTGGCCTGTCGAAACAATGGTACGAGCATCGCGACGAGGCCATTAAGGAATTCATCCGGGAATGGGCCGAGGCAAACCACGTTCCTCTCGTGGACGACACCAGGCCAGGTTGTTGACCTTGGGGCATGGCGCGGGCCAGCCGTTGTCCAGCGAAGCCTTCACGCGCTTCTGGTTCTGAAAGAGGGTCAGGTATTCAGGACTTTCAACGCCTTCTTACAGTCCGAGGCGCGCAGGACGAGCAGGCCGTTCTTCTCGTCCGGTGGAGTGGCGCAATAGGCGTATTCGATGTTCACCTTCGCGGCGGAGAGCTTGTGCGCGATTTTGGCGAGCGAACCGGGCCGGTTGTCGCCCTGAATCAGCACCACGTCACTTTCAACCACAAGCGTCCCGTGCTCCTCGAAGAGCAGAAGCGCCTTGCGGGTGTCGCTCACCACCATTCGCACGACGCTGTGATCGACCGTGTCGCTGGTCGAAAGGGCGTAAATGTTAATCTTCGCCTTCTCCAAGGCGTCACAGACACGCGCGAGCGTGCCGGGTTTGTTCTCGAGGAAAAGGGCGAGTTGGGTGCCGATGTGCATGGCCATAAGGTTCCTTTCGTTGTGCTAGATGAGTTCAGGCTGCGCCTTCGCGGGGTCGTAATTCAAGTCTTTGATCGCGCGCGCCACGACCTCGCGGCTGATGGTGCCGCGTTCGGCGAGTTGATAGAGCGTGGCAATGACCACCGACTCGGCATCGACCTCGAAGTAACGCCGCAATGCCTCGCGCGTGTCGCTACGGCCGAAGCCGTCAGTGCCCAGGGCGAACAGTCCGCCGGGAACCCACGGGGCGATCATTTCCGGCACCGCACGAATGTTGTCGGAGACGGCAATGAAGGGCCCCTGCTCCTTTGCGAGGAGAGTTTCGACGTACGATTTCCTGCCGGGCTCCGCCGGATGAAGCATGTTCCAGCGACGGCAGCGGATGGCATCATTGCGGAGGAGCTTGTAACTGGTGGCGCTCCAGACATCGGCGGTAACATCATAGGTCGCGAGAATTTCCTGGGCACGCAAGGCGGAGCGGATGATGGGGCCGCTGCCAAGAATGTGCGCCTTGTGCCGCGCGTTCTTCGTGCCGGCCTGAAACTTGTAAAGCCCCTTCAGAATGCCCTCGCGCGCGCCTTCAGGCATGGCCGGCTGGAGGTAATTTTCGTTGTAGAGCGTGATGTAGTAAAAAACCTCCTCGCCGTCCGCGTACATGCGCTTGAGGCCGTCGGCCACGATGGTGGCGACTTCGTAACCGAAGGCGGGATCGTAGGCGTATATCGTCGGGACGGTGCTGGCCACGAGCAGGCTGTGGCCGTCCTGATGTTGCAAACCCTCGCCGTTCAGCGTGGTGCGTCCGTAAGTCGCGCCAAGGAGGAACCCCTTGGCCTTGATGTCGCCAGCCAGCCAAATCTGGTCGCCGATGCGCTGGAAACCGAACATCGAGTAGTAGATGAAGAACGGAATCATGTTCACGCCGCAGTTCGCGTAGGAACTGCCCGCAGCGATGAACGACGACATGGCGCCCGCCTCGGTGATGCCTTCCTCAAGAATCTGCCCGTCCTTGGCCTCGACGTAGGGCGCGATGGATTTGGTGTCCACCGGTTCATAAATCTGTCCCTTCGAGGAATAGATTTTGAACTCCTTGAACATGGGATCCATGCCGAATGTGCGCGCCTCGTCCGGGATGATGGGCACGATGTTGCGGCCGATCTTCTCGTTGCGCAGCAACGTGCGCAGCAAAGTCACAAACGCCATGGTGGTTGATGCCGCCGAACTACCCGAGCCTTTCAACGCCGCGCCGCCAAACTCCTCGACCGGCGGCACCTCAAGCTTGGGCGCGCGAATAACCCGCTTCGGCAGCGAACCGCCGAGCTTCTTCCGGCGGGCCAGCAGATATTTCATTTCCGGGCTGTCCGATGCCGGCCTGTAGAACGGATATTCCGCGATCTCCTCGTCGCTGATCGGGATATCGAACCGCGCGCGGAACTCGCGCAGCTCCTTCTCGTTCATTTTCTTTTGCTGGTGCGAGATGTTGCGGCCCTCGCCGGCCTCGCCGAGGCCGTAACCCTTCACCGTCTTGGCGAGGATGACCGTGGGCTGGCCCTTGTGATTCACCGCCGAATGGAAGGCGGCGAACACCTTCTTCGGATCATGCCCGCCGCGCAGCATCTTGCGCAGTTGCGCGTCCGTGAGGTGGTTCACACGCCGGAGCAGTTCGGGATATTTGCCGAAGAAATGTTTCCGGATGTAGGCCCCGCTCTCAACGGTGTACTTCTGGTAATCGCCGTCCACGCATTCTTCCATGCGCTTGAGAAGCAGGCCGTCGTGATCCTGGGCGAACAACTCGTCCCAGTCGCTGCCCCAGATGAGCTTGATGACGTTCCAGCCGGCGCCGCGGAAGACGCCCTCGAGTTCCTGGATGATCTTGCCGTTGCCGCGCA
>CAYQWK010000125.1:13893-14818 GCA_964420805.1 uncultured Bifidobacteriaceae bacterium | reverse complement strand
CATGCTCGCCATCCGGCGTGCGGCGCTCGTCCGTGATAACGCCCGCGATGGGTGACTTGAGTTCGACCGCAGGCTGCGCGGTGCCGCCAGCCGGTTGAGCGGCGCTGGCCTGACGATACGTGGCCTGCAACGACTGCGCGGCGGCGAGCCTGGCCTGCGCGGACTTGAGGGTGAAGTCGGCTTCCTGCAACTCACGCCCGGACTTCGCCTCGGCGGCAGCCAACTTCTCGGTGCGTTTGAAAATCAGTTCCGCCTGCTCGACCGCGAGCTTGGCACGAGTCACTTCCGCCTCGGCCTCGGCGAAACGCACGGCGAGTTCCGAGAACGAAGGCTGCAGAAGCGCGAGCGTCTGGCCCTTCTCCACCCGGTCGCCGACCGTGGGCAGCGCCTGGCCCGCTGGCGGCACGACTCGTCCAGCCAGCGGCGTCAACACGTGCGCGAGCGAACCGGGCCGGGCCGTGGCCATCGCCGGAACCCGGACCCGCTCGATCAGCCGGCGCTTCATCACCGGCTCGGCTTTCGAGAGTACTTTCCACTGCTGCTCCTTCAGGAAGCTGACGCCTTCGGGCGTGTCCTGTTCTTGGCCGTGGTCGGCGTCGTGTTTCGTTTTGAAGACCTTCACTGGCGGCAGGGCGATGGTCTTTTCGCCTTCATCCGTCGGGATGCTCACGCTCACGTTCCAATCCCCGGCCTTGGAAAACTTGAGCATCGCCTCGTAGATGCCCGCCCGCGTCGGCGCCTTCTCCACCTGTTCGATGGGAGCGTCGTTGGCTTGCCGGAGCACGAACTTGATTGGCCCTGCCCGGCGCGGCTCCAACGTCTTCAAGTCCGTGACGTGCGTGACGAACTTGGTCGGCTCGTTCGCCACGACGAGACGGTGCTCGGCAAAAATTTCGTGGCGCTCGCCCCAGACCGTGATCTGTGC
>CAYQWK010000125.1:0-13883 GCA_964420805.1 uncultured Bifidobacteriaceae bacterium | reverse complement strand
CGTGCGCGTGGTTGCTTTGACGGTTGCAGCCCAGGAGCAGGAGCACACTGGCGCTTGCAGCCAGCAAACGCGGCTGCGTCAGACGGATTCGATTCATAAATTGGAAATTGGTTTTCGCCCCAGGGGAACGGGCCCCGAATATGGTTCTGCCTGTGAGGCATTCAGGCAGTAACGGGCTTCACGCGCCGAATTGGTCGGCGTGTCGGAACAGAGGAAGACTCAGGCGAGAGGCGGAGCGCGGGGCTGTAGCGGGTCGGGCGGAGACTCACCCGGCGGTCGTATGCGCTCGAAAACGGGGATGATCGTATGCGCTTCCGGCTCAGGAACCGAAACCGCAGTGACAACCGGCAGGAAGAAAGTGATGAGCGCGGATGCACCCGGCGCTTTGGTTGCCGTGGTAAGAGTCAGCGTGTGGTCGAAGGCGCAGTGCGGCTTGTGTTGGTCGCCGTCCTCGTGATGGCCCGCATCGGCTTGACCATCGTGATGAAAGTCGGCCTCCGCAACGCTGCCAACCGGGTCAAAGTAATGTGTTTCGGCGGCAAGATGAGAGGGGACGTAATTGACGTGGAAGGCGAACAACAGCGCCGCGAAGAGACGCCCCCACCAACCCGCCTGTTCTGGCAGGCAACGCGAATGGCATGGCGCGCGTCCGGTCACAATGAATGGGCAAGGTCTTACACGTCGTCCGCGTCCGTGTCCACATTGCAAACCGCCTCGCGTCGCAGTTCGCGCCGTCCTAGGCCGCGACCTGCTCCGCGTTTTCGAACAGCGCGGTGAGTTGGGCGGCCGCGCGCGGGCAGCGCGGCACGAGCAGGGCGAGGTTCCGGTGCAGTTCCTGCAGCACGCCGGCCGCTCCGAATTGCACCAACCGTTGCAGCCATTGGAAGAGTTCGCGCTCCAGCGCCTCCGCCGCGACGGCCGCCGCCGGGCCGTCCACCCCGGCTGCCGTTTCGCACAAGATCAATGCGGCGACCTGGCGGGCGTCGGCCGGCTTGTGATGGTTGCGCCACAGCGGCAGCGCCTCCGCCGGCCGCCCGGCGAGCAGGAACGTTTCCGCGAGTTGCACGGCGATCGTCTCATCGAGCGGATGACGCGCATGCGCGGCCTGTGTCCAATCCAGCGCCACTTCGAGAAACTCCGGCCGTTGCAGCGCCACGGTGCCGCCGCCCTGCCATACGCTGAGTTCGTCGGGATGGGATTGGGCGAGATCATGCAGCTTGCGCAAGGCATCGACGTCGCGCCCTCGGGCGAAGAGAAAGTTGGCGAAATCGAAATGCACCGCGAATGACTTCGGGGCCTCCTTCATTGCCTCAAGATAGACTTTCTCTGCCTCGGCTGGTTGGCCGGCGCGGGCCAGCGCCACGGCAAGGCAGTGCCTGGGCGCGACGGTGCGAATCTCGGCGTGGACGCGCGTCAACGCCGGTTCATCGCGATGCGTCAGGCAGGCGCGGAATTGCTCGGCCGCCTCCGGCCAGCGCTGGAGTTGCGTGGCTGCCATGCCGTGCAGGAAGCGCAGCGAGGCGTTCCGCCCGGCGGCTTGCGCGAACGGCGACGTGAGCACCTCAATGATCCGGCGGAAGCACCGCGCCCGCAGCAGCAGCGTGCAATACTGCACCAGCAGCGTGTCGCGCAGTTCCGGCGGTACCTCGCGGGCCAGTTGCCGCGCGAGCGACTGGAACGCGCTCTCGTAGGCATCAAGCGCGGGGTGGAGTTCGCCGGCACGAGCCAGTTCGAGTCCGAAGTTCATCCGCAGGTTTGCGTCGTTTGGACTTTCGCCCAGGGCCAGGCGCAGCAGGCGCAGGTTGCGCTCGATCTTGTCGCGCGATTTCGTCAACTCGGCGCTGTAGCCGTGGTGCAACAGAGCGGTGGCGCCGGGCCGGTTATCGAGACCCAACTCATGGCGCAACGGTTCAAGACTTGGGAAAACCTGTTCATGAATCCGCCCGGTGAAGAACAGTCCCGGCGCGTTGCGGAACAACCGTGGCACGTAATGGCAGCCTTCGTCCTCATGGCCCACATCGATCAGCGGCAGCCGGAAGGCCATGGCGCGGGCGTCTCGGATTTCACGACACAGATTCTCCGCGCCCTTGGGCGCAAGTTCCTCGTCCGCGTCGAGTATGAGCACCCAATCGCCGGTTGCGTGGGTCAGGGCCTCGTTGCGCGCCGCGCTGAAGTCGTCGCGCCAGGGCGAGTGGAAAACCTCGGCCCCGCATTCGTGCGCGATCTCGACGGTGCGGTCCGTCGAGCCGGTGTCCACCACCACGATTTGCGTCGCGACGGTGCGGATGGAATCAAGGCAGCGTTTGAGGAACCGCTCCTCGTTCTTCGCAATCAGGCAGACGGAAAGGCGCGGCTCGGTCGCGGCGGGCGGTGTTGGCCAGGTCGCGCAAGCCTTGCTGGTGCCCTTGATCGGGCGGGATAGAAATTGTTTCGCCACCTTCCAGTCCGGCGCGAGCGCGCGGGCGCGTTCGGCGCAGAGCCGGGCTTGCGCGCCGTCCTCGACTGCCAGCGCGATCTCCGCCAGCAGCATCCACGCAAACGGGTGGAACGGCCTTCGCGCCAGCGCCACGAGCGTCTCGCGCCAGGCGGCCTCGAACTCACGCCGCGCCAGATGCTCGCGTGCCGTGGTGAGCGTGCGGTCGGCGCGCGGGGAGGAAATGGCGGGCGCCGCGGAAATCGGCGCGGTTTTCGCCGCGTCCACGGAGGGCGTTGCCTGGGGAACGGGTGATGGCATCGCGACGGGTTGCGCGGCCAGTTCGCGCGCCAGGGCCGCGGCGCGTTCGGCGGCCTTTTCCCAGCTCCAATTCGCGCGGACGTGCCGCGCGGCGGCGGCGCCTTTGGCTTTGGCCGCCGCCGGATCTTTGACCACCGCGCGCATTTGACTGGCGAGGGCGTCGGCGTCGGGTTCGAGCCACCAAGCCCGCGCGGCCAGAGCCATCCCGCCGATGGTTCCATCGATGGGCACGCGACGCGACGGCACGCGAAAGGCGACGTCGTCGTTGGCAAAATCATCCGTGGCACCGCCTGCGGTCACGATCGCCGGCAGGGCGCAGGCCATTGCCTCGATCACCGGCAGAGCGAAACCCTCGCCGCGATATGGATGCACCAGGCATTGGCATGCGGTGAGGAGCGCGGCGACCTCCGCCTCTGGAAGATCCTGCGTGAGGTGGATGATCTCCGGCGCGCCGGGTTGACGCCGTGCGGCCTCGATGCGCGTGGCCAGCGTCTGGCCGGCATACACGCCCTGACCGCCGAAGTCTTTGATGACCAGGCAGACATCGTCCTGTGCGGTGAACTCGCGCAAATAGGTTTCCAGCAGAATGTCCGCGCCCTTGCGCGGGATGGTTCCACCAACGAACAGGAATTTGAAACTTTTGCCCGTGGGCAGCGCCAGCGGTTCGACGTCCGGATGGAAGCGCCCTGTGTTCACGCCATTGGGAACGACGCGCACCTTCCCGGCGGGCACGCCGGATTCAATGGCCACGCGGCGCACGAACGAGGAAGGCACCCAGTACTGGTCCACGGCCGCGAGGCCGCGCACCCATTGGGCGGGCAGCGCACCGTATTCCCAGGGCTGGATGACCACGAACGCGCCTTGAGCCGGGCGCTCCCAGTCCGGCGGCCAGGCGTGGCGGACGGTGACGTTCGCAGCGGGGACTGGCGCGGTGACGTGCGCGCGCGCGATCTTGACGCCGCAATGCTCCTGTAGCGCGGTGGTCAACTCGCGGTTCACATGCGAGAGGCTGCCGTGGTCCTCGAAGGTGCCCTGCCAGGCAATGGAGATTTCCCCAAGTTGCGCCGGTGCGTCCGCGCAGGGCGGTTCGTCCGGAATGGCGGTGGCGCGGCCTTGTTCCAAATCGCGGATCAGGTGCGTTGCCATTTCGGCCACGATGGGAGCGGCGTGGTGCGCGAGGACGAAGGCACGGGCGCGCGCGCCGAGGTTGCGCAATGTCTGCGGTTCACGTTGCGCACGGCGCAGCAATTCTCGCAGATGGGAAACGTCGGGTTCAGCCCAACGGATGTTGGCCGCGGAATCGTTGGTCTCGTCGGCGTCGGCTGGCTGGAGCGTGTGGCGCAGTGGCAGCGCATGCGCATCGGTGACGAGGCTGGAGAAGCCGTTCCATGCCGGCGCGATGACGGCCCGGCCCGAGGCCATCGCCTCCAGGGCGCGGCGGCCCCAGGCACTGGCGCGGAAGGGCAGCACCACGGCATCGACCGCGTGCAGCAGGCGCGGCATGTCCGGAAATTTCACGGCATCGCCGAGCCATTCGAATCGCGCGCGATCCTGCGCGTCAGGCGCGAGGGCCTCGATGACGGCGGCGAGCTTGGACCAAAGTTCGGCGGCTTCTTTGGCGCGCAAGCCCGGCTCGGGTTGAAGCCAGAGGCAGACGTCGTCGCGCGAATTGAACTCGGCGAGCCAGGCGTCGAGCAGGGCGTCCCAGCCCCAGCGCCGTGAAGGGCCGACGAAGGCGAGGAGGTTGCACGCGGCGCGGCGGGGCAGCGACCACGGTTCGACGCCATCGGGCCGGAAGGTTTCCGCGTCCACGGGTTCGGGCAGTACGGAGATTCTTGAGCGCGGGATGCCGGCGGCGGCGTGGGCCTCGGCTTGCGACGGCCACGAGACCCAGAGCGCGTCCATCTGGCGGCAGGCGGCGAGCCATTGCGGGGACACGTGCTCGAAGGGCGCGCTGGTCCAGCCAATGCGCAGGGCGTTGTCGGGCGGCACTTGAAACTCGAAGGCCGGCCCGTGCGCGATGCTCACGCCGCCGAGCAGGAACGGGTAGCGCGCAAAGGCATCGCGCAACGCGGCGGCATCCGCCGCGGAAACCGCCCGCGCGGTCTCGTGGGTGAAACGCGAACGGTCGAGCACGCCGAGATCAAGGCGGCGCGCGAGTTCGGGGGCGAACGCGCGGGCGGAAGCGGCAAGGTCGGTGGTGTCGAAGAACGCGCCGATGAAGCGGGCCGACGTGGCGGCAGGCGACGCGCCTGGCGTCAGGGCGAACGATCTTCCTGCGTCATCGGCACATGGTTCGCGAGTGTACACGAGCGGTTCGACCGCGGGCGGTACATCGACCGGCACGGGTTGAAGCCGGCCGCTGGCGAGCATGGTCTCGATGCGGCGTGCGACGGCGGATTCGAGCGGGGCAAGCAGCGGTTTTGCCTTGGTGATATCGCGTTCCTTGATCGCGGTGGCGAGGGCAAGGTTGCAGCGCGCGGCCTCGCAGCGCGGGTCGTGGCGCAATGCGACGTTGTAGCAGTGCGCGGCATAGACGAGGTCCTGCGAGAGATTGTCGAACCACGGCACTTCATGACCGAGGGCCATGTTGCCGAGGGCGGTCCACGCACGCGCGACGGCGGCGCGGTCTTCCGGGTTCACGGCGAAGAGCCGCTCAATGGGCATGGCGGCGCGATAGTGGGCCTGGATGCCGTTGAACTCGCGTTCGGTGCGGGCGCGGGACTTGAAGCTGAGCCCCTCGGCGTTCTGATAGAAGAGCGTGATCGGCTCCGGCACATGTACGGCGCGCAACCCGTGGCTGACGAAACGCAACACGAACTCGTAATCGCCGGGCGCGGTGTAGGCGGGATCGAACAGGCCGATCTGGTCGAAGACCGTGCGGCGCCACATCGGATGGCAGCCCGTCACGCAATAGAACATCAGCGTGGCGGGATGAAAACGCGGATGGCGGTTGAGGCGCAGCGGGGCGGGATTGGCGAACGTGTCGTTCGGGACGTGCGTGGTGAAGTAGTCGCCATAGGCCAGGCCGGCCTCGGGGTGCGCGTCGAGCGCAGCGACGAGAAGTTCAAGGGCGTCGGCGCGGTGCGAGTCGTCGGCGTTGGCGTTGGTGATGTATTGGCCGCGGGCCATTTGCACGCCGCGGTTCCAGGCTGCGTAAAGGGTTTCGCGCTCGGTGCGGAGGTAACGGATGTTTGCGCAGCGCCGCTGGTATTCCTCGACGATGGCGCGTTCGTCTTCCGGCGATCCGGAGTCGATGACGATGATTTCGCAGCGATTGAAAATAGTCTGGGCGATCAGGTCCTCGAAACAGGCGCGGAGAAATTTCTCGGCGGCGTAAACGGAGATGATGATCGAGACGAGCGGAGCGGGGGGCGGCTCCTGGATGCGGGCGGCCGGATGGTGAATTTCGGATGCCGTGCTTGTTGGGGCGGACGCCGGTTCCTTGCCGCCGGAGGGATCGTTTAGCGATTCGATGAGGGCGCGAATCTCAGGGTGCGCCGGGGCGAGGTCGAGGGCGCGTTCCAAGTAATCACGGGCGGCCTCGCGCTCGCCCCGGGCCAGCAGTGATCGGGCTTGGTCGAGGCAGCGTCGGGCGCCTTCGGAGAGAGTCTGCCCTGCTGAGTTGGAATCGCGGCGCTCGGCGGGCGCGGCGTTTTTAGCACTGGTTCGTTCACCCGGTGGCGAGCCCTGCCGGCTTGGCGACCGGCGCTCTGGTTCTTCGGAGGGCACGGTGGAAGCGGGTGGGGCGTCGAAGAATACCTCGGCGTGGGCGAGCCACGAGGGCGCGGGCGCGGACGTGGTCGGCGCGACGGCGTTGAGTTCGGCGACGAGTTGCTCCTTCGGATAGCCGAGCAGCGCGAGGGTGCGTTCGTCGAGGAAGTCGAGGTATCGGGCGGCGAAGTATCGTGCGCGGGGTTCGGCGAGGGTGGATTTCCATTTGTCGCGGCTCTCGCTGACGGGCCGGGAGTGGCGCGGGATGCCGATGTCGTCGCCCATACGGCCGGGGGGCTTGGGGCGAGAGCCGTAATCGAGCATGGCGTCGTCGTGAGCGATTCCGAGCCGCGCGCAGAGTTCGCGCAGGGCGGCTTCGGGTTGTGCGACGAGAGTTTCGTAATGAAGAACGATGGCATCGTCACCAAACGCGGCGATGGCGTCGGCGATCAATTTGGGGGCGAGGCGGACGTCGCAGGCGTAATCCTTGAGGCGCGGCCAGTCGTTCTTGATCCAGGAATCGAGAATGGACGCGAGGACAGCCAGCGGGTTGCGGAGAAGGAAGACGAATTTCGCGGCTGGGAAGGTGCGGCGAAGCTCGGGCGCGATGAAGTAATAGCGGGGCGTTTTGTCGAGGAAGCAGCGGCGGCCGGATGGTGCGAGGGCGCGGTTGTAGAGGTCGCGGCCAAAGGAGCGGACGGCGTCGAGGTAGGCGTCGGTGCCGCCGTCAAGTTGCGCGCAGAAATCCGTGAGGGCGGCGTTGGCCCAGAGGGCGTTGTAGTCGGCGGTGTGGCCGTGGGCGCGCAGGGCAAAGAGTGGATGCAGCATGATCCACGGCTCGGCGGTGGCGAAGAGGTCCGGGCTGCCGAGGAGGAGGCGCTGGAGCAAGGTGGACCCGGCGCGCGGAGGCGAGGTGAGGAAGATCAGGTTCTCGCCGTGAGGTCCAATCATGATGCGGGTTGCGGTCCGGGCTGCGAGTTACGAGACACGAGCAGGAATGGTGGTGTTCGCGGGAAGGAGGGCGGGGCGGGGTTCCTGGTCGTGGTCGTAACTCGCAATCCTGTTTTTGTTGCGGCGTATGTTGCTTCGCGGAGAGAAGCGAAAAGCGCCAGGCGGCGCGCGCAGAAAGGCGTAAGCACGCGCGCCGCCCGGGGTGCATTTATTGCAACAGACGCAGAACGGACTGCGGAAGCTGGTTGGCCTGCGCGAGCATGGCGGTGCCGGACTGGACGAGGATGTTGCCGCGGGCCAGTTCGGTGGATTCCTCGGCCACATCGACGTCCTTGATGCGCGAGTTGGCGGCGCTGAGGTTTTCCTGGCCGACGGTGAGTTGGTCGCTGGTGTAGTTCAGCCGGGCCTGGTAAGCGCCGACTGTGGCGCGGTCGGTGGCGAGCTGTGTGATCGCGGTCTTGACGGCGGTGAGCGCGGTGAGGGCACCGGCGGCGGTGCTGACATTGCCGGCGGTCGCACCGGTGTAAGCCGCAACGGCCAGGTCAATGCCGGCCATGGCGAAGGTGTTGCCCTCGGAGTCGGTGGTAACGTTGAGGGTGGTGTTGGAGAAGAGGGAGACGCCGTTGAAGTCCTTGCCGGCGGCTGAGGTGACATAGCTGGAAAGTTCGGAGAATTCCTTCTGGTAAAGGGCGCGGTCGGCGTTCTGCTTGGTGACGTCCTGGGAAAGGATGGCGAGTTCGCTCATTCGATCAAGGGCCTTGCCGATCTTCTTGAGGTAGCCGTCCTGAGTCTGGGTGAAGGAAACGGCATTGGCCACGTTGTTCTTGGCGGCACCGAGGCGGTTGATTTGGGCGTCGAAGCGCGTCGAGACAGCCAGGCCGGCGGCGTCGTCACCGGGGCTGACGATCTTGGAGCCGGAACTGAGACGGGCGAGCGATTTGCTCAACTGGGTCTGGCTGGCCTGGAGGTTGTGGGCGCTGGTTTGGGCGGTGGTGTTGGTGTTAATGACCATGGTATCTGGGAGTGTTGATGGTTTTGATGTTTATTGGTTTGCGGCGGAAAGGGTCTCCGGCGTGGCCAGGCGGGGCAGCGCGGGGCGTGCGCCGTCCTTGCGCGTGAGAGCGGCCTCGTTAGCTTGCTGGATCTCGGTGTAGATTTCATGGCGATGGACCGGAACGTCCTTGGGGGCGTCGATTCCGATCTTCACCACTTCACCGTCGATGCGGACGATCTTCACGGTGATACGTCCGTCGATTACGATGCTTTCGTTGGTTTTTCTGGAGAGAATGAGCATGGCGCGAGGTCAGCCGGCGATGGCGACGGGATGTTGCACCGAGTAATTCGCGGCGTTGTTGAGAACGACCTGCTTGGCGATGCCGGTGCGGCGGTTGACGACGATGGGACCCTTGAGATTGACGGTGGCGGAGGACGGGCCTCGGAGCGTGACGACGTTTAGGACGAGCGCGTCGCCGGGTTCGTCGAGTTCGAGTGTCTCGACATCAGCGTCGGGAATGTCCGGCGAGTAGTCCTCGGCGACAAGGAAGGGTGAGATGAGCAGGAAGGCAAGGTTTGGCTGTTCGCAAACCTGGAGCCAAAGGAAGGGATCGTCGGCGGGTGTTTCGATCAGATCGAAGTTCTTGATGTGCTCGAAGCCGAGCATTCCCGATGGCATGCGGAGCCGCGTGGAACGGGCGTCCTGCACTTCGTTTTCGTCTGCGACATTCATCGACGGGCTGTTTAGCAACGCTGGTGCCACGGATGGAAAGGCGCTGAAAACCACGGAAACTGTGGTTGACGGGCAGATGCCGAGCGGCGAGCCGGGAAAAAATTGCCGGAGGGAGGATTGAATTGCCGCGCTGAGGCGGGGGCGGCCTTCATCGGGACTTAAGGTGGTGCAAGACAGGCTGCGCAGCACGAAGAGGAATCAAAGAGAAATTGAACTGCGCGAATTGGGTCGGCGGTTCAGGATGGATGCGTTGAAGGTATGAGACTGCTGCTTGTGGAAGACGAACCAGATTTGCTCGCGGGACTGGCCAGGGCGTTGCGCGAGGAGGGATATGCCGTGGACGCCTCCGCCAACGGCGAGGAGGGATTGTACAAGGCTGAGAGCTATGATTATGACGCGGTGGTGCTGGACGTGATGCTGCCGCGTCTGGACGGATGGGAGGTGTTGAAGCGATTGCGGGCGACGAAAAAGACGCCGGTGTTGATGCTGACGGCGCGCGACGGGAAGCGGGATCGGGTGCGAGGTCTGGATGGCGGAGCGGATGATTACCTGGTGAAGCCGTTTGACCTTGGCGAACTGCTGGCACGGCTGCGCGCGTTGATCCGACGGAGCGCGGGACAGACACGCAATGTCATCGAGATTGGCGAGGTGGTGATCGACACGGCGCGGCGGATGGTTTCCCGGAAGGGCGGGGAGGTGCCGTTGACGGCGCGGGAATACGGCCTGGTGGAGTTCATGGCCATGCACCGCGGCGAGGTGGTGACGCGCACGGCACTGTATGAGCATTTGTTCGACGAAGACGACAGCACCTTGTCCAACCTGCTGGACGTGCATGTGTCCAATGTGCGGAAGAAGTTGGGTGCGGACTTCATCGTGACGCGGCGCGGCCACGGGTATTGCATCGAATGATCTTTCACTCGATCAAATGGCGCCTGCAGTTGTGGCATGGGTTGATCCTTTTGGCGGTGTTGGCGGGCTTCGGGTTCACGGCGCTTCGGTTGGAGCGGTTCAGCCGCCAGCAGCGGCTAGACCGGGAATTGCAACACCGGGTTTCCGTTCTGGGAGCCGCATTCCGGCGCGCGGACCCGAGGCAAACGGGGCGACCGCCGCGTTCGCCAGAGGCTGATATTGATTTGATCCTCGGCCTCGCTCCACCCGGCGGACGTCCGCGAGCCGGGGACGTGGTGGCGCAGTTGAATGAGGGTGAAAGGAGCTTGTTCGATGGGAGCGGCAAGGCGTCATTTTACTATTTGGTGTGGCATCGGGAAGGGTGGTTGATCCGTCGTTCAGCATCGGCCCCAGAAGGCATTTCCCGCGTGATCCGTGAGGGCAACGGGCAGGAGGTATTTCGAACGCGTGGGTCATTGCGGGAACTGGCCCACTTCACGCCTCCGGGGGAGTGCATCATGGTCGGTTGTGACACCAGCGAAGAAATGGCGGAGATGCGACGGATGGGATGGTTGTTGGGTGGCGCTGGCGCGGGGGTTTTGGTTCTTGGGTTGGCAGGCGGTTGGTGGGTAACCACGCGGAGCATCCGGCCGCTGCGGAACATCAGCACGACGGCGATGAAAATTTCAGCCGGGGATCTTTCTCAACGCATTCCTGCGGCAAACCAGGCGCGGGAATTGGGTGAATTAACGGGGGTTTTGAACGCGACGTTCGCGCGGTTGGAGGCGGCATTCGCGCAACAGACGCGCTTTACCTCGGATGCTGCCCACGAATTGCGCACGCCGGTGTCGGTAATACTGACGCAGGCGCAAACGGCGCTCAGTCGCGAGCGTTCGGCGGCTGATTACCGGGAAACGCTGGAGGCCTGTCATCGGGCGGCGCAGCGCATGAGAGGTTTGATCGAATCCTTGTTGGAATTGGCGCGGCTGGATGCTGGAAGTGAACCGATGGACAAGCGGGAATTCGATCTTGGCCGGGTGGCGGAGGAATGCCTGGAGCTGATCGCACCACTGGCTGCGGAGTTCGGACTGACGTTGAAACGCGATTTGCCGGAGGTCAAATGCGTTGGAGATGCCGACCGGATGGCGCAGGTCGTGACCAACTTGCTGGCCAACGCGGTGAATTACAACAAGGCTGGTGGCGAGGTCGTCGTGCGGACGGGCAAGGATCAGGACGAAGCGTGGTTGGAGGTTGAAAACACCGGGCCGGGAATTCCGGCAGAAGATTTGCCCCATGTCTTTGAGCGATTTTACCAGGTGGACAAATCCCGGACCAGGCCCGGTGGGCGGACCGGGCTGGGGTTGGCGATTGCCAAGGCGATTGTCGATTCCCTCGGGGGGCGGTTCGAGGCGGAAAGCAACGCGGGGGAACCAACGCGGTTCCGGGTCCGACTTCCGCTGGCCAGGGAGGGAAATCGGGCCGTGGTGGGAGATGTGCCGTCACCGTAGTCATCGGAAGTGTTGAATGAAGTTCCCCCAGGTTTCTGGCAAAGCATTCTGCTTCTGGCATTTCGCCCGATCATTGCGGAGTCAAATCAGGCGAAGAGATTGATGGATATCAGTGATTGACAGTTGCAGGCGAACCAGACACAACTACGCCGCTAGAACCGTGAAGTTCAGCGGGACACAGTTAATCAGAACAAAGGAATAGAGTATGAAATCATTAATGACGCGATTTGGATCGACGTTTCGGCCGCTGGGTCGCTCTGGCTTCTTAGCCACTGTGATGGCTGCGGTTTCGGCATTGCTGACTGTGGATGCTGGCGCTCAATTTCACGGCGGCGTGATTCAAAAGACTCCGGTGGGTCCCAGTGGGACCGCGTTCGCGCATCGCGGGGATTTGATTACGGCCAGAATCCGTGTTTCGAACCTTGATGACTTCAACGACACCCTCACGATCACCAATATTTACGATGTCATTCATCACGTCAGCGGGGATGTGTCCACGCCGAATCTCTTGTCTGCTCCCATTACTCTTCTGCCCCTTGCATTTGTAAATACCACGAACACCTATTTTGTTCAGCCCACTGATGGAGTTCCGTTGGGCGGGTTCTTGGTGTTGTTGGACGATGCGATTGCGGAAGGTATAGATAACCATGATGGCGATCAGGCTACTAACATCAAACAAGAGTTTATGCTCACATTTCCTGGGCAGATCGTGATCTTGGCACCATCTATTCGAATCACCAAGAATTGCGAATACGTTGGAAGCCCGGATAATGCCTTGGTTAATTACAGTGGGGCAGTTGAAAACACAGGTAACGCGACGCTGACGAATGTTGTTGTGATCGACGATTACGGAACGCCCGGCAATCCGCTTGACGATGTGGCTCATTTCATTGGAACCCTGACCAATGGCCAAGTCGCGGTTTATGGCGGTTCCTACGTCGCTTCGGCGAATCAGTCCACCAACACGGTGCGTGTGTCTGGCACGGATCAACTGGGGTTGACCGTCCGCGATACCAACAAGTGCAACGTGACAATTCCGTGCAATCCCGCCATCCGCGTAGTGAAGTTCTGCCCGGCTACCCCTCCGCCCTCTGGACAGTTGTTCGTTTACTCTGGGACTGTGTCGAATGCGGGTGACGTGACCCTGTTTAATGTCACGGTGGTCAACGACAAACCGGTGGCGAATACTTTGGTGCTCGGACCGATTACCCTTACTCCTGGCCAAAGTGTGGCGTTTAACGGCAGCTACACTGCGCCACCTTGTCCCCAAGCAACAGACACATTGACCGCGTCTGGAACCGCTTCTTCCGTTTGCGGAAACCAGACGGTTTCAGATCAATCGACAGCCGTATGTCAGGTTCTGTGCGTTGATCCCAAGATCTGTGTGGTCAAGGAAGTGACCTGCTCTATGAACAACGGCTGTGAGCCCAATTGGAGCAAAGTCGCCACCGGCGTGCGTCGCATCGACAGTGGTATGTGTCCATCGTTCTGTTATCGAATCTCGGTGACGAATTGCGGCGACGTGGACTTGGTCAACCTTCAGGTGACTGACAGCAAGTTGGACCTTTCCGGCTATCCTGTTCCGGCCACCTTGGGTGTTGGACAGGGGTTCACCATCCTTATCACCAATTACAACACCTGTGTGAGCGTTACGAATGTTGTACTTGCGTCTGGTCAGAGCATTGTGAACGGACAGCTTGCCTCCGACGATGATTTTGCGATTGCGATCATAAAGAACGCTGGCATTTCCTGTACTAAGATGGTGATTTCGCCCGACGCGCTGGATGCGGATCCGCTGGACAGTTTCCTCTTGCTTCCGGCTGACGATCAACCGCACTCCGTGCAGTTCGCGGTGCGCGTGGTCAACATCGGCGATGTGGACCTGTCCAACGTCTCCCTGAATGATCCCGCATTGGTGGATTTGGCCGATTGCCCGAGCCCGCCGCCCTTTTCCCTCGGAGCTGGAGAGGCCATCACAATTCCACTTTGCGAGGTTCAGTTGAACTGCGCGTCTCTGCCGTTCACCAATTGGGTCAGTGTTCTCGCCGAAATTGACCGCGGAACCAATGGCTATTGTGTTTATGATGGACGCAATAATGCCAATGTGACGGTCAATTCCATCTGTGATGCTGTAATTACGTGCCGACCTTCCGAGGGTTGCCGTACCATTGGCGATGGCATTCAGCCGAAGAAGGAAACGTATCCTAAGATTCTTTATGTGACTCACATCGGTCAGGTTGGTGCTCCGAATGACAAGGAACATTCATTCAACCCCGACAGTTCCTGTATTACAGGCAATTGGGAGCATGTCCGTTACGTCAACACCTGCCTCCGCGGCACTTTTGTGGCGAGCAGTTGGGAC
>CAYQWK010000124.1:10506-14836 GCA_964420805.1 uncultured Bifidobacteriaceae bacterium | reverse complement strand
CGATCTTGCGATGGTCGCGGCGCTTGGCCTCCTCGAGCATCTTGAAATACTCGTCGAACTGCGTCTTGTTCTTGAACGCCGTGCCGTAGATGCGCTGGAGCTGCGTGCCTTTTTCGTTGCCCTTGTAATACGCGGTGGCCACGCTGGTGAGCTTGAACGCGCCGATGTTGCCGGTGCGCGTGCCGCGCAAGCGGTTGGCGTCGAAGATCCTTTCGCCCTCGAAACAAGAAGGTCTGGCTCGGGTCGCTGGGGAGTGAAAGCGGGCTCCCCGTGCATTTGGGAATGCGCGCGCGGAGGTATGCTTGGCCAACATCATCTGGTAGGGATTCTTCACGTTCCTGGGTGAAAAACAACGTGTTTTGCCCACCAACAGGCGGTCCAAACGCGGGACCGAGCAGGCAGAGCGCCATCGGGAATGGGCCAAGGGGGAAATGCCGAGTGCGGAAGGCGGAAAGAGCAGCGTCACGTCATCGGGGCGCTCAGTATCGCCGCAATCTTCGGCCTCCTCCGTCTGGTCGCGGATGTGCAGCCAGTTCTCTCGCCCCAGCGCCACCGGCCTCATCTCGTTCTCGGCGGGATCGATGTTCCGCGCTTGCGCGGTGGCGGCGCAGGGGTGGCGGATTCGGACAACACCAATACGCCCTGCGCCGGCGTTGCCGGCTTGTGAACATTGCCATTTCGTAGCGCGGATTGCGGCATTCGTGCCATGTCGCGGCGCAAGTCGGCGGTTTTGCCGGTGAGAATGGCGCTATGCGCGGCCTTGAGGTCGGCGTCGGTCGCGGATTCCGGGAAGAAGCGGAAGGCCGAGGCGGCGAGGTAGTCCAGGCGTTCCTCGAAGGCCAGCCACTTGCGCCCTTCGCCTTCGGCCACCGAGCCGGTCGTGTTCGAGCCGGCGAAGATGTCCACCACCAGGTCGCCCGGCTCAGTCAGAAAGCGGATAAAGAATTCCGGCAGCTTGGCCGGGAACCGGGCCGGGTGCCCTTTCACCTCCACGGTCTTGCAGCCGCGCAAGTAGCTGCCGTTGGATTCGGAGTTCGGGATTTGCAGGAGGTTTGGAGGGATGGCCCCGCCGTTGTCCTTGGCGAAGGCGTTCCCGATGTCGTGGCCTGACGGGCGTTTCTTTGGCGTGTAGAAGGCGGCGGGGTCTTCGAGCAGTTTCTTCATCCGGTCGCTGTATTCGGTGAGCACCTTGGACACGTCGGCCTTGGGCCATCGGGTTTTGCCGAACCACCAGACGGTGTTGACCGAGTCCTTGGCCCGGAGCTTGCGCTTGTTGACCCACTCGATGGGGCTGGGGAGCTTCGAGGGATTGTGCCAGTAGAAATCCTCGGCGAGATGGAAGCCGAGTTCATCGCAAAAATGAATCGGCACCCGGAAGTTGTAGAGGCTGCGCGTGGGCGAGCCGGGTTCGTAAGCGCCGCCAAGATCAAGCACGAAGCTGCCGTCGTCCATGAGCTTGCGATGGACGAGCCGGGCGAAGTTCGCCAGCCATGCTACATATTCAGCTTGGCCCTTGTTGCCATATTCCTTCTCGCGCTGGAGGGCGAAGGGCGGGCTGGTGAGGACGAGGTTCACGCTGGCGTCCGGCAGGGCGGCGAGGAGGTCGAGTGAATCGCCACAGTATGCCGCGCCCCAGTTGGTGAGGTAGGCGGGATTGAGCGTGTCGGCCAGCATGGAAGCTACTTTAAGGCTGTAGATGTAAAGTCGTCAATGTCGTTAGCCTGCCGGCGTGAAATCCAAACCGGCGGCCCGGCGCATCTTTGCCGAGAACCTGCGCAAAGCAAGGCAGGCGAAGAAGCTTTCGCAGGAGGATTTGGCGGAACTGGCCGGACTGCATCGCACCTACGTGGGATCGGTGGAGCGGGCGGAGCGCAATGTGTCCATTGACAACATGGAGCGGTTGGCGGCAGCGGCGGGCACCTCGCTTCCGTCGCTGCTCCAGGAGGCCAGGCGATGACACCCCATCCGGACAAGGCTGAACTCGACCGACTATTCCCGTTCATTCGCGAATACCAGTCGCTGGCCTCGAAGCACGGCATCGGGGACATCTTTCAGGACAACGGCGGGAAGCTGCTTCAGCTTTTGCTCATCACCGGACTCAAGGGAACGGGTGGGCGCGAAGGCAACGATGCGCGCGACAAGCAGGGCCGCGAATATGAATTGAAATCGGTCAACGCGCTTCTTACGCAGAGCTTCTCCACGCATCATCACATGAACCCGGTCATCCTCGCCAAGTATCGGCAGGTGGATTGGGTGTTTGCTGTTTACGAGGGGATCGAGTTGCAGGCGATTTACTTGATGAAGCCGGCTGGCTTGGAACCGTACTTCGCGAAGTGGGAGCAGAAATGGCATTCATCAGGCGGCAAGGATATCAATAACCCGAAGATCCCGGTGAAGTTCGTGACGGAGCATGGGAAGCTGATACACGGCAAGGCGAACTAGCCCGCTCAACTTTACCTCCTTAAGATGCCAGTTCCGCGCATCCAGAGCATGGGAAACGGCATCGCAAGCGGGTAAAACGCGGGTCGAGGCGCGCAAAACGGGAGTCGGAGGTGCCAGAACGGCATCACGAGCAGGCGAAACGGCATCGTGAGCGGCGAAAGCGGCACCACGAGCAGGCAAAGCGGCATCGCGAGCGGGCCAAGGGGGAAATGCGGAATGCGGAATGGGGAACGCGGAAAGGGCAGCGGCATCTTAAGAACGACAAACACGAGTCGAAGTGGTCAAAACGAGACAATCATCACGCCAAACGCATTCGTGAACAGGGCCGGGGGAAAACGCGGAGTGCGGAATGCGGAGTGCGGAATGAGCGGCGGGAAATGCCGAATGACGAATGACGAATGACGAAGGGCCGGGGGAAAACGCGGAGTGCGAAACGCGGAACGCCGAAACGCAAGCGCCAGTGCGAGCGGTCCCGCGCTGATTCACTGTTCACTGATTACTGATCACTTCACCGCCGCCGCGAGTCGCGGTGTTGGCGCGGCCTCATTTGAGGGTTTGGACGAAGGCCTGGATGTCGGCGATTTCTTGCGGGGTGAAGATGTCGCCCATCGGGGGCATGGGGCTGAGGGAGCCTTCGGCGGGTTTGTAACCTTCGGCGAGGACTTTGCTGGGTTCGAGGAGGCTTTCGCGAATGTAGGCGGCGTCTTTGCGGGTGGCGATGCCGTCGAGGGCAGGGCCGACGGTGCTGCCTTCGCCCTTGACCATGTGGCAGAGGACGCAGCGGACGGTGTGGTTGTAGAAGAGGTCCTTGCCGCGAATGGCGTCGCCGGCGGCGAGCTTCGTGGAGGTGTCGTCGGCGGGAAGGAGTTCGCAAAGCTTCACGTCGTCCCAGAAACCGTCGCCGCGCGCGACGTGGAGGATGTTGATGCTGGCGCGGGTGGAGTTGCCGGAATTGTAATCGACTTCGACGAGGGTCCAGTCGGTGTCGCGGGTGACGCGGTCGGTCTCGTAGCGGTTGATATGGTCGTTGAGGCTGACCTTGCCGCGGACGGCATGGGCTTTGACCCAACCGGAGAGGCGATACTGGGTGTTGGGTTTGAGGGTGACGTCGGCGTAGAGGCTGGTGTCGGCGTCGCCACGGGTGATGCAGCGGACGGCGTTCTTGCCGCCGTGAACATTTTTGTCGCCCTGGACAACGGTCCACTCGGCGCCTTTGTTCGCGTCGCGCCCGCCGTAATCGCGGCGTTTCCAGCCCTGGGGCAGGCCATCGGCGCCGACGATCTCGAAGTCGGGGTTGGGAAGGAGATTGGGGCCTTCCTTGTACGCGTCGGCCTTGTGTTTCTTGGTGCAAAGGCGGACGGCGTCGTTGAGCCATTCGTCAGTCTTGAGGGCGGGGTTTTTGGCCAGGCTGGCGGCGATGGTGGTGATCTCCTTGGTGGTGTCGAATTCGGAGAGCTTGAGAATGGCGCTGCAACGGGTGATGGGGTCGGGATCGGTGATGACGCCGGCGCTGAAGAAGAGCTTTTTGGCGCGGTCGTCGGCGCCGAGGGCGCGGGTGGCATTGCGGCGGACGCGGGCATCGCCGGAAAGGAGGGCGGCGGTGTGCGTGGCGTCATCGAGCGCGCCCAGGCCGTGAAGTGTCCAGAGGGCGTGGACGGCGGCGATCCCGGAGGCGGAGTTGGTGGCGATGGCTTTGAGTGAAGCGGCGGCCTCGGCGCGTTTGCCCTCGACGAGAAGGCGTTGCGCGTGGAGACGCCAGAGAGGGTTGTCGTGGGAAAGGGTTTTCACGAGAACGGCGGTGGAGGCGGAGGCGAGGTTGAGGGGAGCGGACTTCTTCGCGTTTTCCCAAACGACGCGATAGACGCGGCCGCGTTTGTTGTCGCGCAGC
>CAYQWK010000124.1:0-10496 GCA_964420805.1 uncultured Bifidobacteriaceae bacterium | reverse complement strand
CGTGCGCGCCGCCGGGGCCGGTCTTGGCGTCGTAACCGCCGCGTTGGACGCTGGGAGTGGGGTTGTGCTGGATGATGAAGTTTTGCCAGTCGGCGAACCACACGGCGCCGTCGGGGCCGACCTCGGCGAAGACGGGCGACATCCATTCGTCACTGCTGGCAACGAGGTTGTAGCCGTCGAGGGCGGTGTAGCCGGCGCCCTTGGGTTGAACCTTCATGAGGGAAACAACCTTCATGGTCGGCTCGCAAACCATGGCCATGCCTTGAAGGCGCGGAGGCAGGTTGGCGGAGTAGATGAGGGCGCTGCCTGCGGCGGCGGTGTAGCCGTTGAAGACGTCCACCTGGCGGTAATTCGGCGTGATGGTATGGCAGGTGTCCTGGACGTTGATCTTGCGCGCGGTGGTGGCGCGGGCGCCTTTGGGCACGAGGGGCGCGGGAATGCCGCCGTAGAAGAGAGGCGCGCCGTTGGCGGTGCCGCCGAACTGGTCGCCGGCGTCGTTCGCGCTGTGGCCCCAGGAGTTGTTCGAGAACTGATGGAGGAATTCGAGCGCGGAGCCGTCGGCCTTGAAGCGGAAGGTGCCCATGGCGAACTGCTTCTTCACGCCACCGACGTCGCCATTGAAACCCGAGTAGCCGACGCAGCCGTAGAGCCAGTTGTCGTGGCCATAATGGAGGTTGTTGGCCTGCGCGTGAGTGTCGCCGATGCCCCAGCCGGTCATGATTTCCTGGCGCACGTCGGCCTTGTCGTCGCCGTTGGTGTCCTTGAGGAACAACAGGCGCGGGGGCTGGGCAACGATGATGCCGCCATTGGCGAAGACGAGGCTGGTGGGGAGGTTCAACTTGTCGGCGAAGACGGTGAACTTGTCGGCGCGGCCATCGCCGTCGGTGTCTTCGCAAATCTTGATGTCGTCGTTGCCGATGCCGTCGGCGTTGACGCCGTGCGGATAATCGCGGGCTTCGCAGACCCAAAGGCGGCCGCGTTCGTCCCAGGCAAAAGCGATGGGCTTGGCGATGTCCGGCTCGCTGGCGAAGAGTTCGAGGCGCATGTCGGCGGGCACTTGCGTGCGTTCCTTGCTGCCCTTGACGTTGAAGGGATGCTGGAAGGTGATGGCCTGCGGGCGGCGCTCGTAGTTGGCGACGTTGGGATCGGGATTGCGCTGCTCGGGTTCACGCTGGGCGAGGAAGGCTTCCCACTCGCCTTTGCGCGCGGTGGAGAGGGACTTCAAGACGGCTTCGCGCAACTGCCCGGGCGAGGTCTTGTCCTCGATCTTGACGACGGGAATGAAGTTGCCGTTGGGGAGCTTGATGGTGGTGTTGAGGGCAGGGGAACCATCGGCCTTCGGGCGGACGATGAGAGTGTCGTAGTGGCTGAGTTGCTCGCTCGCCGGAGTGGCACCGGTGGCGTAGTCGAACCAGATGGCATCGCGGCCGAGGTCGCGCATGGCGCCGTGAAGCGGGCCGAGGGTGGATTGCTCGGTGCCGGCGGCGTCGAAGTAGAGAACGCGGACCGGGCCGGCGGCATGGGCAAAGGCCGCGACGCAGAGCGCGGCGGCGAGAGCGAGAGGTGACTTCATGTGATTCATCGCGTTTGGAAAAATGTGGCGGGAGGTTGGAAAAACGCGGGCCGTGACGCCATGAATAAATGCGCCTTTCTCTTGTGAAAACGCGGCGTGACGGCCAGCTGCTTGCGGGAGCTGCGAGCGCAGAAGGGGAGTGTGATGTGGGGTCTTGACCGTGCCTGTGAGGGCGCGGCCATCCAGACTTGGCACGGCATTGGCCACCGTTTCACAGCGGTGGCTACGTCATTGGAGAGGAATGCAGGTTGGAAGCCCGCGCGATCAATTTACGGCTCGGGCCGTTCCGGCTCAGGCGTGACGGGTGGCGCATCCATCGGAACGGCGTCTTCAACCGCAGGCGTCTCACGCGTGACGGGCGTGAGATTGGCCGCGGTGAGTTTCACGCGCGGGGAAGGCAGCGGCTTGTCGTTGGCGTCGAGACGAGGGAACCAGCGCCATTCATCGGCAGCCTTGCCGATTTCCGTCTTGCGGCAACGGCGCACGAGTTGTTTGTAGATGCGATCTGCCGTCTGCAAATCCTGCACCCAGCGGCCAGCCGAGTATAACGCGCGCGCGGTGCGCGGGTCGTTGTCGGGCAGCAACCGCGCAGCCTCGTAGGCGAGCAATGCCGCATGACCGCGATAATGCCAGCGATGTTGCGGTTCGACCTCGTGCGCGGCGCCGCGGCGCAGTTCGTCGCCGGTCGCGCCGAAGAGGTTGTTGGTGGCGTTCGCGGCGCGGCCTTGCACGGTGGGACCGTCCTCGTAGTTGCCTCCCCAGATGGCATAGTCCGGTGCGAGTTCCGTGCCCAGCAATTCGATGCCATTGGTCCGCGCGATCCAAGCGGCGCGGTAATAATTCGTGGCGCGCTGTTCGTTGGCGAGCGCTTCGTTCTGCCCCACCAGAAGGCAGGCCATGAGTTCGTCGAAGCTTGCCAGCCATTCCTCCGGGAAATAAGGCCGCGCATCCGCCATTCGCTCGGCGCGGGCCAGCCGCCGGGCGAGGAGATAACGAATCTGCCGCGACTGCCTGCTTGGGCGCAGATTCTCAGGCGCTTCCTTCTCCTCTTCCGTGTCCACTGCAATCTCGGGCCAGTGGCGATCCACATAGTTCTTCAGTTCATTGACCGTCAGGACGCGCTCGGCGACATAGGCGGCGTCCGCCCAGAACCCGCCGTTGAGCAGCGCGTCGAGGGCTTGCGAATATTCCTTCCGGTGCAGGCGCAGCACGCCAAGTTCGCCCAGGACATTGCGGCCTGCTCCCATTCCGATAAAGGTGCCTTCGTGGAGGTCCGCGGCTTCGTCGCCGGTGAGATTGTGGGCCAGGGAATCGTTCGGGCTGTTCGAGGTGATATGCAACGGAAACAGCCGCGCGATCTTCGCCAGCAATCGCGCGGCGTCGTCGGTCTTGCCTTCGCGCAACAGGAGCTTGGCCTGAAGCCACTGCGAAACCGGGGCCTTGGGCGCGCGCCTGATCCAGCGTTGCGCAAGCTCGTAGCGGCCCGTTTGGTAGTTCGCCAGGGCCAATTGCTCGGCCAATGCCGCGTCGGACACGCCGGCCCTCTCCAGCGCATCGAGCCAGATGGCGGCGTTGTTGGTTGGCGGTTCCTCGATCCAACCCCACGTCCGGCCGGAGGAAATGAGATATGCCGTGACAACGGCCTGCGCCGCGCTGTTCGTGGCGGCGGATCGTAACGCGGCCGGTTCTGCGCTCAACAGATTGCGCGCGGTGAACGAAAGCGAGGCATAGGCCGTTTGGTCATCAAGGGCGAGTTGCTGGAGATACATCTCGATGGCGGTGGTGAAATGTCCCGCCTTCAAATGTGTCCGCGCCTCCCAGCCGATGCTATCCGCCGCCAGGCCGAGTGAATCGGCGAATCCATCCTTCGCCATCTCGCGCACCAGACCGTAATACGAAACGGACCGCGCCGGATCCTCCGTTTCGAAGCTGCGCGCGAGCATGAACGCGGCCCAGGTGGATTTGAAACGCCGCTCCTTGCGCGGGCGATCAAGCAGCGCCTGCCACGCGGCCCGCGCGCCGTTCGTGTTTCCGCTGTGCCACGCGACCGCGCCGCGAAAGTAATCGGCGAACTCCGCCGGGATGCCTTCGGGAAGCGCGGGCGTGGCAGCTTTTGCCTCCGCGTTGGTATTCTCCTTCGGCGTCATAGCTTCGCGCGCCGCCGTGTACGCGGCCACCGTCGCCGTGATTTCGTTGCTGCCGCGGCCTTGTTGGCGCAACGCCGCGGCGAGGTCGGCGGCATCGGCGTTGGGCGTGGCGGGCGCGGCTCCGATGGCGCTCTCGACGAATGGGTGAGGCGGCTTCGGTATGTTCAGCCGCGCCTGAGCCCGCGCGATCTCGGCGTAGAAGCGCGCAACCGGCGCGTCGAAAACGGCATCGTCACCCTGGACGAGCATCATGTTTGGGAAGAATGGGCCGCACGCGCCGGCGGGCGGGCCGGACACGAGACAGGCGACGACGCACAACCACGCCAGAACACGCCGCCCGGTTCCGCGCACCGCTTTCCGCACACCGCGATTATTTCCGCAGTTCAAGTTCCACCTCAGCTTCCTTATTCAGCCGCAGCCAGCCCGCCGCCCGCGTCGCGCCCGCGGGCAGAAAAAAGTTTGTGGCGCGAAATTCAACGGTGCCGCCGCTGCTCTTATCCGCGTCGAAACCCGCCAGCGCATCGCCCGCCACGAGGCGACCGCGCGATATTCGCGCGCGGATGGCGATGTTGTCCTGGAAATCCGCCGCGCCATTGTTGCGCAGAAAAATCTCACGCAGCAGTGGTGCGGACGAACGGCTTTCGACTTTCACGTCGGCTTGAGGAACCTGACCGCGCTTGACTAGCTCCAAAGTCCGGGGCCGCCAATTCAAATCTTCGCCCGCGACGGGAAGCCGGTACCAGATGATTCCGCGCATTGCCGCAGGGCGGTTTGTGGACCAATCCGCGACGAGCCCGGCAATCTCCGCCGGGTTCGAGCGCACGGTGCGAATCCGCGTGTCAGCCGGCCATTCGATGGCGGGTCCGTCGGCGGTCAGCCCGATGAATTTGTCCTTCACGTCGAAGGCGACGCGATAGCCGTAGGTTGGCAATGCCACGCGAAAGGGAATGGGGAGTTTGCCCGCCGCCTCGACCGCGCGTCGTGCCGCCGTTGGATCGCAAAGCGTGAAGGGCGCGTTGAAACTCCGCGGCCGCTCCAGCGAATGCACTTGCAGGATATAGCCGTCCGCCGCCGCCGCGAGCCGGGCGAAGGCGGGCTGCCGCAACCAGCTTGGCAGCGCGGTGAGCACCAGCGGCACCGGCGCGATTTCGCGCCGCAGGAGTTCGACCCACACGCGGTAGCCGTCGAGCCGCGACTCAGCGCAATCGAAATCGAGGTGAATCTCGGCGAGCGAAAGCCGGTTGGATCGTGCGCCTTCGACCAGCGAATTCGCCAGCGCGGCGAGCTTGAGCGCCGTTGGGTCGTTGCTGCGGAACGGGCCGGCCGACGGGCCGATCCGCATCGCGAGTCCGCAGGGCCGGCCACATTCGCGCAGCGCCGCATGATCCAGCGGCACGCGGGTGATGCGCGGCTGCTTGTCCTTCCACGAAACCTCCGCTGCGAGCGCGATGACGTGCTGGAAGTTTGTGGACTGCTGGTTCAATGCGTCGAGCACCGGCCGGTTCCAGGCGCGTTGCCATACATAAACATCGTTGGGCATTTGCGCCGCCATGGCGGCGGTGGCGAACAGGATGAAGACGAAACGCAAAGACATGACCGCGCTGATGCTCCGCGCCGTTGGGGGAGTGTCGAGAACGGATTCTCGCTGTGATTGCGGGCGCATATCGCTGCGCATTTGGCTCTGGTTGTCGCGCTGTTCCCCTCCGAAGTCTTGCCGCGGAGGGATCGAGGCTGCGCATCTTGCCGCTGTATGCGGCGCCACTCGTCGCAGCGTGACTGTTTCCGCCACATCGCAGTGTGCATTGTGCATGAAGGTGTGACGCGTCCATGGGCCGCCCGTGCAGACCAAAGTGTTCGGCGGAACTTTTCGCTTCGCGAGGCTCGGCGGCGTTGAGCAGCGCAACCGGAAGCAAATAATCACGCGCGAGGAACCTGGCGCGAAACAGGCCTTATCCGCGTTCAGGATAGCGGTGTGGCGCCTACTCGCCGGCCTGGTAAATGCCGGGCGCGCGCAAGGCGAAGCGCGCGATCATGATCGGATCCAGCCGGCTGACGGTGTGGACCTCGACAAGATGCAGCGTGGCACAGAAGGCCTCGGCGTCGCGCACCGAGGTGAAGCTTCGCGCTTCGCGGGCGTTTTCAACCCAGTGTTCATCGTCCTGATAGTACAAGCCGCTCGTGTTGTGTTGCAGATAAGCATTCATAGAAGGGCATTCGCATTGGATGCAGATTACGGCTGTCTGTTCGTTTCGCCATTGGTGAAATGGCTGAATGCGGCACCGGGGAATGGCTTACCCAGTGCAGGGTTACTCAAAGGGCAGCAATGCCTCGCGGCGCAATCTTCCCACAACTTCGGTCGGCAATCGTGGATCAATCGTTCCGTTCACCGGCGCTTCAGAGTCCGCATGGCCGTCCGCGAAGACCACGTTGGCGCGGCGGTTATGGCGGAAATGCGCGTTGGGATAACCCCACGGCGAGTCGTCCCAATCCACGTAGTAGAATTCCTCGAGCATCGGATTGTCCGGCGAGGCCGGGGCCTGGAAGTCATTGATCTGCGCGGCGTCGGCAAATAGGGCGGTGCGCGAGGTGTCGCGCAGCGAGTGGAGCGGCAGGGTATTGGTCGAGGCCAGATGACGGTTGTAGCCGTAGCCGTAGGCCGCGCCACGGGCCTTCAACTTGAAATGTCCGCTCGCGTAGTTCAGCGAAGGACAAAGCTCGACGCCACGACCGTCCAGATATGGAAAGAGGACGCCCGGCCGCGCATCGAACGCGCGTTCTCCCTCGCTGCCGTCCTCAAGCCAGCCGAACCAATAAACCACTCCGCCGTTGGTCGCGTGAGATTGGTAAGGGAAGGTGCGACCGTCGTCGTCCTCGATGCACATCAACGCGGCAAGGCCGAGTTGGCGCTCGTTGCCCAGGCATTTGATGCGTTGCGCGGCGAGTTTGCTTTTCGACAGTGAGGGCAGGAGCAGCGCGGCCAGGATGACAATGATGGCGATGACGACCAGCAGTTCGATGAGCGTGAACGCAGAGCGGGAGCCGGCGAATGACGAATGAGGCGGTCGTCCGGGCGTGCGGCATATGGCATTCGGCATTCGCATCACGGTTTCATGGCGCGCACGCGGTACGCGGCGGTGCCGGTGGGACAGTTGGTGTCGAGCAGCGAAATGGCCGCCCCATTGCCCGTGTTGGTGAGTGAAGCGGGCTGCCAGTTGGCGAAATCGACGGTGCGTTCCAGCGCGTAAAGCCAGTTGGTGCGGGAGAGGAATGAAGCCCGCCAGACCGAGTTCGACATTGTGCCGACCAGTTGCCGCACCGGCGGCTCGGGCAGGGTGACGACGATGTTGTCCACGACGCCGTGGGCGAGGACCGATCCCCAGAATTGCGTCGGGCCAATCTGCACCGCGTCGTTCCAGTTGATCAATGCGAGCGAGTCCACGCGGAAATCCGGGTAGGTGGACAGCGAGATGTCCTTGATCGTGTTGCCTGGCGGCAGTCCGTAGGGCAGGCCGTTGCGCGTGACCGCCGTGCGGAGCACGAGGTTGCTGTGGCTCATCGTGACTCGGAAGACGTCGCCGGTGGTGAGCGTGAGCGGGTGGTTGTCACTGAAGGCCACGCGGTTGTTCGACGAGATCATGGTGGGCGCGAAGGTTGCGCCGTAGCCGGAGTCAGGGAAGTAGTCGAACTCGACGGTGTTGCGCACGCCCCAGGCGCTTTGTCCCGCGCCGCGGAAGACGTTGGTGCCGGTCACGCTGGAGGAATTCACCAACCCGAGCGCGATCTGGAAGGTGTAGGGCTTGTTGCTGCTGGTGCCGATGGCGATGTCGTTCAGGCGGAGGTCAAACGCGACGGAGAACTGGTCTGCTGTCGAAAGGATCGTCCCGAGCGGCATGCGGAGGAAGCTGTTCGAACGCGAGGAGTTCCAGGTGATCTCGACGTTCTGGCTGGCGGCGTTCCAGCGGAACAGATTCGTTTCGCCAAATCCACGCCAGCCGCCCGCGCGCGGGTCGGTGGCGAAGTTCTCGGCGATGGTGGCCGCGCCCGTAATGGACGCGGAGACCACGCCGGACAAGAGCAGGATGTTCGCGAGTCGGCCCATCGGCTAGTCGTCGTCTCCCTCGCGCGCCTTCACGTCGGAGAAGGCGTCAATCTCCGCCTTGCCGCTGATGACCTCGACGCGCACGTAATTGATCGAGGAGAGGTGGATGCGCCGGCCTTTGCCGTCGCGTGCGGAGGAGATGTCGAATCCCGTTCCACCTGCCGAACGGCCGTACAGCGCGCGGATGCCGTCGAGCGTCTGCCCCGCGAAATCGGCGGCAGTGAGCGCGGGATTTACCGGCACGCGCGGGTTTCCGGCGGCGTCAGTCGGAAAGAGCGTGTCCACCAGCGGCGCGTTGGCGAGTTCGTAAAAGCGATGTCCATCGCGGCTGACGGAAACGCGGGTCTCGCCGGTGTTGTGCGCGAAGAGGGAGCCATCGGTGCCAGGAGTACCGACCCAGTTGAACGTGGCCAGATCGAATTCGTTGGTGATGATGAAGCCGCTGTTGCCGAAGATGATGAAATCACAGCCGAAGGGGTTGCGCTTCTTGTTCGAGATGGAGTCGTTGAACTTCACCGTGAGCGATCCGCCCGCACCGATGGAGACGATTTGATTGGTGCCGTAAGGTGGGTTGAAAGGATCGACGGCCTCGCCGAAAGGGTTTGAGCGCGAGGGACGGCCCAGCGCGGCGCGCGCGTTGGTGAAGCCCCCGGCGTGATCGGTCCCGGGATGATAGCCGACGACGCGGCTGGCGAAATTTTGCGCGGCGGCCTGGTGGACGGACAACGCGCCGGCCAGGGCCAGCGCAATACGGACTGCTCGGAGTGCTTTCTTCATGTTCACTGATCTGCGTTCTTGGTGCCGTGAACGAGGTTCACGACGCCGGTTCAACTGCGAGACCAGTGCTGGAGGAAGGCGATTTGAAAATGAAAATGCCCTCACCCCGGCAAACGAGAATGAAGGCAAATTCAATTCAAGCTCCCGCGCGCGACGGGCGGCGGGGCTGGCCTCATCCTTCTCTTTGACGGAGAAGCCGGTCCACGCAATGCGCGGACCGTGACGAGCGCAATCCAGCCGGTATCCTGACTTGGAGCCTGACCTCGCCCCGGCCTTCCCGGTTTTTTGAACCAGTGGCTTTCGGCCGCGAAATCTCGCGGTCGGGGTTTGTATCTCCTGACAGTGGCGCAACCGTCCCGGAATCTCACCGGGGTTCCCTGACGCCGGACTGCGACGAAGTCCCGCGCTTGCGGGACCGTTTCAAAGAGCGGGATCGTTTTAGAAATGCGCTCCGGGAATGTCACCGAAAAACTCCGGGAAGTTTGACCGGAGATAAATTCACTCGGCCGGCCGGCGGCACGAAATTGCGTCGCGCGCGGGATTTCGTGCCCGCTGTTGCGCTGGGGCGCGCGGGCGTTTACCCTCGCTCGCAGGTGGAAATATGAATTTGCGCAACCAGACGGCCGGGGATGCGCATCGGGGCAGGCCATTGAACCTGCTGCTGGTGGAGGACTCGGAGGACGATGCGGCGCTGGTCTTGTTGGAACTGCGGCGCGGCGGTTATGAGGTGTATGCCGAGCGCGTGGACAACGAGCCTGACATGCGTGCCGCGCTGGAACGCCGCCCTTGGGACGTGGTGGTGGCCGATCATCTGATGCCCCGTTTCAGCGCCCCTGCCGCCCTTGAGACCCTGCGATCGAGTCACCGCGATGTTCCGCTGATCGTTGTCTCCGGGCACATCGGCGAGGACATGGCGGTTTCCGCGATGAAGGCCGGGGCGAGCGACTTCGTGATGAAGGACCGGCTCGGCAGGTTGTTGCCGGCCATCGAGCGCGAACTGCGCGAGGCCGAGGCCCACCGCGCCCGCAAGGCCGCCGCCGAAGCGCTGCGCGACAGTGAAGAGCGTCTCAAGCTCGCCCTTGAGGCCGGCCGCATGGGCGCCTGGCAGCGCAACCTCGTCACGGGAGTGGCGACATGGTCTGAGATCACCGAGCAGATTTACGGTTTGAAGCCCGGAACCTATTGCGGGGGTTTTGAGGAGTTCATCGCGCTGATTCATCCGGAGGACCGGACCTACGTGCGCGGCGAGGTGGTGCGGGCCGTGACCGAACGCACGGCCTACAATGTCGAGTTCCGCGTGGTGCGCCCCAGCGGCGAGATCGTGTGGGTCGAGTCGCGCGGCCGGCTGTTGATGGATTCCAACGGGCACCCCGAGCGTTTCGCGGGCATCACCGTGGACATCACTGCCCGCAAGCGCGTGGAAGCCAGCCAGAATTTCCTGGTCGAGTTCAGCGATCGCATCCGCCCGATGGCGGATCCCGCCGACTTGCTGCGCGTCGCGCTCACGGCCATTGGCGGGCATTTGAAGGTCTCGCGCGCCCTGGCGGCGGAGCTTCCACGCGGCTCCCGGGACGTGCAGATTTTTCCCAATTTTCTCCGCGAGGGAGACAGCCTGGAGGGCATCTACCCCATCGACTCCCTTGAATTTCCCGCCTTGCTGGAGTTGGTGCGTGGTCAGGCCGTGGTGGTGAATGATATTGGCTCAGACAAGCGCACCGTTGGCGAGGACGGGGCGTTCTTCAGAAAACATGGGATTCAAGCGTTCATTGCCGTCCCTTACATCGAGGATGGCGAGTTGATGTGGGTTGTGGCCGTGACGTCCAGCCGTCCGCGCGTCTGGACAACACACGAGGCCGCGCTGCTGGTCACGGTGACCGAGCGCACATGGATGGCGCAGAAG
>CAYQWK010000123.1:0-14909 GCA_964420805.1 uncultured Bifidobacteriaceae bacterium | reverse complement strand
CCGAGCCATTGACATACTATCCGCGGATGATTTGAATCAACCGACGATATGGAGCGGCACCATCAACATTTGCGGTCCGGTCAGTCCCTTTCGAGGCGGCTTCTGTCCGACGCAATCCTCCTTTACCTCACTTTCACGCTCACCACCATGACTCAAGGCGCGCAAGACACCGGGCCAACCCACCCCGACCGCGAGTCGATCGTCAACGCCGCCCGCACCGCTGCAAAAATTTATTTCCCGCGCGCCGAGAAGCGAAAGAAGGACTTCGGATTCGAAGAAAAGGACTCATTCACCAACGCGACGTTTGGCCAACCCATCCCGATGGATGTTCTCGACGAGAAAGACCTCGCCAGTCCTCGGGCGGGATCGTCCATGACCAACCTCTTGCGCCCCTCCGGCGTGTGGTTCGTGCCGATCGAAATGAACGGTGTGAAACGCGCGATGATCGAGGTGACCGGCGCGGATGGAAAATGGTCCGGCACCGCCTTCGGCATGGCACCGCTGGCGCGGCAATGGCAGAACATTTTGCAGTGGTGGCCTGCCCGCGACGGTCTCGCTCCGCGCCTGTTCATCTGCCCGCCGGCCCAAGGCTATTTCTTCACCGTACCGCAGTCCAAAGGCGGGAACGCCACTCCCGTAGCCCAGATACCGGACACCATTCAACCGACGGACGCTCCACGGCCCATGCTGCGCCCGGCGGCGGAGACTTTCGATTCGATCCGTGATTTCGTAAAACAAACCAAAGGACAGAACGAAGGACCCAAACCATGAAAACCACACGCCAACTCTTCCTTATCCTGCTGGCCGCCGCAGTCTTCGCGGCGTCGGTCTGGCACTCGCCGGCGGTCACGCTCGGCGTGCCCTATTACGCGCAACGCACTTTCCTCGATGCCCGCAGCAATAACGTCTCGCAATGGTGCTGGGCCGCTTCAAGTCAGATGATCCTCGCCTGGTACGCCGTGTTCCGCACCCAGGAAGACATCGCCGCCTACGGTTCCGGCGGCTCGAACCATTGGAACTACATGACCGGAACCTGGCCAGCCGCGGGCACCGTGCCCGCGCTCAAGGGAATCGACGTCATCCTCCGCCACTTCGGCGCGGTCAACACCACGTTCTTCACCCGTAAACTCACGAAGGCCGAACTCACCCAGCAAATTGACGCACAACGGCCAGCGGTCGCGCGCATCGGCTGGACGGCCGGCGGTGGCCATTTCGTGGTGTTGCAAGGCTTCGATGGCGACGTGATCGACATCAACGATCCATGGCCCAGCAACGGCCAGTTGATGCGCACCTACGACAGCTTCTCCGCCGGCGGCGCGGGCGTTTACACCCCGTCCAGCGGCGGCCATCAGTGGACCCATACTCTCACCACCGGCGCGGCCATCGACCTGGCCTTCCTGATCGATTCCACCGGCAGCATGTGGGATGACATCGACGCGGTGAAATCCAGCGCGGTGAACATCATCACCAACGTGTTCACCCGTTTCGCCGACGCGCGCGTGGCGGTGGTCGATTACAAAGACTATCCCGATGGCGACCACGGCTACTTTGACGATTACATCACCCAGACCCAAACTGTGTTCACGACCAACCAAATCGAAGCCCTCAACGCCATAAACGGCCTGGATGCAGATGGCGGAGCCGACTGGCCGGAGGCTGTCTATTCCGCCCTTTGGAACACTCTCGACGGCGCGATCCTCGGCGGCTGGCGCAGCAATCCTGTTCAGCGCGTCATCATCATGATGGGTGACGCCCCGGGCCACGATCCCGAACCCTGGACGGGCGGTCACTCGCTGTCTGATGTCCTCGCCAAGGCCACCGCCAGCGGCTTCGAAATCGCCGTCAACACGCTCGTCATCGGCGGCGACACAAACGCCGCTGTGACGTTCCAATCCATCGCCGGAGGCACCGGCGGCGCGGCGTTCGAAGCGGATGACGCGGGCGACGTCGTCGCGGCCATCACCGCAATCGTAGAGGAAACCTCCACCTCCGAGCGCTATCCGCGCGGAGCCGTCGCCGCCATCCGGCCAAAATTCAGCTTCAAACTCACCGGCGACAGCATGGGTGCCGCGCCCGATTACTACGTGCTCGAACTGTCCCGCTCGAACACGGTCAGCGGCAAGTGGACTACATTCCAGCGGGCCAAACTCGCGCCGGGTAACAGCTACGTGCCCAAAAACCCGCTGCCCGTCGGCACCTACCGCTGGCGCTTGGGCATCCACCGTAAGGCCTCCGCCATCACCGCTCCCGGCTCCGGCGCGTTGGGCAAAGCCGCAGGCGGGCTGATCTATGAGAACCAGTATATCGAGTTCACCCGTGAGTCTGTCACGCCTGGCAGCGCCGATCCCGCTTCTCCCAGCACGTTCTTCAGCGCCACCGACAAGACAATGACCTATACCTTCAACACTGGCATCAACGCCTCGTCGTACGCCCTCCGAATCTTCCGTGGCGAACGCCTTTGGAAGACCCTCACCGTCAAGCCGCCCGCGTCCAATCCGCTCGCCCCGACTCTCAGCGTCCGAGTTCCGGGTCACGTCGTTGACGAGGACTATTACTGGACGGTCACTTCCCTGAACTACGACTTCCCGAAGCCGTAGCCTGTTCCGATGCGGAAGACAGTCGTCATCACGGTCACGCTTCTCGCCGCCCTGTTGGCCGGCGTGCCCGTGCTGTGGCGCACGCACTTCCGGGTCGTGGAGACACCGGACAATCCTCCGCCGGTCGCGCTGGCGGAGGAACTCGTCCCGGCTTCCGGTTCAGCAAACCTGGCGCACCACTCCGCGCCAGCAAACGAGCCGGCGGCTTCCGCAATCCCGTCGCACGAACCCACGCCCGCCAACCGCGAACCAACCGCGCTTGTTCCGCCGGCTCCGCCAGCCTTGTCCAACGCCGCGACAAGAAAGCAAACAGTGCCAACATCCATTCCGCCCGGCGCCCGCCCCCGTGCCGAGGCGGTCATGGCCGAGGTGGTGGAGGACACGGACGACGCCGGGCTGTTCATCCAACTCGAGGCAGCGAAGACTTCCGACGATCACGCGTTGCTTCTGAAGAAGGTCGTGGCCGATAGGGACCGCGCCACGGCGGATCTCCTCCAACTCTATCAAGCCGAGCGCGACCCGGCGCGCAAGGCCAACATCCTCTCCGCGGCCAGTATGGTCGATTACGACTTCAACACCCGCACGCTCTACCAGATCGCGCTTTCGCCATCCGAGCCGCAGGATCTGCGTCTTGAAGCCGTGGCCCACGCCGCCGAACGCGACCGTGCCCTGGTCCAGTCTTACCAAGGTGACGCGGATGAACTCGTCCGCGACGAAATCGCCAGCGTGCTCGCCGGGGCGCAAAAGCCGAATGAATCCAGCGTGTTAACAGCCGGATCACGCATCCTGCGCAAACCAGACGCCACGCCGCGGACCCGCTCGAACCAACCGATCCGCCGTTCGGCCGGAACCGCGCGATAAACAAGGCACTCTGCCCTGCCAACCATTTGAACCTGGGCGCACCTCACCCTATTTGGGGTATCGGTTGTCGCGCTGCGACAACCCCGTCCGTGCAGAGCGGACGGAAAGGAGGGCGTGAGGTCGTTCGTTGCGCCGCCGGAAGCGGGGCCACTCGTCGCAGCGCGACGAGTCCCACCACCCGGAAATACGTATCGCGCAAAAAACCGAGAAGCGCCCTCTGCCCGTCGGATACACGAGAAAAGACTTTTCCTGCCGTATCCGCCGCGTAGCCTCGCGCCGTGACCACTGCCCGCAGAGTTTCGTCAGGTTCTTGAACCCGTCGTCCCATGCCCTCGACTCTCAAAGCACTGCGCGCGCTCGCGGATTCCACCCGGCTGAGAATCATGGCTCTGCTCAAGGACGAGGAGCTTTCCGTGCTCGAACTCCAGGAGATCACGAAAATGGGACAATCCCGCATTTCGACGCACCTCCGACTGCTCCAGGATGCAGGCTTGGTCCAATCCCGCCGGGATGGCAAGAGGACGTATTACAGATCAATCAAGCCCGACTCCACGCCAGGCGCAACGCTCGTGGGCGCTGCCGTGTCCGGCGTGGAAGAACTTCCCGAACGGGAGCATGACCTGGTGAACCTGCGACGCATCCTCGCGTTGCGGGAACAGCAGGAGCAGGTGTTCTTCAATCAGGTGGCCGGGCGTTTTGATCGCAGCTATGGACCCGGTCGATCGTGGCAGGCATTCGGCCACTTGCTCCTCCGCATCCTCCCGCCGATCACCGTGGCAGACCTCGGCTCGGGTGAGGGATTGCTGGCCGAGTTGCTGGCCCGGCGCTGCAAGAAGGTCATCGCGGTGGACAACTCCGAGAGCATGGTCGAGTTCGGCGCGCGCAAGGCGAAGGAAAACGGGCTTTCCAACCTCGAATTCCGCCTTGGCGATCTCGAGAATCCGCCCATTCATGCGAACAGCGTCGATCTCGTCATTCTCAGCCAGGCCTTGCACCACGCCGCGCGGCCCGACCAGGCAATCCGTGCCGCGCACCGGATCCTCGCGCCCGGCGGACAGTTGATGATCCTCGATTTGCTGCGCCACAAATTCGACAAAGCGCGCGAGCTTTACGGCGACCGCTGGCTCGGCTTCCCCGAGAGCGACCTGCACCGCTGGATCGAGAACGCGGGATTCAAGCAGATCGACATCAGCGTGGTGGCGCGGGAGGAACAACCGCCGAACTTCGCCACCGTGTTGGCGTGTGCGGTCAAATAGCGCGGCACCGCGACCTTTCAAGCACCCCAGTGCAACCTCGCCATCGGGGCGTTTAGAAAGTTTTGCCCTGCGCAAACCGGTTCCCGTATTGTCCGGTCTTGTGACGATGCCGTTTTCCAACGCACCCCATTGGCTGCTCATGTTGCTGCTGCTGGCGGGCCAGTGTGTATTCGGGGCGCGCCAAGCGTCGGAGGCGGATTCCGGTGTGGCCGGGCCGGATGGTGATTTTTTGTTCCGGGTGTGGGACACCACCGACGGATTATTCCCCACCACCGTGCGCGCCATGGCCCAGACCCGGGATGGCTACATCTGGCTGGCGTCATTCGATAACGTGGTGCGCTTCGATGGAACGCGGGTGGTGCCGTTCTCAGGGCGCAACGTCAAAATCCTGCCTGCCCCGCTCAAGGCCAGCATCCTGCATGCGGATACCCGCGACCGGCTTTGGGTCGCCACGAGCGACGGCCGGTTGTTCAGCGTGGAGAAAAGCGTCTGGCAGGAGTGGGACGCGAAATCCGGCTGGCCGGGAGTGATCCTGCAAACGATTCATCAGTCGCCAGCCGGAGTGCTCTATTTCGCCGGGCAAACAAACCTCTTGAAGTTCGATGACGGGAAGTTCGTTGAGGTCCGGCTACCGACGTTGCCTCAAGGATTTCGCGGCCCCCTGCGAGCTTGCGCAGAAGCGAACAGCGGCGTCTGGCTCGCCAGCCCGACGCATGTGTGGCAACGCGAGAGCGAGGCGTGGAAACTCATCACGTCATCGAACGACCTCGGCTCGCCGATTCTCGGCCTTGCCCAGGCGCGTCCGGGCGGTGCATGGATTGCAACCACGCGGCATGTCCGCCGGTTTCAGGCAGACGGCACCCAGGCCGACATTCGTGACCGCCAAGCCGCTGTCGCGAACGAAACGGTGCAGTTGCTCGATGATTCGCGCGGCAACCTCTGGCTGGGAGGACTGCTCTCCGGCCTGCGCATCAGCCGGGATGGCGGACGATTCAACCGCATGGGCGGCGAGGACACGCCGGAACCGCAGATCGTCAGCCTGTTCGAGGACCGTGAAAGGAACATTCTCGTTGGCACGGTCGGGGCCGGCCTGGCGCGGTTCAGGCCGGAGGTGTTCAAACTCGCGCTTGGTCAACCGGGCAGCATGGCCGGCGTGCTGGTGAACTCCGTGTGCGAAGAGGCCCCAGGCCGGATGCTCGTGGCCACCGAGGGCAGCGGCCTGTATCGCCTCACGGCAGACAAGCCGCCGCAGGTCATCCTATCGCAAAACAGGGCTTTAACCCCCCGCCATCGTGTAACCAGCCTCGTGCGCCTGCATGACGGCACCGTGCTCGCCGCGGTGGCCTCGAAAGGGTTGTTCCGCGTTGGGGAGGAATTCGCAACGCCGGAACCAGCGCCGCCGGAGGCCGAAAAACTGGTGCGGGTGCTGTTCGAGGACTCGAAACGCCGGTTGTGGATGGCGGCGGACGGAGGTTTGTTCGTGCGGGAGGCGGGCGGCGAGTTCGCCACGTTTCCCCGGGAGGGAAAGGCCGCAGTCACAAGAATTCGTGCGATGACCGAGGATCGGGCCGGAACAATGTGGTTCGTCAGCCGAGAGGGACTGGCTCGCGCCACCAACGGGCGAATCGAACGAGTCGCCATGCCCGGACTTCCAGTCGGAACCAATTTTCTCGGCATTCTCGCCGCCAGCGACGGCACGCTCTGGCTGGGCCTGGAAAACCAAGGCCTGCTGCGCATCCGCGACGGAAAGACGTTCCTCTTCGGCGCGGACCATTCGCTGCCCGTTCTTTCGATCGGGGCAATTGTTGAGGACGCAGGTGCCCTTTGGTTGCCCGGAGAGGTGGGTCTGGTGCGTGTCACCAAGGACTCACTCGAACGGGTGGCCGACGGTGGTACGCGCCATCTGGAGATGCGATTCTTCAACCGGGCGGACGGGTTGGGTTCCGACGCGTTCCGCCGTACCTACCAGCCTGTCACCGCCCGTGCCGCAGACGGCCGTCTGTGGTTCGCAACGCACAAGGGCGCAGTATCCATAGATCCCGCGAACGTCATCACACCGGCATTTGACGCGCCGGTGACGATCGAAGAAGTCCGGATCGAACGCACTCTCGTGCCCATAACTCCGGCAAATCAGGACAACGTGGTAGTCGCCGCAGGCACACGGCACATGACCATTCGCTGCACCCTGCCCTCCCTCGCCAAACCAGATTACACCCGGTTCCAGTATCGTCTCGACGGCCTCGACAAGGATTGGCGCGACGCCGGCGGTGAGCGTGTGGTGAGGTTTTACGACATCCCGCCGGGCAAATACCGGTTCCGCGTGCGCGCATTTGGCGATGACGGACGTTTCGTGGAGCCGGGAGATGTCGTCGGACTTACCATTGTGCCGCTGGTGTGGCAGACCGGCTGGTTCAAAGCGCTGATCATCGGCGGGGTGGCAGCTCTGGTTGGATTGGGCGTGTGGAGGCTCATGCAATTTCGCCTTGCCCGGCACGATCAGCGCCTGCGCCAGCAGGAGGAACGCGCACACCTCGAATCTGAACTCCAGCAAGCCCGCCAGGTCGAGGCCATCGGCCGTCTGGCTGGCGGCATCGCCCATGACTTCAACAATCTCCTCACCGTCATCATCGGCAACACCGAACTGGCCCGCATGGAAAAGCAGCCAGGGCGGAATCTTGATTCGCTGCTTCTCGACGTCTTGAATGCCAGTTCGCGCGCCCGGGATTTGGTCGTGCAAATCCTTGCCTACAGCCGGCACCGGCAGACCGCGCGGATGCCGCTCGACATCGCCCCGGTGCTGCGCGAGGCGTTCAAGCTGCTCCGAGCTGGCGTCCCGGCCACTGTCGAGATGAAGGCGGACATTCCCCCCACACTGTCTCTGGTCCAAACCGACCCCGGCGAGATTCAACGTCTGGTTATGAATCTCGGCACCAACGCCGCCCAGGCCGTTGGCCCCACCGGTGGATGGGTGGCCATTTCGGCCAGCGATTTCTCGCCCGACGCGGATTACTGCGCCGAGCATCCCAAAGTTCTGCCAGGCCGCTACGTTCGACTCGCGGTGCAGGACAACGGGCACGGAATGGACTCGCAGGTTTTAAGCCGCATCTTCGATCCATTCTTCACCACCAAAGGCGTCGGCAAGGGCACCGGCCTCGGCCTCTCCGTTGTGCAGGGTATTGTCGAGTCCCACGGTGGAGCCATCCATGTGCGCAGCCGCCCGAACGAGGGCAGCACCTTCGAAGTCCTCCTTCCCGCCACGGGTGCTCCCGCGGCAACGCCCGCAGTTGGCCCCACCTCATTGCCACGCGGCAGCGGCGAAACAATCCTGCTTGTGGACGACGAACCCGCGGTCCTCAGCACCGCGCGCCGCATGATCGAATCGCTCGGCTACACCGTAGAAAGCCACATCAGCCCGCAGGAAGCTGTGGCGGCGTTCCATGCAGCCCCGGGAAGATTCCAACTTGTTGTCACCGACTTCGCGATGCCCCGCCTCAATGGCGTGGAAATGGCGGGCCAGTTCTGGCGGATCCGGCGGGACATCCCGATCATCCTCTGCACCGGTTACGGCGGCAGCATCGACCCGGCCGCCGCCCGGCAGATCGGATTTGCGCAACTCGTTGGGAAACCCTACGAACGCAACCAAATAGCGGAAGCCATCGCGTCTGCCCTGAGTAAGAAGCCCGCGCCAGCCGCACCAGCATAGGCCGGCCCGGCGGTTGCGCCTCTCGGAGGGGGTCGTTCCTCCGCAGTCACGCCGCGCGCACCGTCTAATCGGGCCAGTTCAGGACGATAATTTCGGTTGCGCCGCGATTCCTGCTCCATAAACTCCCGGGCTGACCGAGGTGGCGTCATCCCAATCGCAAATCCTCGCATTCGACTTATGGCATCCAAGAAACCAAAGCGCACTCGCACATCCGCCAAAGCCGCCGAAGAAAAGGCCGCCTCCGCGAAGAAGCCGGCCACGCGCAAGGCCGCCGCGCCCGCGAAGGCACCGACGGCCGCACCTACGCCCGCCAAAGCCGCTGCAACCAAGGCCGTGCCTCGCAAGCGCGTCCCGGCGAAACGTGCCACCAGGAGTACCACCACGACCTCGCCGCAAACCAAGCGCCCTGTCCGCGCGCGCCGCACCGCCGCGCCCACATCCACGCCAACCTCCGCTTTGACTCCCTCGACGGCGACCGTTTCGATGCCGCTGGAAATCCCGCCGTTGCTGCTCGAGGGCGACCAGCCTTCCATCGCCCTTCCCAGCGGCCCCGGTGAACGCTACGACCTAGGGCCAAGCGCCCGACTAGAACCAGTCGCACTCGGCTCGGAGTTGCCGGCCGCTTACGGCACACGCCGTCTCACCCTCGTGGCGCGCGACCCACACTGGCTGTTCAGCTCCTGGGATTTCACCGACGCCCAGCTCTCCGCCGCGCAGTCCGCATCCTGCGACGGTCATTTGATCCTCCGCGTTTTCCAGAACACCGCGACCGGCCGCCCGGCCGTCGAGCAGCGGGTCCAAAAGAACGCGCGCTCGTCATTCGTTCATGTGGCCACGGCGGGTTCGCGCTACTGCGCCCAACTGGGTTACTACGACGACTCCGGCGCATGGCACGAGGAGGCTGTTTCCGCTGCCACGCAGACACCTCCCGATTCCGTGTCCACGGACACCACCGTACGTTTTGAAACGATACCCGTGGAAGTCCCCTTCACTCGCCTGCTGGCGCTGGTGAAGAGTGCGGTCAGCGAGAACCTCCCGCTGGTGGAAGCCCTGCGCGAGCTGCGCGCCGCGGGAACCGTGCCCCTGCCCGAACTGCCTGTCGCCGCCGAGTCCGCCGGAAGCCCCGGCCAAACCGCTGCGCCGGCACCTTGGACGTCTGAACAGGAACTAGCCCTCGCACAGGTTTTAAGCATCGACGACGTCCGCCGTGTCTGGATTGGCTCGCTCGAAATCACTGAACTGCTCCGCCGGCAGTTGGACCGTGACATTGCGTCACAAGCTGCGGCCGCACAGCACCAGCGCTTCGCGGACATATCGAGTCCGGTCGGTGGATTGGGCGCTATCTCCAGCCCACGGGGCGCTGGAGAATCCCGGCGCGGCTTCTGGTTCAACGTCAACGCCGAACTCATCATTTACGGCGCCACCGAACCCGACGCGTGCGTCACCTTGGGCGGACGGCCCGTCCCCCTGCGCAAGGACGGCACCTTCAGCTTCCGTTTCGCGCTGCCGGACGGCGCGTACGCCCTGCCTGTGGCAGCAACATCAGCCGACGGCGTTGAAACCCGCGAAGCTCGGCTGCAATTCCAGCGCGCCACCAACTACACCGGCGCCGTGGGCCAACACCCGCAGGATCCGGCTCTGCAGACGCCGAAATAGAGATCGAAGAAACGTGCGGGGCATCCGGAGTCCAACTGCCATCGGACCGTAGTGCGCCAAAAGTATGTTTTACCAGAGGTGCGGGCAAAGAGAGCTTCAATTTCGCCTTACCGGCCTGGCGTCTGCGCGGCGGCAGCGATTGCCTGTAGCGGCGGAACCAGCACCCAGCGCTTGTTCACCAGGCAGTAATCTCCCGGGCGGCTGGTCGAGCCGGCCTTGTCCACCACCAGCGAGATGACCGGGAACTCGCGGGATATCCATCCTCGGTTGATCCAATCCTGGGTCAGCAATCCGGGCGGCTCCGTGCGCACGCGCCAGATTTCGCGTCCGGCATCGGAGTCCTTCACCGGTTGCGAAAAGGTCTTCCTGATCTCGGCGGCCATTTGCTCGACCACCCGGCCCGCCGCCGCCGTGTGTTTGGGAAACATCTTCTCCGCCTCGGCACGAGTCGGAGTTAGACGCAGCAGCAACTGCATCTTCTCCGCGGGCGAACCGGTTGAGAGCACCGTTTCGGACTGGCGATAGAAATCAACAAGATCCCGTTCGTTCGCCGTAAATTTCTGTGGCGGGCCAATATCCCCGCCTCGCGCGCGCAGCAAGTCGGCGGCATTGGTGCGGCCGGATTGCAAGGCGTAGGCCAGAGGCGTTTCGCCGCGTGCGTCCGGTGCGTTAATGACCGCGCGCGCGTCGAGCAGCAGCGCGAGGATGTTAGTCATGCCGCGTCCAGCAGCGACATGAAGCGGTGTGCCGCCTCCGGTTGTGTCCTTCGCGTTGGGATCGGCTCCGGAGCGGAGCAGCAACGCGACCACCGCGTCGTTCCGCAACCGCACGGCCTGGAGGAGCGGCGTGGCGCCGGAGCGGTTGCGAACATTGACCTCCGCGCGATTGGAAACCAGCAGTTGCACCAAGGCGTATTGCTTGTCGTGCATGGCCTGCACCGCAGCCCGTCGGAACGCGGGATCCTGCACCCCGCGAAGCGCCTGTCCGCCGGCGGAGAACTCCGCGGCCTGAAATTCCCCTCCTTCGCCCGACTGAGTCGCCAGTAAGAGCGGTGTGGTGTCGTAATTGTCGCGCGCATTAACGTCGGCGCGGTGCTCAATAAGAAGCCGCGCGATGCGGGCATCGCCGACCCGGGCAGCATGATGCAACGGAGTCATCCCGCTGTCCGTCCGCGCCGCCACCTTCGCGCGCAGGGCAACCAGCGCCTCGGCAGCCCCAAACTGACTGCTCGCCGCAGCCACATGCAGCGGAGTGCGCCCTTGCTCGTCCGTTGAGTCAACAAGATCGGGGTAATTGCGGCACAGAAATCTAATGTGCTGGGTGTCACCGATCCGCGCAGCCTCATGGATGGGGAAGATCACCGGAAGCATGTCGTGTTCGGAAGGCGGCTTCACCAAGGGAGCGTTGGTCGGACGGATGGCAGCGTTGGCGCCGGGAAGTATCGAAGCCAATGGCGGCGGGGCAAGAACGGTGGGTTCGCGCACTGGAACCGCCGGCGGAGCCGATGGATCCACGGGTGGAGCCGCGGGTGGGGCAACCGGCGGAACAACCGCAGGACGAGCGGTGGGAAGCTTTTCCAACGCACCTTGTGCACGCAGATAAGCCGCCACTTCTTTGCGCCCATAGCCCATCGCCAACCGCAAAGGCGTGGAGCCGTGGACATCGACCTCGTTCAGCCTCGCACCTTTCGAGACGAGGAATTGGACAACGCCGAGGTGGTTGTTGCGCGCGGCCTCATGCAGCGCAGTGGTGCCACGATCCCGGGAATTGATTGATCCCGGCGCGACTACGAGCATTTCACGAACACGGTCCAAGTCCCCGCGCCCCGCCGCATCCTGAAGTTCTCCGGCCCGCGCGAGCAAGGCGGCGAACACAGCGAGGCAGCACAACAGGAATTTCATGTCAGCGCATTGCAGCACGCGGCATGGAACCCGGTCAAGGGGCCGGAACGACCGCGAGAGATTCCATTGAACAAAATGCTGTTTGGGGTAGTCGAAAAACCCGAATTTGATGTTTGCCTGAAAACGTAAAATTCATAGAATCCAAACTGAGACGGGGCTTCGGCCTCCGGGACACATCCAGTATGAAATTAAATCGCAAGAGCGCCGCCGTGACCCTCGAAAAGGGTCAGATTTGGAAACTGCAAGACAGCCACATCGAGATTCTCGAGATGGGCAAGCGGCTGGCCAGTTACAAACATTTCCGCAGCCTCGACAATCGCCGAGCCCCCACCCAACTCGCCAACATCGCCAGCGTCCAGGAGATGTTGACGACGCACAAAGCCGTCCTGCTCGACACCAAGGCCGGCAGTGCCGCCATCAAGAAAGTCACCAAGAAGCGCTGAACCGCGCCTTCCTTGTCAACGAATCCGGATTGACGTCAAAATGAATCCGGAACGCCTGCTATTTCTTTCGCGCCTCGTGCGCCCGTTCGTCGCGGCCATGGCACTATCGTGCCTCACCATCTCCGCGCAGGCGGCCGCGACCAACAACCTCGCTTTGATCGAGGAGGCGCAGCGGGTTCTGGCCACCAATTCCGCTGCGGCGCTGGCCTTGTGCGACCGGGCCGTCGCGCAGTCGCCGGACGATCCGCGCGCCGTGTTCACGCGCGCGAGGATTCGTGACCTCCGTCGCGAACATTCCGAGGCTCTAAGCGACGCCACGCTGGCCACGCGCCTCGCAGCCGCGCGCGCCGAGGTCTGGCAACTGCGAGGCGAGGTGAACTTCAAGCTCGGCCGGTTTCGCGAATCGGTCGCGGATTTCGACCGGTTTCTCGAAATCGTGCCGGCGCAGCGTCCGCACCACTGGCAGCGAGGGCTATCTCTTTATTACGCAGGCGAGTTCGAGGCCGGCCGCAAACAGTTCGAACTGCACCAGACCGTCAATCCCAACGACGTCGAGAACGCCGCGTGGCATTTCCTCTGCGTCGCAGCCAAGGACGGCACGGAGAAGGCAAAAGCCACCCTGATCAAGTCCGGCCCCGACTTGCGGGTGCCAATGAAAGTGATCCATGCGCTCTTCGCCGGCACAGCGCAACCCGCGGATGTACTCGCCGCAGCCGCGACGACAGCCAGTCCGCCGCAAAGATTGGAACGGCAATTTTACGCACACCTATATATCGGGCTCCACGCGGAGGCGTTGAAGAACACCGCCCTGGCCAAGGAGTACATCCTCAAGGCGGAGGCCATCGCCCCACCACACTACATGGGTGACGTAGCCCGCGTTCACGCGAAGAAACTCCGCGGCGAGCGTTGAATCTGATTTCCTGAACACCCCGGCGCGACCACCCGTCCATCTCCGGACAACACAACCATGAACCTGGACAACGCCCCGTTCGTTTCATCGCGCCCGGCCCTTTCGCGCCGGAGATTTCTGCGTGGTGCCGGCATCCTCCTTTCCCTGCCGATGCTCGACGCCATGACGCCAGTCTTTGCTGCCGCGGCAAAGCAAGGTGCCAGTGCCACACCCGGGGGCAAGCCACGTCGCTTTTTCGGCATCTGCAATAACCTCGGACTTCTGCCGGAGAACTTCTTTCCAAAACAGCCCGGTCGCGACTACGCCCTTTCCCCCTACCTTGAGTTACTCAAGGATCATCGCCGTGATTTCACTGTATTTAGCGGAGTGTCCCATCCCGAGGTGGACGGCGGACATCCCGCGGACAACTGCTTCCTCACGGCGGCGCCGCATCCGGGAAGCGGTGGATTTCGCAACACCATCTCGCTCGACCAGTTCATAGGCGAGCGCATCGGCCACCTTACGCGGTTCCCGTCGCTGACACTGGGCGTCAATGTGCAGCAAGGTCTGCGCAGCCTGTCCTGGACCGGTTCCGGCGTGCTCATTCCTTGCGACGAAAAAGCCGCCGATGTTTTCGCCCGGATGTTCCTTCAGGGCACCAAGGCCGAAACTCAAGCCCAAGTCCGCAAGCTGGAACTCGGCTCCAGCATCCTCGACACCTTGGCCGGCCAGGCAAAGGAACTGCAACGCAATGTCGGCGCACGCGACCGCGACCGACTGAACCAGTATTTCACCAGCGTGCGCGAACTGGAACAGCGCCTCCAGATGTCGCGCGAGTGGGAGCACCGGCCGAAACCCAAAGTTAGCACACCCGTGCCGCTCGACCCCGCCAGCCCCAAGGCCTACATGGACAAGGTGAAACTAATGTATGACATGGCGCTGCTCGCCTTCGAGACCGACTCCACCCGCTCCGTTTCCCTCCTGCTCGACAGTGTCAATTCCCCCGCCATTGAGTTCGGCGAAACCAAAACCAGCGACGGGTACCACAACCTTTCCCACCACGGAAAATCGAAGGAAAAGCTGGCGCAATTGAAGGCGATTGACGAATGGCACATGAAACTGCTGGCCGATTTGTTCACCCGGTTGAAGGGAGTGCGTGAAGACGGTGAGCCGTTGCTCGACCGAACCATGATTCTCTACGGCTCCAACCTCGGCAACGCCAACACCCACGTCACGACGAACATGCCCACGATCTTTGCCGGCGGCGGGTTCAAGCATGGGCAACACCTGGCCTTTGACACGCAACACAACTATCCGCTGCCAAACCTGTTCGTCTCCATGCTCCAACGAATGGGGTTGGAAGCCGACAAATTCGCCTCCTCGACCGGGACCATGCGCGGACTTGAGATGGCCTGACGAACGCCCCTGCTGCCGCGGCGAAAACCCCTACACGATTTCGTTCCGCTCTCGGCGCGGTGCGGCTCAGCATATTCTTGTGCCGGCGCGCTCCGTGACGAGCGCGGGCTGAGTTCGAAATCAGCCCGTAGTAAACCAAACGCGCCCGCCAGTCTTGCGACCAGCGGGCGCGAAAGTGGGCGGTGGG
>CAYQWK010000122.1:0-14930 GCA_964420805.1 uncultured Bifidobacteriaceae bacterium | reverse complement strand
CAACAAGACCGCGCTGGTTCGAACCTTCTCGCTCGCCGGCACGCGACAAGAGTCGGAATTCCTGCGCGGCACCCTGGCCCGGCCGATGTTGATCGAAACGGGAAAATCCTCCGGCGCGGTGGATGAATCCACCTTCGATCTCGCGATCACGAACTTCAACCTCGCGGACTGGGCCGCGTTCGCCGGGCCTGGCGTGAAACTGGCCAGCGGAACGCTCGGGGTTTCACTGGGTCTCGTTTCCAAGCAGGCCGGAAAGAACCTCTCCTTCCAGCTCGCCACGCGCATCGCCGGATTGACGGCCGCGGCCGGCAGCAACCGCATCGACAACGCAGATATCGCGCTTGATGCCACGGGCACGGTGCAAGACTTGGACGTGGTGAATCTCGGCAGCTTCCGTGCGGATCTTGCCCGCGCAGGCCGCAGCGCGGTCACGGCGGGCGGCTCGCTGCAATTTTCCGCCCGGAGCCAAAACGCCGACATCCGCGCGGATCTCGCCGTTCATCCGCGCGAGGTCGCTGGTCTGGTCACTATTCCGGGACTGACCGTGGAAGGCGGTGACCTCAGCTTCAACGGACGCATCGTCCAGACCAACACCACGCCGCAGGCCACGAATAACCCGGTAATCGACCGCTCCGTCACCGGGCGGCTCGCGCTGGTGGACTTCACGGGCGCGTTTCAATCCAATCGTTTCGACCGGCTCACCGCCGGGTTGAATTTCGACGTGATGATGCGCGACAAGCAGATCACCATCCGCCAGTGCGCCGGCGACCTGAGGCAAAGCGGTGAGGCGGCGGGCACGGTCGAAATCACCGGGAAGTTCAACACCGGCAACCAGGCCGGCGATGTGAAGGCGCGCGTGACCGGCGTGAATCAGCATTTGCTCAAGTCATTCACCGCAGCCGCGCTTGGCGACAAACAGCTTGAGTCCGTGCTCATCGACCTCACGGCCGAGGCGCAATTGAGCGGCCCGGCCGAACTGGCCGCGAGGACGACATTCCACCTGACCAACCTCGTGGTGATCGATCCCTCCGGCGGGATTCCCAAGACGCCGTTGGCCGTGGACCTCGGTGCCGACCTCGCGCGGCGGCAGGGCATCTTCGACCTTCGCTCCGCGCGCCTCGCGCTCACCGGCACGGAGCGCGCGGGGAATGTTCTCAACGCCACCGGCCGGGTTGATCTCACCAGTCTGGAAGCCATCCGCGGCCATTTGCAGGTCGCCTCCGACGGCCTGGACCTGACGCGCTATTACGACCTGTTCGCCGACCGCGGGGCCGGGAAGAAGGGCGGAAAGAAATCCACAAAGGACACAGCTTCGGGCGGCAAACCCGGCGGGGCTTCTGCCGAAGAACCTGCGTCGAACGGGGAACGCAAGACACCGCCGCGGCGCGTGCGCATCGAGCAATTCACGCAGAACCTCGACATCGCGAAGCTCTTCCTGCGCGAGATCGCCATCAGCAACCTGACGCAGAAGACCGTCATTGTGGAAAACCGCTTGGCGGTGGAGCCATGCCGGCTCTCGCTCAACGGCGCACCCGTTTCGCTTTCGGCCAAAATCGATCTCACCGTGCCGGGCTACGGCTATGACGTGTCGGCCACGCTCGACCGCGTGCCTGTCGAACCGGTGGTCAACACCTTCCAACCGGACCGCCGCGGTCAGGTGAAAGGCGACCTGCTCACGCAGTTGCGCGTGGCCGGCACCGGCACCAGCGGCGAGGCATTGCAAAAGACGCTCCAGGGCAGCATCGCCCTCACGCTCACGAATGCAGACGTGCAAATCACCGGCAACAAGCTGATCCAGGCCATCCTCACGCCGGTCGCCACCTTGCTGACGGTTCCCGAGTTGGCCACCTCGCCGCTGCGCTGGATTGACGCCCACGTCGGCATCACCAACGGCACGGTCACGGTCACAAACCTCTCATTGCGCAGTTCAGTGCTCGCAGCGGAGGCGGACCGCACCATTTCCATCGCGCCAGTGCTGACCAACTCGACCTTCAACGACATCCCCGTCCGCATCGGCGTCGCCCGCTCGATCGCCGACCGGATCAAATATTTCCCCGGCACGACCACAGGCGACATCGCGATGCTGCCGCATTTCTACACGTTGAGCGGAACCATCGGTCAGCCGGACCCACACCTCGACAAGGCCGCTATCACAAAGGCGCTGTTCGGCGCCGCGGTGCAGAACCTCGGCGGCGACGCGGGCAAGTTCCTGCGCAACCTAACCGGCCAGGGCGGCGAGAAGACGTCGGCCGAAAAGCCCGCGCGCGTGGTTGAACCCGCGCCGGTCGCCAGCCCGAAGCCGCTACCGAACATCGCGCCGCCGCCCACGATCCCAGCCACACCAACCACGCCAGCCACACCAACCACGCCCGGCACGCCAGCGCGGCAGAACAACAATGTGAAGCGCCCGCAAAAGGACGCCATCAAACCGCTGCAGGAACAAGCTGCTCCCAAGACCAACGCGCCGGCGGGCAGGCCCGGTCAGAAGAAGAAACCGGCTGGAGGGAATTGAGACCGGTTTCCAGAACAAGAAACCGCGAATGGACCTCAATAGACGCGAATTGCGGACCCGTTTTGTGTTCTTTTGGCCGGCCCCGTTGACCGTTCTTGCGCGAAGTGAAATGGACCAGCGGCACCGCCGGAACGCCGGTTCCATTGGCGTGCATTCGCGTGCATTCGCGGTTCAACTTCTTTGTGTTAAGACGATTCCGCATTGGAGCGGACGCTTCCGCCCTTTAATGTCCGCGCACGCATGACCGAAAAACTCGACACCTTGGGCATCATCGCCGGGGACCGTTCGCTGCCGCTGTTGCTGGCCAGGCAGGCGCGCGCGTCCGGAGTGCGCAAGCTGGTCGCGATCGGTTTCGAGGGCCAGAGCAACCGCGACCTCGAACCGCTGGTGGACCGGATGATCTGGATGAAGCTCGGTCAGCTCACGAAGTTGATCGACGCCTTCCGCGAACACGGCGTGAAGCATTGCGTGATGGTCGGGAAGATCCAGCCCAAGAGCTTCTTCGATGTGCGCCCGGACCTGCGCGTGACGATGGCGGTGCTGAAGTTGAAGGAAAAAAACGCCCACACGCTCTTCGGCGCGCTGGCGGAGGAGTTGCGCAAGGACGGGATTGAATTGATCGAGGCGCTGCCGTGGCTGCGACCGATCATGCCGCAGACCGGCTTTCACCTCGGCCCGAAGTTGAGCGACGAGGAGCGCGCGGACGTGGACTTCGGCTTTCGCATCGCGAAGGAGATTTCCCGGCTCGAGATCGGCCAGTCGGTGGTGGTGAAAAAGGGCGCGGTGCTGGCGGTCGAGGGATTCGAGGGCACGGACAAATGCCTCGCCCGCGGCGGCGAACTGGCCGGCGCGGACGGCGGCGCGGTGGCGGTGAAGGTCGCGAAAGAAAAACACGACATGCGCTGGGACATCCCGTGCGTCGGCACCGGCACCATCGAGACGTGCGCGGCTGCGCGCATCCGCGTGCTGGCCATGGAAGCGGGCAAGACGCTGCTACTCGACCGCGAGGAGGTCGAGGCGCTGACCCGGAAGCACAAGATCACCCTGTTGGCGGTTAGTTGAGCAGCGGTGCCACCGTCATTTCGGGCAATCCGATTGAACCCAAATCTGGGATCGTAGAGAGCCCACGAAACACGCCCAACACACGAAAACAAAGGCGGTCAAAGGCGAGCGATGGGCCATCGACCTTTCACCCAGCCGGTGAGTACGCCGTTCTTGGCGATCCACGCTCTTTTCGTGTGGTTCGTGGGCTTCAACTGCTTTTCCAGATTGAACAGTCATGATTGGAAAGGCGAAGAACTCCTCAGCGGCGGCGTTCTTCAAAACGGGGGAACCAGTCATCGCCAAGACGCCTTCGGGAGAAGGCGCTGCATTCACGAAGAGCGTCCCTGGTCACGCGGTCCCGCTGTGGGTCGGACCGGGTGCCGAAGTCACGGATCCCCTCGTCTTCAGCGGCGTAGCACAGGAAATACATGTAGGCGTTGCAAAGGGCTTCGAGGGCACCGGGGTTGCGGGACACCCTGGTGCCGGCGAGAAGGCGAACTCGCTCGTCGGGGAACGGGCCGTAGTTCAGCCATCCCGGATGGGTCATGACATGGCCGATCTCGTGCATGGCGGTCGGGCAAATGCCGAGATCCCGGTTTTCCCACAAGGCTCCCCTTGTGATGATGATGAGCCGGCGTTCGTCGTAGTCCGGCGTCTCGCTGTAGTCGTCCGAGGGGTTGAGGCCGCCCATGAAACTGATGCTGGCACCCGCGCCTGCGGTATCGGCGATAAGAAATCCGCCGGGCTTGCGGGTGTTGACCAGTCGCAGGTGCGGGGGAGGCACCAGGGCAAAAGTGGCGTCCAGGAGCTGCAGTTCCTCGCTACTGGCGCGATGGCACGGCACCTCCGTCCCGTCCGCAACCCGGATCAAGGCGTGTTCAATGATCTGCCGGGTGACGGTCTGGAAATAGTGGGTGACGGTTTCAGTCCGTTCCTCGTGACCGTCCCGCGCTCCAATCCGACGGCGGACGGCCATGCTCTCCCACGTGGTGCCTCCGGCTGGACCGGCCAACCGCGGCTCGTGCGTGCCGACACGAACTTGTGTCTCCACTGGGGTGGCGGCGGTGTCGGTGATGATCATGGCGGCGATTGTGAATGGAGCACTGCGGGAATTAAAAGGCTGTTCATGCGCGGGCTGTCTGGGGCGGGGTGCCGCTTGCCAGCAGGCCGCTGCGCTGTCATACGGAAGGCAGATGTTGTTCCTGCGAATTATTTGCCTGTCCATTGCTGCGGTTGTCGGCGTGGAGGCCGTGGAAGTGCCGGCACGACGGGCCGGGCACTTCCCCGCGCAGCCTGCCTCGGGACAGCCGGTGGTCGTCACCGCGCACCCGACGCAGGTGGTGACGCGAGTCGCGTTGCGCGTGCAGGTCGTCGAGCCGGGAAAGTACGTGCGCCGGATGGACGCTGCGTTCACGAACCAGTGGACGGAGTTCCCGATGAATGACGAAGGAAGAGATGGTGACGCAAAGAAGCGCGACGGGATTTTCTCGGCGACCATTCCCGGCGAGTTGCAGAAACACCGGCGGCTCATCCGCTATTTCGTCGAGTTCACCGCCACGAACGGCACGGCCATGCGAATTCCGGCCGCCACGAACGAGTGCCCGAACTTCGCCTGGTTCGTGCATGACGGCATCCCCGCGTGGACGGGCGCGAACCGGCCCGGCAAATCGCCCCCGCTGGAGTTCCCGGCGGAGTTCATGCGCACGCTGCCCGCGTTTCATTTGATCGCGAACCGCCGCGACGTGGAGCAAAGCCAGTGGGACGGCAGCGCGAACAAGAAGCGGTTCTCCGGCACGCTGGTTTATGACGGCCGCGTTTATGATCACATCCAGTTCCATAACCGTGGGCGAGGCAGCATTTACAACACGGGGAAGAACAAGTGGGGCTTCAAGTTCAACCACGCGGAGCCATTCCAGGACCGCGATCTTTGGGGCCGCCCCAATGTCAGCACATGGAGCGGAATCAGCCTTACCGCCTGCGCCGCGCCGTGGGCACAGGTGAACCGCGGCATGGCGGGCATGGACGAGGCCGTGGCCTTTCGCGCCTACCAACTCGCCGGAATTCCGAGTCCGGCAACGCACTGGATACAACTGCGTGTCGTTTCTGGCGCGGACGAAGCGCCGGTAAATAATCAATACGGCGGCGATCTGTGGGGCCTTTACCAGGTGATCGAGGAACCGGGTGGTTCGTGGCTTCGCAACCGGCAGTTGCCCGATGGCGACCTTTACTATCCGGAGAGCGGCTTGAAGCATCGCGCCAAGCACTCGCCCACGAACGACGTGGCCTATCAGGCTCTTATGCAGGGCTCGCAACGCGGGATGAACGAGGCGTGGTGGCGAACCAACCTCGACCTGGGAAAATATTTCTCGTTTAACGCCTTGAACCGCCTGCTCTCGAACATTGATGTCCGGCCCGGAGCGAACCATTACCTTTACCGCCAGCCCGACGGCCGCTGGGTAGTGGTGCCGTGGGACCTGGACATGATGTTCATCCCGCGCACGCACCAACCGGGGTTCGTGGATCAAATCCGCTGCCTTGAGGTTCCTGCATTGCGCCGCGAATACCAAGCGCGCGCCCGCGAGATCGTTGACCTGTTTTGCTCGGACACGAACGCGAACGGGGGACAATACGCGCAGCTTGTGGCAGAACTGGCCGGGTTTCTCACGCCGACAAACCACGCGCGCAACTGGGCCGAGTTGGACCAGTTCGTCTGGAATCACCATCCGCGCAGCAACACCCGCGGACAGTTCTACATGAATCCGGCGCGGGACGGGCGGTTTGGCGGCGAGTGGACGCGCACGCTGGCCACGCCGGATTTCGCGGGCTTTTGCCGATACCTCACCGAGTTTGGCACCGATTCGCGCCCGGTGAAGAATTACGCAATCAACGACGGCGACCAGCGCGGTTACGGCTTCGGCTTCCTGTCCATCGAGGCGCGCGATGAGAAGATCCCAGCAAGGCCGGTCATCCAGCTCACCGGCTCAGAACGGAAGGAGATCAACTTGAGATTCAAACTGTTCGGCAAAGGCCCGGAAATGAACCTGCGCGACAGTCATCTCATCTTACAGATTTCGCCTTTCACGACCGGACCCAAGTCCACCAACGGATTCGCCGCCGTGCAATGGAGGCTCGGCGAGATCAGTGCGCCGGGACTGGCTGGCTGGAAACCAGGTGCGCCGGCCAAGTACGAGATCGAGGAATTCTGGCGCAGCGCGGAACTCACATCCGCCACCAACAGCTTCCGGCTCCCGCTGGAACCTTGCCAGCCCGGACACACCTACCGCGCCCGCGCTCGCTACAAGGACACCAGCGGCCGGTGGAGCCACTGGTCCATGCCGGTGCAGTTTGTGGCAAGGTAAGAAATCGGAGCAGCGCTCCTGCAATACCACCCAGCCGACTGCTTCAGGAGATCCGAGTCCGCCCTTGGTTTGCCCTGCACTTCTTACCGCAGGCACAAATCATCCGCCGAACGACAAGGAAGCGCTGCCCGCAACGTCGGGCACTCTCCATGGCCCCCTGTTGCTCGCGAATAGGCCGGTCGCAGTTCAATTGGCTGGTGAGAAATGCAAAGCGCTATCTGGTTTTTTGGGGGAGCGGCGTTTCTTGCGGTAACCGGGAGAGAATTCGGGGGGGGCGACAATTTCCTATTCAGAAAAGCAGCGCGCGTGCCGACGAATCTCTTGAGCTTAACCAGAACGAAATCTAACAATCTCCGCAATGCCTCAAGGCTTGTATCTCTCGCAGAAGATGGCGCTGGCCCAAGTGCTGGCGCCACAGCTTCAGCAGTCGTTGGCGCTTCTTCAGGCGCCCACGCTGGAGCTTCAGGCCCTGGTCCAGCAGGAAATGGAGCAGAATCCGGTACTCGAGGAATTGCCCGCCCTCGACGGGCAACAGGAAAAGCCGGAGCGCACCAACGATGAAGGCGAACCCGTGGAGGTGAACGCCGCCGCCGATCCGGCTGAACCGCCACCAGACACGCAGTTCGATCCGGCCACGGAGAAGCGTGGAAACGATCCAGTGGACGATTTTCAGGCTGAGTTCGAGCGGTTGCAGCAGATGGATCAGGAATGGCGCGACCATTTTGCCGCCACCAACCTTCCATTGCGCACCAACCAGGAGGACGAGGAGAAGCGCGAGTTCATGTTCAACTCGCTGGTGCAGCAGACTTCGTTGCAGGAGAATCTGCTCGAACAGGTCCGGACCTCGGACATGGATGAGGCCAAATATGCCGTCGCCGAGTTGATCATCGGCAACATAGACGACCGCGGTTACCTCAAGTCCTCGGTCGAGGAGATGGCCCAGAACACCGGCATGGCACCCGGCGAAATAGAGGGTGTTCTGAAGGTGATCCAGACCTTCCATCCGCCGGGCGTGGGAGCGCGGGATTTACGCGAGTGCCTCATGCTGCAACTCGAACGCAACAAACTCGCCTACACGCTCGAATACAAGATCATCGACCAGTGCTTCGACGCCCTGAGTAAACGGCGCATTCCGGAAATTGCCCGCGCGATGGACCGCGATCTGGATGACATTCAGGACGCGCTGGCGCGGATCAAGGCGCTTGACCCCTCACCAGGCCGCGAGTTTCTGCCGAACAACGACATTTACGTGGTGCCGGAGGTCTTCGTGAGCAAGGTGGACGGCGATTTCGTGGTCAGCACGAACAACGACCACATTCCACGCCTGCGCATCAGCAACCATTACAAGGACCTGATGGCGCAGGCAGAGTCCTCTCCGGAAGTCCGCACCTACATCCGTGAGAAGATCCGGGCCGGGAAATTCCTCATCAAAAGCCTGCATCAGCGGCAAAGCACGATTCTAAACATCGGCAAGGAGATCGTGAGCCGACAGCGCGAGTTCATGGAGAAGGGCACTGCGCACCTCAAGCCCTTGACCATGGCACAAGTTGCCGAGGTCGTCGGTGTGCATGAAACCACGGTCAGTCGGGCGGTTTCCGGCAAATACATGGAAACGCCATTCGGCATGTTTGAGATGAAGTACTTCTTCACCTCAGGACTGCAGACCACCGACGGCACCGCGATGGCCAACACGAGCATCAAGGAGATGATCGTGGAGATCTTCAAGAACGAGGATGGCACCAAACCTTTGTCCGACGACCAGGTAGTGCAAATGCTGGTCGCCAAGGGCATCAAGATCGCCCGCCGCACCGTGGCGAAATACCGCTCCGAACTGAACATCCTGCCGTCGAACATGCGGAAGGTGTACTAAACCCAGACTTCCCAACCGAAGCGCAGACCGCCAGCCTGCGCCACAACTCGCTGAAACGACGCCGAATTCGGAATAGCATGACCACAGCGCAGCGAATTTGAGATCACTGGCGAGTCAGCCACCCATCTGCGCGCGAGGTGAATACCAAACCTTAGGATCACGATGCCCGCCGAGGCGCCGCCTTCTTGAACTATTCCGCCCGGTTCCGACTGCGGCGGCGGCGTTCAAACTCTATGGCAGCTATGATGGCAATGAGTAAGGCAAGCAACCCGAGGGTGAATGGAATTCCATATCGACCAAGCCATTTCCCAACTATACCCGACCACGACTCGGAGTCCGTGCCAGCAGGAGCGAGCGCAAGGGTTGGTGACGTGGTGTGATTCGTGGTAACCCTCGCCTCATCCAGATTGGTTGGGTTGGCGAATTCGGAAGCCATGAGTAACTGAAGGTCTGGTCGCGCCGGCAATCTCGCAGCCGCAGAACTGTCCACGAAGATTGCCGGACGGCTGGCGTCAGCCTCGGCGGACTTGGGCAAACTATCATCGCCAGTGCCGGTTGGAGGCGGGGCGACATCGGGACTCAACATGACCTCAGCCAAAGTAGCCCCGCCTGAGGGCGACCGAACCCGGCCGGAATCTGGCCTTCCACCCAAAATAACCACACCCGGCGTACTCGCACCGCCGCGATTGTTTGCCGGGTTCAAACCGTTCGTCGGACCAGGTGTGCTGACGACTGGACCGGAGGTTTGATTGGTCAAAACCGGATTGGTCGAAACCGGAATCGTGACGATTGGGTTCGTGATCACCGGATGCGGAGCGACGGGAGCGGGAGTAATTGGGTAGCCCGGAACCAGCGGACCAGGAGTGGTTGGTGGAAAGGAAATTGGACCGGTTGGCACCGGATCGATTGGCGTCGGCGGCTTAATGACCGGATCAGGCGAAGTGGGTGTCACGACAACAGGGCCGGTCACTGGGGGCACCGAGATGGGTGGATCGACGGTTGGCCATTGCGGGACAATCAGAACGACATCGCCGCCGTTGGTCAGGCGGCCAGCAGCTTGCATGGTCAGGGAATCCACATGGCTGTCGCCAAAAAGCACGTTGCCGCGAAATCCGTGTTGTGTACTGGACCATTCCACGAGATCGCCGGGGCCGAATTGCATGTACTCGAACTCCATCCGGCCGGAAGTCCGCAGATTGCGGTCGGCGGCGAGTATCGAATCGACCTTGCCGAACTCGGCGCGTGTGTTGAGCCCGTAACTGATGTTGGTGTTCATGAGCCACCCAAAGGAGGGCGCGGCCACGCGGCGGTCGGCGGGACAGACGAGAACCCGCGGATCGACCAGTTCGTTCGACAAAAGCTGGAAGTGGCGGAACAAAGTCAGCGAGGGACCAGGCTGCGCGAACTCGGCCGAACCGCCGGCCTGCACGGGAACGGACATGGGGAAGCGCTCGTTGTGATCATTAGCCCAACTGTAAAAGGCGATGCCGATCTGCCGGAGGTTGTTGGTACAGCGGGCACGTAACGACTTGGCGCGAGCGCCCTGCAGTACCGGAAGGATCATCGAGGCGAGTAGGGCGATGATGGCGACGACAAAGACCAGTTCCAGCAGCGAGTGTCCGCGCTGGCAACGTCGCGTTTGTTTCCCCGGCTTCATGGAATGGCGAGTCGAGCCGTGCGAACGATGTTCTCGCGGACGTGTTTCTGCAAGCTCGCGGGCGTCGTCCGCTGCGCGCTGCCGTCGGCCAGGGCAATGTTGCCGTTGCCTTGATGGACGTTCGTAGTCCAACCCACGGTCGCGCCGGGAGGAATGGTGCGCAGAAATCCGTTGCTCAACGTGCCACCAGTAATGTAGCGGTCACCAAACAGCAGCGCGTTGGGATCAGCGTCCGCGGCCTCAATACCGGCGAAGAATCCGAGGTTCGTGTTGGCGAGCGAGGAGAAGTTTGTGGCGACGCTCCGCGACAAATCACCGGGACAGGCGAGGACCTTCGGCGTGTTCAACTCGTTCGACATGACGAGAAAGTGACGGAACACCTGCGGGCTGAAAGCGTGGTTGGAGGAACCGCCGGACACATCGGCCGTCTGCCACGGAAAGAGATCCTCGTGGTCATTGGCGAAGATTCGCGCGGCCTGGGTGACTTGCTTGAGGTGGTTGTGGCAGCGGATATGTGGACCATGGCGCCTCGGACGCGCAAGGGAATTGAGAACGAGCGCCGCCACAACCGCCACGATGGCCGCCACCACGGCGAGATCGAGCAGCGTCAGCGCGGCCTGGTTTGGTTTCACCCCGAATCGCATGAAACACGTTTAGCATCGACGGTGCCGCGCTTGAAGCCCCCACAAAATCATGGCGCATGACGCAAATGCGCGTGAGGTTCACGCGTCAGTGATGACGTTCACGCCAACCGCGCGCGAACGGCAGCTATTTCTTAAGCCGGAAAAAGCGGTTTCCCGTAATCGGCGCGGCAGAGGGGCTGTTCGTTGGCGAAGCAGCCCGCCATGGACCTGTCACCTCATCGGCTTCTTCAAGGCCGAACGCCGCGTCGTTCCAAAACAGAACAGCATCCGTGCCCAGTCGAGAGAAACTGACACGCGTTGGAACCGGGGGATGGATGCCTACGATCTCACATTCCCACGCGATGTCACTGGACGTGGCGGTGGATTGATGCACCTCGGCAGCGACCCAGTTGGTGCCGGAATGGAGCAAGGAGGCAGAGATGACATTTGTCCAGAACCGGGCGGTTTCGCTCTGCGGAGTGACGGTGGTCATGGCGAAGTTGGTGGAGTAGATCGTTCCATTGGTCATGTTGTTGCGGAACATCTCAATGCCGTTCAGGTAAACAATGCAGCCGTCGTCGCGCTGGTAGCGAAACAGGATGTTGGTGTAGGCTGCCGGGTTGGTGACGACAAAAGCGCGACGGAAATAAAAGTTGGTGATCTGGGGACCGGAGGTGCCGGTCACGTAGCGCCGGATGATGGTGAATGCGTTGGCGTCCGAGCCAAAGCCAAGCCGCGCAATACCGTTGCTCCAAGCTGAATCGTTGAAATTGGTACCACGCCAGACCGTCCCCTGTTCACTGCCATTGTCGAGGTATTTCCAAGCCGCGCTCAAAGGTGAGAGTGTGGTCATGTCGGCGGCGGAAGTCGTGTTCTGCATTAGGAAAGCCGATGCCCCGGTGACATCCGCGTTTTGCGGGTTGAGCAGCGCGACGCGCAAAACGCCGGCAAAGCTGCCCGGCAGCGGAATAAACCGCCGGGTCAGGCCAGCCGGGAAGATCAGAGTGCCGCTGCTGTGAATTCCATCGGTTCCGTCCACAGTGTAATCAACCGTGATTTCGTTTGTGCAGAAACGGCTCAACCCAACCGGCAGGCCTTCAGGGAAATCGGCGAGCGTATTGCCGCGAGCACCGAACCCGACGCCCGCCCGCGGTACTCCGCCAACGGAGGAAAGCCGCCATCCGTCCGTGGCAGGATTCCAGAGAGTGTTGTTTGGGTAATTGGTGTCGAGTGCGCTGACCAGGTTGTTGCTGACCCAGAACCGGTCGTAGCTGTTGGTCCAACCGCCGGGGTTGTGCCAATTGAAGCCAAAGAGATCGCGGTGGTTGTAAATTGAAATGCAATTGGTGCCGGTGAAGCGGCCGTCGTAGTTGCCGATGGTGGGATAATTGTCGCCGTGACGGATGCCAGACTTGCACATGCTGAAGAAGCAGTTCTCCACGCGGCCGGTCGGCGCGTTGTAGCCGTCTTCAATCCCTTGGCCGCAGTCAAAGTAAACGGTGCCGCGCGAATAGACGTCCTTGTAACCGGACATGGAGTTGCCTTCATGGAAAGTGCCTTCAAACCAGCACGACTGGTATGTCAATGGGCCGTAACCGCTTCCACCCGAATCGATCCCGTCGTCCTTGGTCCAGCCGAAGAGCGTGTTCGTGAAGAAATGGGCACCGCTGACAAGGTAGAGCGCGTCGTTGTCGCCATCAACGAAGGTCGTCGTGTCGTCCGGGCACTCGATGAACGCACTGTCATTCACCGTGAACGATGCTCCGGTGTATTCACCGCCCGTCGTGGCTCGTTGCATCAGAAACCGAGTGAAAGTGAAGGTGCCGCCGTTGTAGGCGTGGCCAAGTTGCCCGGCCAGATAGATGGCCGCCGAATCACTCAACAAAATACTCGGTGAATTCGACACCAGGAAGAGGCATTGCTCCGAACGGTGCCCGGCTCCGCCGGTGGGATTCGCGCCGCTGGCGACGAATATCACTCCCGTGGCATTGATGGACCCACTGCTGCTGCGCATGAAAAAGCCGCCCCACGGCTGACTGCGGGCGTTCGGCATGAAAACAACGGGGTCGTCGACTCTGCCGTTGATGACTAGTGCGCCATCGTTTGTAATGTTCACGCCTGCGTTGAGCAGAACCACGCTTCCAGCTCCGACGGTGAGGCTGCTGCCGGCGGGCAAAGCCAGATTCCCGGTCACGCGGACGCGCGATTGCGGAGGCCACACGGTGGAACCGGCCAGAACTCCGGAAACCGAGGTCCAGACAGTGCCTGTCGTGATGTTTGCAGCCTTGTTGGTCCCCAATCCGCCCACGATTGGATGGTAATTCAGGGTTCCCGGCGGCTGATTCGAGGCAAGGAAACCCGAGCCAACGCCGCGCTTGATCTGAATCGAATTGTGCCCGGCGGCGGCGAGCAAACCGTTGGCCCTAACCGCGTGTTCTTCCGCATCCACCACCCACGCGATAACAGGCATCTCGTATCCCGAGGGAAAGTTCGACGGCATCAAAAGGCGCAACCGGGCACCAACGAATTCGTTTGAGCAAGACTGGATTACCGGGAATGGAACGTGTGGAGGCAGCCCCCATTCCGTGCCGACCCGCTCGCTGGAAAGCACGTGAAAACGAAGGTGCTGGCTGGTCACTGCGTTGTTGGTAAGATTAGTCGCCTCAGCGCGCAATTCATAGAAGTCGGGCTTGGTAATCGTGACAGCCGTGCCGACGGCAATCGGCTGCCAGTTCAGTGTTGCACTGTAGGAATAACCCGACTGAGTACTCACGGTCAGAGTGGCAGTGTCGTTGTAGGTCGCCTTGTCTGCAACGCCGCTGATGGAAATCTGGGCCAACAGACTGGCGGGAACTAAGAACGCGGCGAGAATCAACAGGGGGATGAGCTTTCGAATCATACTGTATTGGCGATTTCGCTGCGAAGTTACTCAAGTAGGTTTGCCAACGCGAGAAATTCCTTGATTCGCACCGACGCGCGCCGGTGTGGTCCCGATGTTGAAATAAAAAAAACCGGGCCCGTCAGTCAGGAGATGACCGGCCGGGCCCGGGGAATTTCGAATTAATACACAGTAGGATTACGTGGATTTCCGAGTCGACCCTGTATTGTAGGCCAACCCGAAAGCTGTTGAGCGATTCTTCAAAGAACATTCGGCATCGCTCTGAAATTGACTGCCGTAATCTGGTCACAAAAGACCATTCTCTGTTCCAAGTGTCAAGCGGCCGTTTTGGAATTTTTGCCGCCTCAGCCTCCAGAAACCGGCAGCACGAGTGACGATAATCCGACCGTCGCCCGCCCATGAACTCAGTAGATCATGTCCGCCACCGTCCGACCGGCAGGGATAAACGGGAGCACATGCTCGGTGTACGGCGTGATGACATCAAGCACGTAGGGCTGATCCGACGCCAGCATCCGTTCCATCGCGGCTCGCAGATCTTTCCGAAACATGACACGCTCGCAAGGCACGTTGAAGCCTTTGCACAGTTGCACGTAGTCTGGGAATATCGCTTTCCGATCCCCGGGATCACCGAGGTACGTATGACCGCGGTTACCGGCGTAGAAGCGATCCTCCCACTGCACCACCATGCCGAGGTGCTGGTTGTTCAGGATGATAGCCTTGGCGGCGATCTTCTCAATGTGGGCGGTGGCGAGTTCCTGAACATTCATGAGGAACGAGCCGTCGCCGTCGATATCAATCACCTGCCGATCTGGGCAACCAACTTTTGCACCGATGGCGGCGGGATAACCGAAGCCCATTGCCCCCAATCCGGCGCTGCTGAGGAACTGGCGCGGATGCTTGTAGCGGTAGTGCTGTCCAGCCCACATCTGGTGCTGCCCCACGCCGGTCGCAATGATCGCGTCGCCT
>CAYQWK010000121.1:0-15046 GCA_964420805.1 uncultured Bifidobacteriaceae bacterium | reverse complement strand
GCCTGAGCCAGCATGGCTGTGCCGGCCTGGACCAGAATGTTGTACCGCGCGAACGCGGTGCTTTCCTCGGCCACATCGACGTCTTTGATGCGGCTGCTGGAAGCGCTGAGATTTTCCTTCAGCACACCGAGCTGCTCATTGGTGTAGTTGAGCCGGGCAAGGCTCGAACCCACCGTGGACCGGTCGGTCGTGAGCTGCGTGATGGCGGTCTTCACGTAGCCGAGCGCCGTCACCGCGCCGCCGGAGGTAGCGATGCTCGCCCCCGTCGCGTTGGTGTAGGTCGCCGAGCTGACCGTGATGCCCGTCATCGAGAACGTGGTGCCCTCGCCATCGGTCGTCACATTGAGCGCCGAGCCGCTGAACAAGCTCACCCCGTTGAAGTCCTTGGTCGCGATATCGTTGATGTACGCGCCGAGGGTGGAGAACTCGGAGTGATACAATGCGCGGTCCGCGTTGGTCTTTGTGACGTCCTGCGAGAGAATGGCCAGTTCGCTCATGCGGTCCAGCGCCTTGCCCACCTTGCTCAGGAAGCCGTCCTGGGTCTGACTGAACGAGACGGCGTTGCTGACGTTGTTCCGGGCGGCCCCGATGCGGCTGACTTGCGCGTCAAACCGGAGCGATACCGCCGCTCCCGCTGCATCGTCCTCGGGCGAGAGAATCTTCGACCCCGAAGAAAGACGGGCGAGGGATTTGGACAATTTACTGGATGATTCCGCGAGCAGACGAGCGCTGCTCTGCGCCGACGTATTTGTGTTGATAACCATAAGACTCCTTCCGTGAGTCACCCCCGTTTCCAGGGGCTTTCAAAGCGGCATCCTTGCCGCAAGCCAGGCCTTCATTCGGGGCACCCGGCGTTTTCCCCTCGGCTTTTTGCGGCCGCCGCGGCCGTTGTCATTCGACAGCCGGGTTATCGTCGGTCCGCGCGCCGGCTTGATGAAAAAGTTGCGTCAGCGCGAAGATTTTTTGCGCGGACGAGGGTTTCCATGAACCACAGCGTGGCGGCATGCGCCTGGAAAGCACCGCCATTCGGCGGGAATTTGGCCGTGCTTTGCCAGGTATCCGGCTGGAAACCGCCGCCTTGCGCGCGACACTCAAGGCGAACCAGCAGGTTCGCCCTACCAAACGCAGACAGGGCGGCGCCGCTGCACTGCTGATCAGGCCCGCCCGGGTTCAACGTCCCGTTCGCGCCAGCACGCGCGGTCCCACCCAACGCGTGTTGTTGGAACGCATCAGTGCGTCGCTGTCCAATGCCGGGCGCGGCTGCCGGCCGTAGGATTGATCGTCCATCCCGTGCCATGGGAGCGGCTCGATGGTCAGCCCGGCGGCGACATGGTAGTCGGCGTCCTTGTCCCAGCCCGACGTGAAGAGAAAGAAATCGCGCACCGCGCCGTTGCCAGCCGGTGGCAACGCCGCCCCGGCGAACTCCACCGTCAGTTCATCACCGCCCGCAATAATCACCAGCGCGTTGTCGCGGCTGTTCACAAGTTCATCCACGGGACCGTAACGCGTGGCCCAACCGCCTGGCGTCACGCGCCACGGCGCATCGCGGCGCAACATCTCGTACCGCGGCGTGAGCGGTTGCGTCCATGGCAACGCGGCGAACTCGCTGTAGCCGCGCCAATGCAGATGCGTCCGTGCCGGTTTCTGGCGGACGATGCGTGTGCTGGCCTCGCCGGTCCGCTCGAAGAGTGCGACGCGATCCCAGTGGATTTCAAACGCCGCGGCCAGCTTCAAGCGGCGCGCATCCGCTGGCAGTTTCCCGGCCAGATCCACAAGGATGGTTTTCGTCTTGCCTGACGGCGCGCCCACCTCCACGTCCACGGGTTGCCAGGAGCCATTCGCGGTCTCGACTTCCAGCACCGGGAATGGAAACGGAAAATCTGCGCGGCTCGACGCGGCAATGTTCGCCGTGCCGCCACCGAAGCGCAGCCAGCCCGTCAACGCCAGCACGAGCGGCCGCGCGGTGTCGAGCCGGCCGAAGTCCAGCGTCACGCTGTGCGGTTCGGCCAGGCCGCGATACTGCGGTTCGCGGAGCCTCGGCGAAACCATGCTGGCATCGTTGGCCGTGAGTTCTTGCGTCACGTCCCGGCCTTCGTGGGTGACGGCGCTTCGCAGCGCGATGCGGTTGCCGAGCGTCAACAGTTCGCCGCGCGAAAACCCGCCCGCGGGACGACGCGCGCGAAGTTTGTCCGTGGTGTGGACTTCGGATCCGGACGGATGATCCACGACGACGAGTTTCACCTCGTCGAGATAGAGAATCTCCCGCAGTTCCTCAGTGAGCTGTACCACGTAATTGCTCCCGCGCGGCCTGAACGACGAAATGTTCCCGAGCCAGACCAATTCGTCCTCGTCGGCCTCGATGTATTGGCCCGGCGCGACCGGCAGTCCGAGTGGCGCGGAACCGAGAATGTCCGTCACGAAGCGGAAGCGTTCGCCATCCCAAGCGTAAAGAAACGGGCACGATCCGGTGTTGATCGTGGGTTCGATCAAAGTCAACCGCGTGCCGGCCGGCACCTCCTCCTGCGTGGTGGTCAGCTCGATCCATTGCACGGTCACGGAGTCGGCGCGCTCGTGTTTGCCCAGACCGATCTCGACGGGCAGTTCCGTCACGCGCCGCGCCTGCCGCAGGCCGCCGGCTAAAATCTCGACGCGCGTTCCGAGCGCGCTGGCATTCGAGCGCGTGCCGCGCAACACGAGCTTCAACTGCTTGTTCGCATTCCCGCCGTCGTTGCGCAGCAAGCGCAGCGTTCCGCCCGCGCTCACCACGAAATCCGTGTCCCCATCGGCGTCGAAGTCCGCCACGGCCAGTGAATCAACCGGGCCGGAAATTTTGTCGAGGCCGAGCACGGCGGTGGTTTCCACAAAGCCCTTTGCGCCCGCGTTCCGCCACGCACGGAGGGTTGGACCCGACGCCACGATGTCCAACCAGCCGTCGTTGTCGTAATCGACCAGCTTCAACTCGCGAAGCTGCGCGCCACAATGGATCACCATCCCATTTCGCCCATTGGCCGGAATCAGGTCGATCTTCGCGCCGTCGGCGACGAGCAGATCCGGCTTCAAATCGTTGTCCACATCTCCCGCGGCGATCACGTTGCCGAGTGAGACGGTGAGACCGGAAGGGACGTTGAAGCCCGCATTGGTGAAACCGCCGCCGCGCTGGTGCGTGAAGAGTAACGGCGGCCCCCTCTCCCGCGCTATGAACAAATCCTGCACCTCGTCGTTGTTCCAGTCCTCCATCGCGAAGCCGCGCGCGCCGGCCAGCGCGGGCAGGTTCGTGGTTGTGTCCACGAAATACATGTTCTGCAAGTTGCTCATCACCCGCACCTCGCCGTTCGTGCCCACGGCGATGATGTCGAGGTCGCTGCGGAAATTCAGGTCGGCCAGGATGCCGTCGCGCGCGGCAAAATTTTTCAGGCCGGCGAAGACCGTCGTCTCCGTGGCCGTGCCGTTGGTGGTGAAGCGGTACAAATGCACACCGCGATCACCGAGAACAACGGCGTCTGGCACACCGTCCTTGTTCAAGTCTGCAACCAGCCAGCGCGAATAGCTGCCGCCATTGGTGAACGGAAAGCTCTGTGCGTTCGTGGCGAACTTCCCGCCGCTATTCAACAACACACGGAAACTGTCGCCATCCCGCGCCAGCAGGTGATTGCGGCCGTCGTGAGCGAAGTCGATCACGCCCGCCGGGCCGGAGAACTGCCGCGGAAACGCCGCCGCTGTCGCGTCGGTGAATACCACGCGTACGCCGTGCGGGTCGGCCGGCTCTGGTTTGAACGGCACCCGGGCCTGCGTGTATTTGCAGCGTTCGAGCGTGGCGGCGGTGAGGCTCGCGCCAGGATGCTTTGCCAGCCAGGCGCGATGCGCGTCCATCTGCCTCGTCGCGTCGTCCTGGCGGCCGGTGCGGAGAAAGAGCTGCGCCAGCCGGTAATGCACGGCCGGAAATTCCGGATCGAACTGCTCGACCTCCTCGAATTGCTCGATGGCCGCCGCGTAATTGGTCAGGCCCTCGTAGGCCAGGCCGAGTTGGAAACTCACCGCGTTCACCGTCTTGTCGATGTTCTTGGCCGAGGTGAGGAGCTTCACTGCCTCGATGAAATTGCGCTGCCGGTTCTCGGCCGCGCCGGCGAGAAAATACGCGGCGGCATTATTGTGGTCCTGATCGAGCACGGCCCGCGCGATCTGCGCCGCACGGGCGTCGTTGCCAGCCAGCAACAGCGCGTTGACCAGGTTCAGGCGCGCGTCGGGATGCGCCGGGTTCAGCACCAGCGCCTTCTCGAAGGTGGCGGTAGCGGAACCGGCGTCGCCGCGGTCGAGTTGGGCTTTGCCTACGTTGCTCAGGCGCGTGAGTTCGTCCTCCGCGCCGGCGCCGCTGGAACGGCGGTCGCGGCAGGCAGGAAACAGCAGCACCGTCGCAAGCAATGCGGTCAGAAGAATTGCGGAACGTGGTTCCATAGGGTGCCGCGAAGGATAGGCAAACCGCGCGTAGTGGCGAGAACGGGTTTCTGTCCCGACTGCGCTCGGCGCCAACCTTCGTTTCGTGCCGATGGCGTTCAGCCGGTTTCGCCTCCGTTTGCCGACGCAGTTCGCCGACAACCGGATCCGCGCGAATTCGGTGATTCAGGGCGCCAGTTGCCGCCATTCCGCGGTTCCGCTACGGTGCGGCCATGAAGACATGCCTCCTCTGGCTGCTCACTGCCCTGGCGGTGCTGGCCGCCGACACCAACGCGCCGCAGATTTCCACCCGCGGCAAGACGGTCTTTGTCCTGCCCGTGCGGGATGACATCGCGCCGCCGATGCTTTACGTCGTGCGGCGCGGGGTGAAGGAGGCGATCTCCGCCCAGGCCGACTTGCTGGTGATCGACATGAAGACCGACGGCGGGCGGATTGACTCGACGGAGGACATCATCGGCGTGCTCGGCGAGTTCAAGGGGGAGACGGTGACTTTCGTGAACGACCGCGCGTTTTCGGCTGGCGCGTTCATTGCCGTTGCCACCCGGAAGATTTTCATGGCGCCGCAAAGCGTCATTGGCGCGGCCGCGCCAGTGATGCTCAGTCCCGAAGGCGGCGTGAAGGACATCCCCGAGGTTTATCGAGCGAAGATGACATCCGCCGTGCGCGCGCTGGTCCGCCGCGTGGCGGAAAAGAACGGGCACAACACTGCGGTGGTCGAGGCCATGATCGACGTGAACAAGGAACTCATCCTGGACGGGGTGACGCTGAACAAGAAGGGCGACTTGCTCACGCTCACGGACACCGAGGCCGCCAAGACCTATGGCAAGCCTCCGGTGCCCCTGCTTTCCTCGGGTACGGTGAAGGATGTCGATGCGCTGCTGGACCGGCTTGGCTACGCCCAGGCGCGGCGGGTGGAGGTGAAGCCCACCGGGGCGGAGCGGCTCGGCTCGTGGCTCAACACGATCAGCCCATTGCTGCTCATGATCGGCGCCATCGCCCTTTACATCGAGTTCAAGACGCCCGGCTTCGGCGCGCCCGGCATCATCGGCATTGCAGCCTTCGCGCTCTACTTCCTTGGCGGATACATCGCGGGTTTCTCGGGACTGGAGTGGCTGCTGGTATTCATCGTGGGCGCGGTGTTACTGGCGCTGGAGCTGTTCGTGTTTCCCGGCACCATTGCGCTCGGGGTTTGCGGCGGATTGCTGATGCTGGCGGCGGTGGTGATGGCGTTGATTGATTTTTATCCGGGAGTGCCGGTCACACCGGGGCTGCCCGCGCTCCCGCGGTTTGCCGCACCGACGGCGGAGAGTCTGACCCGCGCCTTGCAGGTGCTGCTCATTGCCACAGTTGGTTCCGCGGCGGCGATTTGGGCGCTGGCAAGGTACCTGCCGAAGACGTCGGTTTATTCGACGCTGGTGTCACAGGGGGCCAGCGGCGTGGCCACGACCGCGGCTTACGAGCAGCAGGAGAAGGCCTGGCTCGGCCAGACCGGTGTGACACTTTCGGTGCTGCGTCCCGGCGGTAAGGCGCGGTTTGGCGAGACGATTCTCGATGTGATGTCGCAGGGGGAGATGATCGGGCGCGACGCGATGGTCCGCGTGATCGACCATCGCGGCGGAACGGCGGTGGTGGAAGTCGTTTCCTGAGGCAGGCCGCACGCCGCACACAAAAACCTGCCATGGTCAAGGGAGCAAAAACTATTTCTCACGCGCCCTGTTGCGCACTTGTCTAGTCAGAGGAGCATCACTAACTTCCGCGCACTCCACGGTATGCTCGGCAAGATCAGCAGCATGTTTGCGAAAAAGCCGCCCCAGAAAGGCGGCCCGGTTCACTTCGAGATTCCCACCTCCGTTGCACCGTTACGCCGCCAGCACGGCAATGACAGCAAGCACACGTTCTCGAAGGTTTTTCGCTGGCGCCTTCCTGACGGCCAGACTGAGGAAGCCCAGTCCGTCGAGATCACCGGCACCTTCACCAAATGGCAGCGTGTAGCGCTCCAGCATGACGGCGTGCTCGATTCCTGGCACGTCACCATCCACCACATCCCGAGCAACCGGACGCACCATTACATGCTGTTTGTCAACGGCCAGCCCACTTTCGACAAGTCCTGCGACGGACTCGCCGTGCCGCATGGTTTCGATGAGGAGCAGCACGCCATGCAGACCGACAAAGGCCCGCGCGTGCTGATGCTCTTCTCGATGACGAAGTGATGCCGCGAGTTGCCGGCGTTCCACCGATGAACCACTGGCTCATCAAATCCGAACCCGGAGCTTATTCCTGGTCCATGCTCGTAAAGGATGGGCGGACCGAATGGACTGGCGTGAGGAATTTCCAGGCGCGAAACAACCTCCGGGCCATGAAACGCGGTGACCTCGTAGTTTTCTATCACAGCGGCGCGGAAAAACAGGCCGTCGGCGTCGCGAAGGTGGACAGGGAATTCCACTCCGATCCCACCGCTGACGAAGGTGACTGGTCGTGCGTGGACCTGGCTCCAATCCGTCCGCTGCCGACGCCTGTGAGCCTCGCCGCGATCAAGGCGGACAAAGTCCTTTGTGAAATTCCTCTGGTGAAGCAATCCCGGCTCTCTGTCATGCCATTGAGCGCGGTACAGTTTCAACGCCTGCTCAAACTCGGCGGCGACTGAAGGCGGCAGGGGGACGACCTGCCTGACCGGGTGTGTCACACGACACACAACGACTCGACGCCGAACACACAGAAACATTCTCCGGCATTCCATCGCCACATTCAGTCCGATCAGGCAGGGCGTCCCTCCGCTCGCGCAAGCCCTGGCCGACGGCTGAACTATCGTCCGGTTCCGACCGTTCCTCAACCGGGTAGCGAGGCCGGACGGAGGCGATGGAGAACTCGCGCGTTGGATTTTACGTAACCCGCGCCCACCCCGCCCCGTTGCTTCGCGGTGAAGACCATGAAAGCGAACCGAAATCCAAACCAGAATCTCCAGCCGAAAGGACTGACCATGAACCCGCTCCGACCAATTCGCCGCAATCTTCTGCCCTGCTTGCTTTGCTGTTGCCTCCTTACCGAGCCGGTCGCTCGCGCCGCGGAAGGCGTGCCGCCAGCACGCCACGGCATTACCACGCGCACGCCGCAATTTGACCTGCTGCTGGTTGATCTGAAGACTCGCGTCACGTCGTTCACCAAATGGATGTCTCTCCGTGCGGCACTGAAAAGCCTCGGTTACACCAAGGACGAGATTGCGCAAACGAAGGACGTGCTTCGTCGGAATGCCATCTCGACCACCGAAGCCAAGCTGTTCTGTGAGCGATGGGAGCGGCGTCATTTTGAAACCATCGACGCAAAGCGACTCACCGCCGCGCTCAAACAACTTCTCGACGGTGAAGGCGAGCAATTAGCCAGGGGCGAATAGCGGTCCCAACCTCAACCGGCATGTCGCCGCGAAAATTTTCAGAAATTCCGTAACCTCGTTCCGCCGCTCCCGTTTCCCAGATTGAACCAAAGAAAGGCCAGACAACATGAACACCGCCGACACCAATCCGCAGACTGAATCCCCCGCGACGCACCTTTGGAAGTTCGCCCCCGGCAGAATGCCGCCTAACGCCAATCCCGGGGACGAAACTGCCACCATCGTCATCGCACGTGCCGCCGCGCAATGCGCCGCCAGCGCGCCCACGTCGGTGGTAGTGCCGCGCGGCCTCGGCCATTCCCTGCCGCCGGCCAGCCTGCTTGGGGTAGTGAGCTACGCCTACGCAAAGGGTATTTGCCGCTCCGAGGAGATCGAGCTGGCCCTGGCGCATGACGGCGAGTTCCGCGCCGCTGCCGGCGACGACTTCCCCGATCCACAGTCCATCCGCCGTTTCCGCCGGCTCAACCGCGCCGCCATCACGGCCACGCTGGAAAAGTACTTTCGCTGGCGCCGGCGCAAAGAGATAGAGGCCGGGGTGTCGGACAACACCTCGGCTGGCGTGGCCTCGGTGATCATCGGTCGGGAGATGGCGGCGGCGTGCCTCGATCACGCGGCGATGATCGACCAGTTCTCGCGCGAGGAAGGTTGAGCGGCCTGGAGGAACCCGGATGGATCACCACATCTTCTCGCTCGTCATCAAGAGGCTGGCATTCGCGGTGAATGCCGCGCAATGTTCACGCCCAATGAACCCCGGCACCACCACTGAGAACAGGGTTTCCTCCCCGGCCACGACCACGCGCGGAGCCGCCTCGCCTTTTCCGCCCACCTTGTGGACGCTCGTGCGCGAGGCTGGCGACACCGATCCCGAACGGATGCAAAAGGCGCTGGATGCGCTCTGCGAACGGTACCAGCAGGTGATTCACCTTTGGTTCCAGCGCGCGCGTCCCGGATGGATGCCTGCCGCCATGGCGGAGGATTGGGCGCAGGACTTCCTCCTCGCCATGCACCAGCGCAACCCCTTCCGCCACGTCGAACGGCAGGCCGCCAAATTCCGCTCCTTCCTTTTGGTCTGCATGAGGAATTTTCTCCGGGACAAACTCGCCGCGGAGAAGGCTGCCAAGCGCGGCGGGGGGGCCGCCCACGAGGAATTCGACGAGACACAAAACCCAGGAACAGTCGAAGCCCCCGATGAGGCACTGGACATCGAGTTCGCCCGCGCCACGCACTTGCGCGTCATGACGCGGCTCTCCGACGCCTGGGAGCGCAAGGGCCACGCCGCACGATTCAAGACGCTTCATTTGTGCGTCCTTGGTGGTGCCGGCGCGCACTCCTACCAGGAGGCCGCCGCCGCGCTCCAGTTGAACGAGAACCATGTGAAGAAAATCGTCTTCGACCTCCGCGAGGCCTACTACGACTTTTTTCGCGAGGAGGTCTCACAAACCATCCACGACCGCGCCGAAATCGAGGGCGAGATGCGTTACCTCGCCGGTTTGTTGGTGCGGGTGAAAGGCCCGTGAGCATGACATGGGAATGCCGGCATGAACGACAGCCCAAACCAGCCCGCTCCGGTCGCTGCGACGCTTCGCATTGACGAAGCGCAGCTTGTCGAGCCGTTGCCCGCCCCCGGGCTGTCGTTCTTCGGTGATTATGCGCTCATCGGCGAGATCGCCTCCGGTGCGATGGGTGTCGTTTATCGCGCCCGGCAGGTGAGCCTTAACCGCACCGTCGCTCTCAAGATGATCCTCGCCGGTCGCCTGGCTCAGGCGGACGAAATCCGGCGCTTCCGCGTCGAGGCCGAGGCCGCCGCCGCCCTTGATCATCCGAACATCGTTCCCATTTACGAAATCGGGGAGCACGAGAAGCACCACTTCTTCAGCATGAAGCTCGTCGAGGGCGAGAGCCTCGCCGGCTTCAACGCCGCCTGCAAAAGCCGCGACGCCGCCTGGCTCCGCCGCTGTGGCGAACTCATGGTGAAGATCGCCCGCGCCGTCCAGCACGCCCACGAGCGCGGCGTGCTCCACCGTGACCTCAAGCCAGGCAACATCCTTCTCGACGAATCCGGCGAGCCGCACGTCACCGACTTCGGCCTCGCCAAGCTCACCGAACAGGACACCCAGGGCACCATGAGCGGCGCGATCATGGGCACACCGGCCTACATGGCCCCTGAGCAGGCCGCCGGGAACACCCGCGGCATCACCACCGCCTCCGACGTGTACGCGCTCGGCGCCGTGCTTTACGAGTTGGTTGCAGGCCGCCGTCCCTTCGTCGGTCAGTCGGTGATGGACGTGCTCGAACAGGTCCGCACCGCCACGCCGCCGTCGCCCCGCGACTTCAACAAGGTCATCACGAAGGATCTCGAAACCATCATCCTGAAGTGCCTTGAGAAGGAACCGGCGCACCGCTACACCACCGCCTCCGCGCTGGCCGATGAACTGGAGCGCTGGCTGGCTGGCAAACCCATCCTCGCGCGGCCGATCAGCACCTGGGAACGCGCAATCAAGTGGACCCGCCGCAATCCGCTTCTTGCCTCCGCGTTCGCCGCCGCCAGTGTCTGCGCGCTGGCCGCCGTCATCGGCATCACCTGGCAGTGGCGTCGTGCCGAAACCCAGCGCGCCCGCACCGCCGCGCTCAGCACGCGCCTTGAAACCCAGAAGGCTGAGAATTTCTTCAACGACGGCAACCCTTCTGCCGCCATCGCCACGCTGGCCCGTGTGCTGCGCGATGACCCCGCTAATCCCGTGGCCGCTGCGCGCATCGTCAACCGCCTCCACCACCGCCGCATTCTCGCACCCTTGAGCGAGTCGCTTGGCGCGGGGGTTTCACTGGCTTTTTTTGGAGGGGACGGCCGACTCGCCATTGCCGGCACCAACGCGGGGGGGGCCGCGCTGTCCGTTTTCGGTTCCGCCGCCAAGGCCGCTCTCGAACTGCCGCACAAAAGCAATCGGGTCTTCGCCGCCGCCATCAGTCGTGACGGCTGCTGGATCGCCACCGGACTCGAAGCTGGAGCCCGCCTCTGGAGCGGCGTGGACGGGAAGATCGTCCGCGAATTCGCCTGGGAAACGCCGGTGCCGTTTGTCGCGTTTCGCGAACGGGCCGGCGGGCCGCCCTCCTTGCTGCTTGTGACAAATGACGCGGTGTTGATGCTGTCCGTCACCTCGACGGCACCGGTTGCGTGCTGGCGGACGGATGGCGACGCCATCGTAACCGCTGTCCTGGCGACCGAAGGAAACCGACTGGCTCTGGCCACGCAATCGGGCGCAATCTGGTTGCGCGGCCTCGACGCGGCGGACCGTTGGATTGTGGCGACCAACGCGCACAAGGGAGTGATCCGTTCGCTGGCCTTCTCGCCGGACGGACGGCTGCTGGTCAGCGCTGGATCAGACCGGGTGGCGCGAATGAGGCGCGCGGAAAACGGGGAACTCACCTTTACGTTGCACGGCGAGGAGACGATTGAGCACGCCGCGTTCAACGCGGATGGTTCGCGCGTTGTCACTGCCGGACGCGACGGGGTGGTACAGATTTGGAATACCGCCACGGGCAATATGGCCGCGCCGGCCATGGTTCATCCCAGGCCGGTCAATACCGCACGGTTCAGCCCGGATGGGCGCTGGGTGCTTACCGCGTGCGACGACGGCGTGGCGCGCGTGTGGAGCGCAGAGAGCGGTCAGGTCGTTGCCGCCACCGGAGCCACCGCGCGGCAGGCGCTTGATGCCACGTTTGACGCGGGGGGCCGTCGCATTGCCGTGCTGGCCGACGGGGCGGGGGCGCGGCTGTGGACCATGCTCGGAGGGAGCGGAGCGGAGCCGACGCCATTGGAAACCGGGCCGGCGCTGACCGCGCTGTTTCCCAAGCGGGTTGGCATTCCGGCGGAGGAAATGGCTCGCTATTCCGCCGCGCACGGCGACACCGTGACCTTCGCCGATGCCACGACCAACGGCGTGCTGGCCGCCACCGCCTCGCGTGACCGTACGGCGCGGATTTGGAATCGCCACACTCTCAAAACGGTGTGCGAACCGCTGTTGCATGACGCGGTGGTGAATTGCGCGCAGTTTGGCGCGGACGGCGGGACGCTTGTCACAAGCACGTCAAGCCGCAAGATCCGGCTCTGGGACACGCGCACCGGCCTGCCGATCTCCGACTGGATCACATCGCAGCAGGCGGTCTCGCGAGTGTGTCTGAGCGCCGACGCACGATTCGTTGTTAGCGCGGCAGGCGGAGGCTGGAGCGTCTTCACGGAACAGGCGCCACCGCCCGCTTGGCTGCCGGCGCTGGCCGAGTCTGTGGCCGGGTTGCGCTATTCGGCGGACCGTGTTTCAGAGCCGGTGCTGGCGCGCTCGCTCATCGAGTTCCGTGGCGAAATCTCCGGGGGCATGGCCACCAACTGGCTGGGCCGCTGGGCAAAGGAGCTGTTGCATGAACTCCCAGTTGACTGACACACATCGAATGGCGCGCAGAATGGATCTTGGAGCCAACCGACTCGGCAGGGCGCAGTTTTCGACCTCCTTCCCCAAAGCTCTGCTGACAATCATCGCGCTGCTGTCCTTCGCCCTGGCAACCGCCCGCAGTGCCGAGTCGCGCGCCAGCGACCAGACCGGCGAGATGCGCGAAAAGCGGGGCGAAGTCCGCTATCAAGCCTTCGGCGCGAGCGAGATCGTTCCCGGCGTCCCGCAGAAGCTCAACTTCGGTGACACACTTTACACCAAACTTCATTCCGAGGCCGCTGGTGTGTTCGAGGACGGCGACGATTGGCGCATTCGGCAGGACACCAAGTTCACCATTGTCAGGAAGACGCCGAACAAGGCGCCCGCCGCACGCATCGAGAGGGGTAGCATCTACGTAATTCACCGAGCCGGACCGGATTCGACGCCCATTGAGACGCCGCAAGTCGCCGCAGTGCCCAAGGGCACGGAGTTCTGTGTAACCGTTGATGTCGAGCGCCGTGAATCCGTCTTCACCATGTTCGACGGCGAAGTGTTGCTGCGCCGTGGCGCGGAGGAACAACGGGTGCCGAGAGGTTTTCAGGGTGTTGTCGTTGATGGCAGGCCCATAGAGGTGCGCCCGATCCTACAGGCTCAGAACATCGTGCAGTGGTGGATCCATTACCCCGGTGTGCTCGATGTGGAGGAACTCGCGCTGGCGGAGGACAAGGCTTTCGCTGTTTGCATACGTGCGTATCGCGAAGGCGACCTGCGCACGGCGTTGGAGAAATTCCCCGGCCATCCTGCCGCGCCACAGACGACCGATTCTGCGCAACAGGCCCTCTATGCCGCGCTGCTGCTGAGCGTCGGTGACATCGAGCAGGCTGAGGGTATCGTCGAACGCGGCGCGCCGAAGCATCCGGCCATGCATGCTCTGCGCGTCATGCTCGACGCTGTGGCGCCGCCGCTCTCCACGAATTCATGGCGCGCCGTAACCCCGCGTCCAGCGCCCGGCGGCAGCGCCAGCGAACTGCTCGCCGCCTCCTACGCGCACCAGGCGGTGCATGATCTCGAAGCTGCGTTGCGCGCGGCGCGAGCTGCGGTGGCGAAGTCGCCGGGGTTCGGCTTTGCGCACGCGCGCGTGGCTGAGCTTGAATTCAGTTTCCGCCGCACGAAAGCCGCGCGAGCTTCCGTGGACGAGGCACTGAGACTCGCCCCGTCCAACGCGCAGGCGCACGCGCTACACGGATTTCTTCTCGCGGCGGATGACCGCCTGGACCCGGCACTGGCATCGTTTGGCCGGGCCATTGAACTGGATTCATCGCTCGCCAATGGCTGGCTTGGTCGCGGTCTGGTCCGCATCCGCCAGGGCGAACGCACGGCGGGGCGGGACGACATCGCCCTGGCTGCCGTGCTGGAACCAACGCGCTCCCTGTTGCGCAGCTACGCGGGCAAGGCGGCGCAGGATGCCGGAAACTCGCGGGTGGCCGCGCAGGAATTCGACATAGCCCGCGCGCTCGATCCGAACGACCCAACCCCGTGGCTTTACGCGGCGTTGCTGCACCTTGAGACACATCGGGTCAACGAGGCGGTGGATGAGCTGGAGAAATCCATCCGGCTGAATGACAACCGCGCGTTGTTTCGCTCGCGGCTGCTGCTCGACGAGGATCGTGCGGTGCGCGGGGCGAACCTGGCCCGCGTGTACGAGCGCGCGGGGTTGGAAAACGTCAGCTTCAACGAGGCCGCCCGGGCGGTGAGTTACGACCGGGCAAACTTCTCCGCGCATCAGTTCATGGCGGACAACTTTGACCGGCTGCGCGATCCGACGCGGTTCAATCTTCGTTACGAGACGCCGTGGTTTGGCGAACTGCTCCTGGCCAACCTGCTTTCCCCGGTCGGTGCCACGCCGCTCTCCCAGCACGTCTCGCAACAGGAATACAGCCGGCTCTTCGCGCAGGATCGCATTGGGTTGAGCAGCGACACGCTCGTGCGCAGCGACAGGGAGATTCACGAACTGGCCTCCCAGTTCGGCAACATCGGGAGCACCGCATGGGCACTCGACCTCGACTACCAGCACAACGACGGCGTGCGCCGAAACAACCAGCTTGATCGCAAAGAATGGTACACCACCGTGAAGCAGCAGTTCACGCCGCAGGACTCGGCATTGCTGCTGGTGAAATACGAGGACTACGAGAGCGGAGACAACTTTCAGTACTACAACGCGAAGAAATCACTCGATCCGGACTACCACTACGCCGAGCGGGAACGCCCGATCGCCTTGGGAGGATGGCATCATGAGTGGGCGCCGGGCGTCCACACACTGCTGCTCGGCGGACGACTGGCCTACGATCAGAAGATGACGGACGGGGAAGTGCCGTTTCTCGTGCTGGCGCAAACCGGCACCGGCGTGATCGTGCCTGGGTCGCTCCGGTATGACGTGAACTACCGCGCCGATTACGAGGCGTGGACGGCGGAGTTGAATCAGATTTTCCGGGCCGGCGATCACACGCTGACGCTGGGCGCGCGCTATCAGAATGGCGAGTTGACCGGGAGGAACTTCCTCAACCCGAACACTCCCGATGCTCTTCAGGTGCCGTTCCACGGTTCGTTCAGCGAGCCGGCGGATCGCGTGACCGGTTACGCGTACTACGACTGGCGCGTCCACAAGTCGCTCCTGCTGCTCGGTGGCGTGAGCTACGACCTGGTGACGTATCCACGCCTGCTGCGGAGCGCGCCTGTGGTGCGCGGCCACGAGGACAAGGACCTGGTCGCGCCCAAGGCCGGGCTGGTG
>CAYQWK010000120.1:11329-15084 GCA_964420805.1 uncultured Bifidobacteriaceae bacterium | reverse complement strand
GTGAGTCCGACCATATCGAGCAACTGCTCCGAGCGGCGGTTGCGCTCGTCCTTCTCGATGCTGAAGAGGTTGCCGAAGAACTGAAGTGTCTCGCGTGAATCGAGGTAGCGGTAGAGATAAGATTCTTCGGGCAGATAACCGATGCGCTCCTTTGTCTTCACGTCGCGCGGCGAGCGGCCAAACACCTCGATCACGCCCTTGGTCGGGTGCAACAATCCGAGCAGCATCTTGATCGTGGTGGATTTGCCGGACCCGTTCGGCCCGAGAAGCCCGAACACCTCGCCTCGCCGCACCTCGAAGTCCACGCCGTCCACCGCCCGCGCCTTGGGCCGGCCCCAGAAATCCTTGAAGACCTTGGTCAATCCGCGCACGGCGATGACGGTTTCGGTCGAATGCGGAGCGGGGGCGGCGTAAGGTGGATCGGGTTCAACGAATACGGGCATAAATCAAATTGTCATTGGCCAAAGTCTCACTGTCGCTGCTTCTCGTTGCAAGCCGGTCATTTGTGAGATGACGGCCAATGGATTTTATTCCCGGGCACAAGCACCAATCGCCAACCAGACTTGCTCCCAACTTTCTTTCCAACTGCCCGCTCGCGGTGGGGGAGATGCACGTCGGCGGCGCGAAGACGAGGCCGGCGAATGATTGGTCACCTTCTCACGGATTCAGCGAGGGATCGTGGGAAAGACTTTTGTTGCGGTCTTGAGGAAGAGGTCGCGCGCGGCCCATTGGTCCGGTCCGGGGCATTGCACCATGAAGACAGCCACCATCCCATTGGTGGGATTGACGGAAAGGTCGGTGCCGTATGCGCCGTCGTGGCCGAACATGCCGTTGCGAAGGTGGCAGCCCAGGCTGTAGTTGACCTTGGTCGCGCCGGTTTGTTCCTTGCGCAGTTCGTCCATCGCCGCGGGCGACAGGTAGCGCCTGCCATTCAGTTCGCCGTTGTTTGCCAGCATCAGCCCGTAGCGCAGAATGTCGTGGGTGGTGGAGAACAGGCCGCCGCCGGCCTCCGGGAAACGGCGGGTCCGGTCGCTCAGGGGGTTGGTCAGGTATCCGATGCCGCCTTTGGCGAGGCCATTCTTCTCCTTGTTGGGGCCGTAGGTGCCCGCCAGCCGTGCCACCTGCGCGTCGCTCGGCCAGAAGGTCGTTTCTGTCATGCCAAGCGGGTCGAAGAGGCGCTTTTGCAGGAAATCCTCGTAGGGCATCCCGCTGACGATCTCGACGATGCGCGCGGCGATGTTCATGCCCTGGTTGCCGTATTGGTATTTCGTGCCGGGCTGCCACTGGAGCGGGCCGGTGACTGAACTCAGCGCGCGCGCCTTCAACGGTGTGCTGTCCGGGCCTGTCTCCTTCTGCAATTCGGCGCTCCCGGCCAGTCCACTGGTGTGGCTCAACAAGTGGCGGATGGTCACGGGACGTTCGAGCGGCTTGAGCAGCACGTGCGCGTCGTCCTTTTCCGCCACCACCATCCATTTGCCGAGCTGCGGGATGAATTTGGTCACCGGGTCGTCCAGGCTGACCCTGCCCTCGTCCACCAGCATCAAGATGGAGGCGCCAGTGAACATCTTGGTCATCGACGCGATCCAGAACACGTTGTTCTCGCTGATGCTTCTTCTCGTCTCGACGTCGGCGTGGCCGAGCATGTTCTGGTAATGCACCTTGCCCGACTTGTCGGCGATGACGCTGATGAAGCCGGCGAGCTTGAAGCTGTCCAGATAGGGCTGCATCGCCGCCGTCACCTCGGGGCTTGCCGGCGGGTTGCTTTCTGCGGCCAAGGATCGGACGGCGAACGTCGCGGGCAACAGGCAGGCGAGCAGCGCGCGGAGCAGGATTACTTTCATGTGCCGGGTTCTGAATGAAATCCGCGGGGGCATATTCACAACCGAACGCTGAAGCTGAACCGTGAATACACGCGAATCACCGCGGTTTGTTGTTCTCGACAGCGCCGGAGGGCGGCGGTTTGTTTTCCGGGAATTCCGCGCATTTCAAACCGGGGTCCGGCCGTCGACGGCGGGCTGCTGCCGGTGCGGAGCGCGCGGCTTGGAAAGACTGCTTTATGAAAATGCTCACCGCTGTGTTGCTGGCAACCGGCATCGTGGTTCGCGCCGCCGAACCGCCGCGCCCGAACATTCTCTGGATCACGAGCGAGGATCACGGGCCGCAGATGGGTTGTTACGGCGACAAGTTCGCCACCACGCCGAACGTGGATGGTCTGGCCGCGCGCGGGATGATCTACACGCGCGCGTGGAGCTGCGCCCCGGTTTGTGCGCCGGCCCGGACGACGATCATCACGGGGCTTTACGGGCCGTCGTCGGGCGGTGAGCACATGCGGAGCATGGTGCCGTGCGCGGAGGGGAAGCGGTTCTTTCCGCAGTTCCTGAGGGAGGCGGGATACTACTGCTCGAATAACGCCAAGGAGGATTACAACGTGGAGAAGCCCGGCAAGGTGTGGGACGAGTCGTCGCGCCAGGGACATTGGCGCAATCGCGCGGCGGGCCAGCCGTTCTTCGCAGTCTTCAATTCGGAGAAAAGCCACGAGAGCAAGGTGCGCGCGCGCCCGCACACGGCCGTTCACGATCCGGCAAAGGTCCGCGTGCCGGCGTATCATCCGGACACTCCCGAGGTTCGGCGTGACTGGGCGCAGTATTACGACGTGGTGAGCGCGGCGGACGCGGATGCGGGCAAACGGCTGGCGGAACTCGATGCAGCCGGGTTGGCGGAGGACACGATTGTCTTTTACTACGGCGACCATGGGGCCGGGATGCCGCGCAGCAAACGGTGGCCTTACAACTCGGGGTTGCATGTGCCGCTGGTAGTGTTCATCCCGGAGAAGTTCAAACAACTGCGCCCGCCGGAATACAAGCCGGGCGGGAAGTCGGACCGGTTGGTGAGTTTCGTGGACCTCGCGCCGACGGTGTTGAGCCTGGCCGGCATCAAGCCGCCGGATTGGATGGAGGGTCGCGCGTTTCTCGGGCGGTTCATCACCGAGCCGCAGCCGTTCCTGCACGGCTTTCGTGGGCGCATGGACGAGCGTTACGACCTGGTGCGCAGCGTCACGGACGGGCGGTTCGTTTACATCCGTAATTACATGCCGCATCTGATTTACGGCCAGCACATTGACTTCATGTTCCAGACTCCGACGACGCGCGTTTGGAAGCAGCGGCATGACGACGGCAGGTTGAACACGGCGCAGGACGCCTTCTGGAACGAGAAGCCTGCCGAGGAGCTTTATGATCTGCAAACCGACCCGGACGAGGTGAACAACCTGGCTGGCTCGCCCGCGCTTCAGGAGGTGAAGGCGCGACTCCGCAAGGCACAACAGGAGCACGCGGCGAGAATTCGCGACGTGGGCTTCATCCCCGAGGGCGAACGCCTGGACCGCGCCAACGGCGGCTCGCCTCATGACCTCGGGCATGACGAGCGGAAATATCCCTTCGCGCGTGTTTTCGCAACGGCCGAACTGGCGTCGATGCGCGAAGCGTCCGCCATTCCCGCTTTAAAGGCGGCGCTGACGGACAGCGACGGCGCGGTGCGGTACTGGGCCGCGCTTGGTTTGCTGATGCGCGGCGCGACGGCCGTGAAGGCCGCGTCGGAGGAATTGCGCGGCGTGCTCAAGGATTCGTCGCCCAGCGTGCGCATCGCCGCCGCGCAGGCGCTGGCGCAGCACGGCGCGGAGGCGGACGCGAAGCCCGCATTGGCGTTGCTGGCGGAGCAGGCGGTCGTCCCGGCGGCGGAGATCGACCGCATCCTCGCGG
>CAYQWK010000120.1:0-11319 GCA_964420805.1 uncultured Bifidobacteriaceae bacterium | reverse complement strand
CGGAGCAGGCGGACTGGGGCCGTCACGGCGTCTTCTCCGCGCTGGCCGCGTTGAACGCGCTGGATGCGCTCGGCCCCAAGGCCGCGCCAGTGGCGGTAGCAATCAAGGCGCTGCCGGAAAAGGGGAAATCGCCGGATGCGCGCTACAATTCCTACGTGCCGAGATTGCTCGAAGAATTGAACGGGCGTTTCGGCGGGGCGGGAAAATAACGGGGCAGGGTGCGCCTGCGCGGGCGAAGCGTCACCGAACCCGCCGCGCGACAAGGAATGAGTTGAACATGGCGTAGCGCCACGGACCGAGGTTGAGGAGGAAATCCACCGGCTTCGCCACATGACGGTCGGTGCATTCCACGCTCAGGACTTCGCAGCCGGCGCGTTCGAGGAAGAATTCCATCTCCAGCGCGTTCGTCGCTACAATGGCGTCGTCGTCCGGCGTGAACGGCTCCTTGATGATCGGCGTCATCCGGTCGAAGCGCACGGTGTCTGGTTGGGTGCGCATCTGGGCGCGCTTCTCGCGGAGGCGTTTCCAGTTGGCCAGCTTGTTGCCGACGCCCCGCATCTTCGGGTGGTAATCGCGGAAGCCGAAAACGCGGAAGAAGTTGGGAGAGGAGAGCACGATTTTGCCGCCGATCTCGACGACGCGCACGAGTTCGCGGATGAACGCCTCGGGTTCATCGACGTGTTCAAGCACGTTCAATGCGCCGGCGCTGGCAAAGTAGCCATCGGCGAAGGGAAGCCTCTTCCCGTCGTAAAGCTGGCAGCGCGGGCAGACTTGGCGCGCACGCTCAATGTTTGGCTCGGAGACATCCACGCCATGGGCCTCGAAGCCCGCGCAGGCCAGTCGCCCCGCCACCTGGCCGACGCCGCAGCCGACGTCGAGGGCGCGCGCGCCGGGTTTGGCGGGGCGCAGCGTGTCGGCGTATTTACCGTAAAGCGCGGGATCCCACGCGGCCAGATGCTCGGCGTAGGCTTCGTTGTGTTTGTAGTAGGAATCCTGGTGACCCATTCAAATGCGGAATGCGGAGTGCGGAATGCGGAGTGCGGAATGGCATGGCGCGTCCGACGGCTCGGAATGACGAATGATGAATGACGAATGATGAATCACTTCGCTGCTTCCGCGGCCTTTTTGCGTTTGGCGCTCCAGGCCACGATGCCGACTAGGCCGAGGCCGGCCAGGTTGCAGCCGAGCACGAGGTAGAAGCCGCTGGGCTTCATTTCGTAGCGGAAGACGACGCTGTGCGTTCCGGCCGGAACGGCCACGCCGCGCATCAGGTAGTTCGCGCGGTGGACCTTGGCCGGCTTGCCATCGATGTAGGCGTGCCACTCAGGTTCGATCTTGTCGTTGAGCAGCAACATGGCTGGCGCGTCGGAAGTGGTCTTGATTTCCATGTGGCGCGTCGAGGTGTTGGCAACGATCTCAGCCTTGCCCGGCGCGGCGGTGGGCGCAGCGGGCTTGGGCGCGTCGGCGTCGGAGATCAGCACGGTGGCTTCGGGATTCCAGTTGGTATCGCCAAGGCGGGCGAGGAGGTTGGTTTCGGAGGGGATGATTTCCCAGTTGGTGTATAGCTTCGCGCGCGGGAGGGCGCCGGTGAATTCAATAAGGGCAAATGGGCCGTTGGCATTGGTCTCGGCTCCGATGCTGTGCGTAACGGGATTCTTCTCAAAGAGCGTGAAGGCCGCGGCCTGGCGGAAGCGGCGTTGGACGGGGTCAAGCTGCGCGTTGAGCATGTCGGCAAACTGCCCGGTCAGGCCGAACAGGTAGCGAGTGTTGGTGAGCTGCCAGAGGCGGCCGAGGTTGCGGGACAACGCGTCTCGGTAGGCCTGTTTGTCGGCGGGCACGCGCGGTTCCTGCGGGATGTCGATGCTTTGCACGCCATAGTAGGGGAAATGGTGTTGCAGCCATTCGACGTGGTAAATCTGTTGCAGCATGGAGAACTGCTGGTTGACTTGGAACGGTGGCATGGTCACGCGGTGCTCATACGGCTTTTCCTTGAGGATGTCGTTGATCGGGTTGGTCGCGTATTTGTCCTTCCAATCCTGGTAAATAATCCACGGCACATTCGCCCGGGCGAGGTCCACCACGAGGACGGTGCCGAGCAGCACCGTGGCCCACTTCGCGCGCGAGCCTGAGAACGCGCCGCTGAGGATGAAGGTTACCATCGCCACGGATGCAGCGAGAAACACAACGTAGAGGAGGACTTCACGTCCGCAGAATCGTGCGATCTCCGCGGCGGCGGCCTGGTCCGGGAATCCGGTGTTCATCAGGTGTTTCACCAGTTCCGCGCGCGAACCCGTCACGCCGAGCCAGCCCACGGCGCTCAGGGCAACGAGGCCGATGCAGCCCCAGGTCCAGAGTTTCTCATTCGCCGGTCCCTTGGACCACCACGCCTTGAGTTGGTCGAAGAGCGAGGTGTTCTTGTCCGCGCCTTCAAGATAACGGCGGTTCAATCCAATGAGGCCGTAAGCGAACAGGATCATGGCGCAGAGGTTGAACGCGTGCATGAACTTCATCGGATTGCGGATGGTTGAGAAGTACGGCAGCGCATAGACCAGCTTGTAAAACGGCGCAAACCGTCCCCAGGAGAGGAGCACCGCCACGATTCCCATCACGGCCCAGAACCAGATGAGTTTCCGTTCCGCACTGGTGAAGACCTGGCCCTTCTTCCGCAACGCCTCGACCACGGCCCACAGCGCGATCAGGACGACGAGTACGCCGGTGTATTCGCCCGCGCCGGAATAGCGGGGCATTTGCTGCGGAGCGCTTGGGGCCTCGCCCACGCGTCCCCAGTATTGCCCGCCATCGGGCGTGTCCATGCGGTAACCGAACGCGCCGGGAATGATGACCCGCAATGTTTCCAGCGGCGGCAGGCTCCATTGGGTGGCGAAGTCCCATTTCTGGCCTTTGGTCTGGGTGTCCTGTGCCGTGCCGACGACACCCTTCACCGAGGTGCGAACGAAGATGCTCAACGTCTGGCTGGCCATGATCGCGGCGAAAATGACCATCACAATTCCTTTGCCCACGCCCGCCGCCACGCCCTTGCCAGGCGAGGTTGCGACGACGATGGACTTCCACAACGCATAGGTGCCGATGAATGCGGCGAGAATGGCGCCGTTGTCGCCGCCCTCGGTGATCGAGAGGCCGATGGCGAGGCCGGCCAGGATGCTGGTGAGGATGGGTTGGACGACGAAACTCGTCTCCACAGCGGCCAAAGCAAGGAATGCAGCCCCCAAGCAGAGCGCGCGAGTACCAAGACCCCAGCAGACATTGGAGAAGTAGTTCATGTTCAATGCGGCGGCGAGCGAGGCTAGAATGGCCGTTCGCGTATTACAGCCGAGGCGGCGAAAGAACACCCACGCGCACATCCCCAAAATCAGCACGGTGCTAGGAGCGTAAAAGTTGACGCGTCCGATTCCTTGAAAGACCCAATGGATCAAGCCGCTGAAGTTTGGGGTGAGGTTTCCGTTGTAGCCACCAACCCAGTAATTGTCGTTCCAGATGCCGACAAACGCCTGCGGCATTGCCAACGGGCGGGAAAGGATCGTGCCGAGCGGACCGTCATTCGAGAAGAGCGCCTGTCCGGCCTCGAAGCTCCGGTGAAACAACACGATTAGAACTCCGCCGAGGATGGCAATGAGCAGAAGGAATCCCTTCCGATTGGATGGTGCAGTCATGGGTTTGAGAATGTTTCTGGCTTAGACCCGTGAAGGTTCCCTGCGTTTAATCGAAATTCGGCCGGTGTAGTCCAGACGGCTCAGAAGCGGGTGAAATGGTTGGGCCGCGAAATACTCATCCACGGCTTTCCGCGCGCCCAGCCAATGGCCGTAATCGTCGATGATCAGCACGCCATCTTCGTTCAAGCGGGGATACAGATGCTTCAACTCATGCGCGGTGGATTCGTACCAGTCTGTGTCCAAACGCAGCAGCGCGATTTGCGCGGGAGCTTGTCCCGGTACGGTGTCTTCGACTTTGCCCTTGATGAAGTGCAGTTTCTCCTTTGGATAACCGGTCGAGTAGAGATTTTTCTTCACGTCTTCCAAGCCTGCCACGCACCAGTAGTTCCCGAAACCCTCGGCCGGAGCTACCGAGTCGAGGATGTCTTTCGCTTTCTGACCGTCGAACATCACATCGTTTTCAGTCGGGGCCGACATTCCCTCAAAGGTGTCGAAGAGAAACAGGTCACGCGATGTGTCTCCTTTCTGTAGCAGGGTCAAGGCTGCCGCCATCATGCTGCCGCCGCGCCAGACGCCGCATTCTACGAAGCTACCGGGCAATTTGTTATCCACGATGTACTCCACGGCAGAAACCAAGCCCGCCAGCCGTTCAGTGCTGGTGGCCGTGAATTCGCGTACGGCTTGAAAGGTCCGCAGGTGCTCCGGGGAATAGCCGGCGGTGTAACGGATAATCGCAAAACCCCGTGCATTGAGAAACTTTTGGATTGCGCCTTTGATCATGCTGATAATTTAGGGGCGCAACATTCACCTTCCGATTCGTCATGGGTCAACTTGAAAACCCCGCCGATTGGCCCATTCAACGGGTGATTTCGTTGTCGTTTGAGCCGCATCTTCCCCATTCCCGGCCTGCTGCCACTTGCGATGCGAGGAGCAAGAATCGTGTGGAGAAACTGCTGGCAGAACCAAATCGCGCTCATAGACTTCGGTTGCTCGTAAATAAGAGGCATTTTATGAAATCTACAGTGACTGGTACATTGGGTGTCACCTCAACACTCCTCGCCTTATCGGCCTCCTCCATTTGCGCCTCGGCAGCGACGGATTTTGATGCGAACCGGGAATTCTCGACCGGGGCCAACCCCGGCGGAGTATGGAGCTACGGATGGAAGGGAACGGCCACCGGTGGATTCAGTCTCGTCACCCAGCCGACCACAGGCAGCGCAAACAATGGGACGCAGATACGTGGATGGATTCTGCCGGTGCAAACCGAGCCTGCGGTCTATTGGAACGGGACTTCCAATTCGGCGTTGTTTGGCGGCGGAACCGCCGTGGTTCCTCCGGGTGGAATTTGGATTCACCCTGGACTGAATGGACGGCCCGAGAACCTGGGCGCGCTTCGATTCACCGCTCCGAGCAACGGTAATTACCAGATCACTGCGACCGTGGCTCCGCTGTATTCCCCATCCGGCCCTGCGGGTGACACCGATTTCCATGTTGTCGCCGGAGTGACGGAAATATTCGGAGCGTTCCTGAGCCGCACCTCGGCCACAAATTTCTCGGGCATGGTTTCTCTCGTAGCGGGAGACACGGTTGATTTTGCGGTAGGGCGTGGTGCGGATGCGAACGAGTATGGCTCGGCGCTCAAGTTGACGGCGGTTGTGACTCCAACGAATGCGCCCGTTACTGCACCCAAAGTCGTATCCCTAACGCCTGGGGTGGCGGTCCACGCCGGCGCGTTGGCGGTGCTTCAGGTTGTGGCAGATGGCACAGCCCCATTTCGATACCAATGGTTGTTCAATGGCGAGGTGATTGATGGTGCAAACAGTTCTGTCTTCACTATTCCTTCTGTGCAGTTGTCCTCAGCAGGCAGTTACTCCGTGGTGATCACCAACGTCGCCGGAGCCGTCACCAGTTCCGTGGTGACGGTCTCTCTGGTGCCGGTCACTGATTTTGATGCCAGCCGTGAGTTCTCCGTGGGCGCAAATCCGGGAGGGGTTTGGAGCTACGGATGGAAGCCAACTCCGGTGGGTGCATTCAATCTCCTGGCCCAACCGTGGACGATGAGCGCTGAGAACGGCACATCGTTGCGTGGGTGGAATCTCCCCGTGCAGACCGAGCCGGCGGTGTATTGGAACGGCACCACCAATTCAGCATCATTCGGCGGAGGCACCGCTGTTGTGCCTCCCGGCGGCATTTGGATACATCCCGGTTTCAACGGGCGTCCGGAAAACTTCGGTGCCCTTCGGTTCACGGCACCAAGCAACGGCAACTACAACATCACGGCCGCCGTTTCGCCGCTTTACTCGCCGTCCGGCCCGGCGGGTGACACGGACTTCCACGTTTCGGTGGGTGCAGCCGAAGTGTTCAGCGCTTTTCTTAGTCGTGAGTCCGGAACGAATTTCCTCAGGATCTTCGCTATGAACTCGGGGCAATCCGTGGACTTCTCGGTGGGCCGGGGAGCTGACGGAAACGAATACGGCTCCGCTCTCAAATTGTCTGTTCTGGTCACTCCAACAACCAACGAGCCGCCGCCTGCTGTTCCGCCATCCATTCTTTCACTCTCCCCAAGCCAGAGTGCCATCGTGGGGTCGCCTGTGAACCTGATGGTGAGTGCGTCGGGTACTGAACCGCTCGTGTTTCAATGGCTGCTTGATGGCGCGCCGGTCAACGGAGCAAGCGGCTCTTCACTTTCGATTGGCACGGTTCAGATGACCAATGCGGGGAATTACTCGGTAGTAATCACCAACATTGCGGGCGCGATTACCAGTGCTGTCGTGACGTTGACTGTGGTTCCGACCACTGACTTCGACGCGAACCGGGATTTCTCTGCTGGTTCTAATCCCGGCGGTGTTTGGAGCTACGGATGGAAGGGTGCCGTGGCTGGCCCGTTCAATTTGGTTGCGGAATCTAGATCTTTCCCAGCCGACAACGGAACGCAGGTGAGTGGGTGGATGCTGCCAGTAACGACGGAACCCGCCGTATATTGGAATGCAGGTGCCGCTCCTGCGGTGTTTGGCGGCGGCACTGCTGTGGTTCCCCCACGTGGGATTTGGATTCACCCTGGTTTCAATGGCCGGCCGGAGAATCTTGGTGCACTCCGTTTCTGCGCGCCGAGCAATGGCAACTACCACATTGCCGTCGCCGTGGAACCGCTCTACTCACCCGCTGGCCCGGCCGGCGACACCGATTTCCATGTGGTGGTCCAAGGTAACGAGGTCTTCGGAGCCAACCTTTCACGCGCGTCCGCGACCAATTACTCAGGGGTGACATCATTGCTGGCTGGTCAGGCCATTGAGTTCGCAGTGGGCCGTGGAGCGGATGGTAATGAGTATGGTTCTGCTCTGAAACTGGCCGCTGTCATCACACCAACCACCAACAATGCCACTGTAGTCACCAACCAACCGCCCGAGGTCGTGGTGTATTCGGACTTCGATGTCGGTCGGGATTTCGGAATGACGGCGAATCCCGGCGGAGTGTGGAGCTACGGTTGGAAGGAAACTCCCATCGGAACGTTCGGCTTGCTGGATTGGCTGACCACCGCAGCTTGTGACAACGGCGTGCCGGTAACGGGCTGGCTCTTGCGCACGACCGGACAGCCCGCCGTCTACGCGAACACGAGCGGCAGTGTCGGAATCACCGGCGGCGGTCAGGCGGTGCTTCCTCCGCGGACTGTGTGGGCGCATCCCGGCGTCAACGGACGTCCTGAGAGTTTCAGCGTCATTCGTTTCACCGCTCCAAGCAATGGCAACTATGAAATCAGTGCCGGAGTTGCGCCGGTTTATTCCGGCAGTCTGGCGGGTGACAGTGACTTTCATCTGGTGAGCAAAGGCGTGGAACTACTCGCGCGATTCCTCGCGCCCCACGAATCTTTGTCATTCACGAACATCCTCTCTTTGAACACCGGGGACTCGCTCGACTTCGCCGTTGGACGCGGGAGCGACGGGAACGAGTATGGCTCCGGTCGGCGTATCGCCGCAGTGATCACACCGACTACAAACGCGCCCACCACCATCTCGAACGCGCCTCCGGAACCCCCGGTAGTCCATGCTGATTTCGACGTCGCCCGCGATTTCGGCGCAGCCACGAACCCGTCGGGAGTCTGGAGCTACGGCTGGAAGGAGACCTTGGGAGGCGCTTGCACTTTGCTCAACTGGCGCATCACCCCGCGCTGTGACAATGGCATCCTGTTGGCAGGCTGGGTCTTGAGCAGCTATGGCCAGCCGGCTGTCTACTGCAACACCAGCGATGCCAATGGAATTATTGGGGGTGGTCAGGGAGTGCTTCCGCCGCGAACCCTCCTGGCTCACGCGGGAGTCAATGGCAGGCCGGAAAACTTTAGCGTGGTTCGCTTCACCGCGCCGAGCAATGGCAACTACCAGATCAACAGCACACTGGCTCCGGTTTACTCCGGCGGGCTGGCGGGCGACACGGATTTCCATCTCCTGAAGAACGGCGGTGAATTGCTCGGACGTTTTCTCGGTGCGCACGAAACCATGTCCTTCGCTGAAGTGGTGCCGTTGAGTTCGGGGGACACCCTTGATTTCGCGTTTGGCCGCGGGGCGGACGGCAATGAATATGGATCTGGGCGGCGTCTCGCCGCTGTGATCGCATTCACGACCAACGAGGCCACGCTCGTCACCAACCTGCCACCCGCCTCGACCAACCAGCCATCGGTCGGCCCGGTCATCGTTTCCCAGCCCGCGCCCTACCAGTCTGCCTATGTTGCCGACACCGTCACCTTCACGTTGAATGTTTCCGGCGCGCCGCCGCTGGATTTCCAGTGGCTCTTCAATGGAACGCCGCTTTCGGGCGCGCGTTCTCCTTCGTTGGTCATCAGCAATGTGAAGTTGGCTCAGGCCGGAACTTATCGCGTCGTTGTTGGCAATGCCGCCGGGAGCGTCACCAGCGACGGTTCGACCTTAAACGTGTTGCCCGTGACATCGGGAGGAACCATCAACTTCGCGAACAGTTCGTCGAATCGAGTCCTTGATGTGGGTGGAGCCTCATTCGTTCCTGCGGGAGGCTCCCTCGTCATTGGACTGTTTGGCGGGCCGAGTGCGGATGCGCTTCAGCAGATTGGCGGGACCGCCGCGTTCATTCTCCCGGGACGATTCACCGGGGGTACGAGAACCGTTCCAAACGTCCAGCCCGGACAAACGGCGTTCTTGCAGGTCAAGGTATGGGATAGCGTCTTCGGTCAGACTTACGATGCCGCGGTTGCCGCAGGATCACGGCATGGCTCCTCGCCGCTGTTTCAAGCACCGCTTGGTGGCGGGCTGATGCCACCTCCTTTACTGACCGCTATGCCTGCTTTCACGCTGCTGGCGCCGTCTGTGGTGCCACCGCAAATTGTCCTTCAACCCGCCGGCGGGTCTGTCTTGCTCTCACAAGACACGTCGCTTTCGGTTTCCGCCATTGGCGGCGGTCTGTCCTACCAGTGGTTCCACAACGGCGCACCGAAATCAGGGGCCACCCTGTCCTCCTTGAGTTTGCCCGCCGCGCAGAAATCGTTTGCGGGCGAGTACTTCGTGGTCGTGCAAAACTCTGCGGGTTCAGTGACAAGTCAGGTCGCGACGCTCAACGTCAACGTCCTGCGCACGCTCGCCGTGACGAGTCCGCCGGACACACAAGAAGGGGCTTTGGTCTCCGTGCCCATCATCTTGGAAAGCGATGGCAGCGTCGCCTCAATGAGCTTCGTTCTGCATTACAATGGGGACTTGCTCGCGTTGCCGGAACTTATTTGGGATCCGGCCGTCACCAACGGAGCACAGACAGTCCTGTCCCCGGATCCGTCCGACTTGCTCGGATGGTTCTCGTTGTCCAATGCCGTGGTGCCAGCCGGCACGCAGACCGTCGCGACCATTCAGTTCCGCGCCCGCACCGTGGCGAGCAATTCAACCACCGAACTGCTGTTGGATCTTGGCGAATTCTTCGGGCCTCAAAACGCACCATTGCTCCATGGAAACGATGTGCGGCATGGAAGCGCCACGGTTGTACCCGGTGTGCCGCTCGTTGGGGACAACAACGGAAATGGGGTATTGGATGCCGGCGACGCCAGCCTCGCCATGCGGCTTGTGGCCGAACTGGATTCAAAACGTGATTGGGATGCCGCTCGCAACGACGTGGATCAAAATGCCGCCGTCGATGCGGGAGATGTGATGGCTATTCTGGAAGCGGCCGCGCAGTTGCCAGAATCACCCTCGCTCGTCAGCCCGAAATCTGGTGGCGGCCCCGCTCAAATCTATGGTCAGGGATTGGTCTCTCCCGCGGTACTTCGGGCGTCAAATGGGCTGGTACGGGTTCAAGTTCGCCTCAACTCTCTCCGTATTCCTGTTTCCGGAGCTGCCTTCACGTTGAGCTACCCGGCCACAGCAATCCGGCTTGCCGGCCCTGAGTCGCTGACCGCTGGTTCGCTGGTTCCTTACGGATCACCCTCGGTGTGGAATGTGGCTCCGACCAATGACTACGGGCATCAGGTCGGTCGTGTTCGCTTCGTCACCAGCAGCGCCAGCGCGTGGCCGACAAACAACGGGGTGCTGGCGGAACTCGTTTTTGCCGTTCAACCAGCAGCAACCAACCAATTCGCTTGGCCCATCGCACTTGAATCCACCGAAATTTCCTCTGTGGGTTACAATTACCCTCTGGCTCCGGGGCGGTCGATCTTCGTTACGCGCAATCCGCACCTTGGCCAGCTTTCCGGCCCGGTCCGCTTTACAAATGGCCCGTGCCGGTTCCAAATCATCGGCGATGCTGAGGCGACGTACGTCGTCGAGGCATCTACCAATCTGAGCCATTGGGTTGTGTTGACGAACGTCCTGAACACCAGCGGCAAGATTACGTTCGACGATCCGGCCGCCAGCGGGCTCCCTCACCGATTCTATCGCACCCGTCCCGTTCAACCATAGACAAACCTCGGTGACCGGTTTTGCATGGCAGGCTGATGGGTGGTGTCCTGCGTCGCCCCGTCTATGGCACCAGAATGGACTGTGTTGCGCATCGTAGCACTCGACACCGCCTCGCCCATTCCAATACAACCACCGGACTCTTGGGCGGCCCGGCGGTTGGGCGCAGCTTTGGAGCAGCATGATTGTCAAAGCCTTGCAGAACATGGTCGCCGGCGCCCACGCCAGCAGTTGCCAGCGGTGCAACGACTGGAGCGGCCAGGGCGTTGCCCGTTTGCGCCCGCAGTCGGTGCTTGATGTCGGTTGCGCGGATGGGGCGTTCCTCTTCAAGTATCTTGACTACAAGCCGGGGAAGTTTTGCGGAATCGAGGCCGCCCCGGAATTGATGAAGCAGGCCCGCGCCCGGGGCATCGACGTGCAGGCGGTGGACCTCAACGGCGTCTGGCCTTATCCGGACAATTCTTTCGACGTTGTTCACTGCGCGCAAGTCATCGAGCATCTGCACAACACGCGGCTCTTCGCCGCGGAGATTCTGCGCGTGCTCAAGCCCGGCGGCACGGCGTTGATCACGTCTGAGAATCTCACGAGTTTTCTCAACACTGCTGCAATGATGATGGGCTACACGCCTTTCACGCTCATGCGCTGCTGCGGGTGGTATATGGGCAACCCGCTTGGGCTTCACTCGGGGGAACACGTCCCCGAGGGCGTGCCGATCACCGATCCCGCATTCGCCGGGGTGACCGGACACG
>CAYQWK010000119.1:0-15156 GCA_964420805.1 uncultured Bifidobacteriaceae bacterium | reverse complement strand
GCACTGCTCAATCGCTTCATCGGCGCGCAACCCGATGGCGTGTGGACATTGTTCGTCGCCGACTTCGCGCCGTTCCTGACGAGCACGCTGGTGAGTTGGTCGCTGGAACTCTCCACGCTTTCCACCAACGAGATCATCCCGCCTTCCGATATCGTGACCACCAACAGCCCCGGCCAATGCTACGCGACGAACGTCGCGCTGGGCTTGCCCACGGTGCCGTTTCCATACACCGCGCTCTCGAACAATGCGCCCGCGCAAATTCCCGCCGGTGTCACACCCGTCGTCTGGACGGCGGTGAAACCGGGCGGCGAGATGATCTCCGCTACCCAACAGGTCACCGTGCTGGATGTGCAGAAACCCGCGCTGACGCCGCCTGCGGACATCACCCTGACGCTGCTCTCGAACCAGGTGCCCGTATTTGGACTGAACCTCGGCACGCCCGTCGCCACGGACAACTGCGCCATCGCCAGCGTCACCAGCAACGCGCCCGTTTCCTATCCGGCGGGGACAACCTTGGTCCGGTGGACCGCGACAGACTCGTCCGGCAATTCGATGTCTGCCACGCAGCGCGTGACCATTCAGTTCGACAGTCCTGCCACGCAACATCCGCGCCTGTTCTTTGGTCCGGCAGATGTCGCGGGCTTCCGCGCAAAAGCCAGTCTCTACCCGTGGAGCAACATGCTTTCCGCCATCGAGTGGGCGCTCTACAATGACTACGACACCGGCTATACGAACAAGCCTTCCAACTTCGCCACGCTCCACGTCTGGCGCGGCGCGGACACGAACAACTGGGCTGATCTCGCCCGCATCGCTACGCTCAACTACATCGCCACGCCTGAATGGGCCGACAAGAACTACAAGTCCCTGACGCGCGCGAACCGCGCCCTCGCCGTGGCGCTGGCTTATGATTTCTGTCACGACGCCTGGACGGGGCAGACGATTCCGGGCGTCTTCACGAACATCGCTGGCGACGTGGTCACCATGCCGACGAATTACGCCGGACTGGATCTTCGTGCCGGCGTCTCCCGCGCGCTCACGGACGCCGCCGATGCGCTGATCGCTGGCGGCGGCAGCGGCTGGCCGGGCGACACCAAGATCGGCAACAACTGGTTCGCCGTGCGCTACAGCGGCGCGGGCATTGCCTATCTCGCCTGCGACGAAACCGGCTACGATGCGAACCTCAACACCGCCATCTCGAAACTGAAGACCTACCTCTCGGCCAACTACGGTTCCGGCTCGCTCGTGAACGGCTGGAACGTCGAGGGCATCGCTTACGCGCAGTATCCGGGCTGGTTCAGCCATCCGTTCATGCTCGCTCTGAATCGGGTTCGCGGTCGCGACCTCGTGGCCGAGCATCCGGTGATGCGCTTCGCGCTGTGGTCCACCTATCAAGGCGTGCTGCCCATCGAACGCCACAGTCGCGTCAGCCACCCCGGCGTCGTGCCGCGCGGGCCGGGCCTCGGCGTGAAACCGGATTTCGACGACGACCACAACGACTGGGATGGCGAGGGCACCGCCGCGCTCGCCTTCGCGTTCGCCCACAACAGCAATCCCGGCGACGCGATTCCCGACTTCGATTACCGCCCCGGCTTGAAGTGGATGTTCCGTCGCCTGAATGGCGAACTCGGTGACCACACTTGGGACTGCGCCAGCGGCAACGGCATCTACAGCCTGCTCTTCTATCCCGCCGACCTGCCCGAGCAGAATCCCGAGAGCGTCTGGGGGCGTACCTACGCCGACTTTTCCTACGGCGCGTTCATGTTCCGCAACCGCTACCAGGACTCGAACGATTTCGTTTTCCAGACCACCGGCAATTTCCGCTCCAGCGAAGGCGGCCACGACGGGCCCGACATGATGAGCTTCCGCCTCTGGGGCTTGAACGTGCCGTGGGCCGTGGGCAGCGGGCGCACCTCTGATCCGCGCGGCCAGACAACGCTCTTCCCCGAAGACCCAAACAACGTCACCGCGCAGCGCAACTCGCTCGTGCCGTCCCTGGTGGATTCGTTCCTGCGCGCCAACGGCGATGGCTACGTCATCCTCACCGCCGAAACAAGCGACACGGGCGTGAACAACCAGACCCGGCGCATGATCGTGGATTACAGCGGCGCTTCGGGGGCGGACGGCTTCTTCGTCGTGGCCGACACGTCGGCGGACGGCCAGTGGTGGCGGTTGAACACGCCGGACTTCAACACCATTACCACCGCGCCGGGTGGCTTCACCATCACCTCGCTCGAAGGCCACACGCTGCGCGCCTCGATTCTCTGGCCCACGAACGCTACGCCGCGCACGGGCACCTTCACGCGCGGCAGCGGCTTCTTCTACAAAGAGGTCAACTGGACCGGCGCGTTCGGCAGCGGCGGTTACGACAACAACAACAAGTGGGTGGATTTCCCGACCGCGGACGGGCAGGTGCTGGTGGCCATCACCGTGTCCTCAAACGGCGCCACGCCGCCGCTGGTCAGCGCGAATGGCACCGGCATCAACCAGACCATCACCATTGGCACGCGCGTCGTAACCATCAACAGCAACCAGATTCAAGTGAACGGCTGGACGCGGCCCGCCGTCGCCATCGCGTCGCCCGCGAACAACGCAAACTTCAACACCGACGTCACCAACATCGCGCTGGCCGGCACCGCGAGTGATCCCGACGGCGTGGGGCGCGTGGACATCTACCTTGATGCCGCGCTTGTTGGTTCCGCCACGCTCGGCACGTCGAACACCTGGAGCTTCATGCTCTCGAACGTGGTGGTTGGACAACACACCATTGAAGCCCGCGCGGTGGATGCCGTGAATGACTCCGGCTCCGCGTTCCTCACAGTGAAGGTCAACAGTACCGTTCCGCCGATCTGCACGCTGGATAGCCCGTCCTTCGGCTCAGCGCTGTGGGGCGGACAGAACGTCACCTTCCTCGGCCGCGCATCGGACCCGGAAGGTGCGCTGAATCGCGTCGAGGTCTGGGCCGATGGCGCCAAGCTTGGCAACGCCACGCTCACCAACGGCACCTGGCGATACACTTGGAATGCCGTGAAAACCGGCAAGCACACCGTCTATGCGCTGGCGTTCGACAACGCAGGCGACTTCACGCAAACGCCCGCGCTGGTGGTGTCTGCGGGTGTCGAGTTCAGCGCCCTGCCGCAATGGGGCGACGCCGCGAGTTACTTCGTGGGCGGCAGTTTCAGCCAGAGCCAGCCGCTTTTGAACGGCAGCGGTCGCTGGAGCGTGGTGGAGGAGGACGGCGATTTGCGCCTCAAGGTTCGTCCTGTTTCTGGCTCCGACTTCAGCGCGCATCGCGCGTGGCTTGTGGGTGGCGACGAAATCGGTCGGGGCAACTGGCGCGTGAATTTCCGTTTCAAGACCGGCGCGCCGCTGACCAACAACCCGGAGTGCTTTGTTCAATTCGGGCAGGGCGACAATGATTCCATGACGTTGGACCTGCGCCCGAAGAATGCCGTCAAAGCACCGCATCCCGACAACGAAAGCGGCACGCGCGTCTGGCACCGGCTCAACAGCGGACAGCGTCCAAGTGTGGCCTGGAGTTTCAACGCCGCCACCTATCCCGCCACGCCAACGAACGATTTCGCCGGCATCCCCAACGCGGACTGGAACGACGTGCGCGTGGACCGCGTGGGCCGCAACCTGAAGGTGTGGGTCAATAACCGGCTCATCATGGACGGCACCAACGCGCTCCTGGCCACCAAAGGCCCGCTCGGCTTTGGCAACGAGCGTCCCTTCGGCAGCGGCGGCGCGATTGGCTTCTACGACGATGTGCAGGTGGAGACTCTCGATGGCACGGGCAACGTCGTCTCCAACACGCCCGCTACTGTCGCCCTTGTTGCGCCGTCGCCCGCGCCGCACGCGAATCTTTCCGTCGCAACGCCGGTTGTTTTTGCTGCGTCTGTCGCCGATCCCGAGGGCGTCAGTTCCGTGGAATTCTTCCTCGGTTCCGAAAAACTCGGAGACGCCGCGCTCTCCAACGGCCTCTGGCGTCTGCCATGGACTGCGGTGAACGGCACGTTTGTCCTGAGTGCCCGCGTCGTGGATGGCTCCGGCAACACCAACGACGCCGGCGCGCTGCCGTTCCGCGTCACCACCACGGGCGGCGCGGGGAACGCCGCCCCCGCGCTCACCATCACGCGCGACACCAACTCGCCCACGCTCCGCTTCACCGGCACGGTGACCGACAGCGATGGCACGATTGGGCAGGTGCAGATTCTCCGCGACGGCCTGGCCATTGCCACCGTGGGCCTGACCAACGGCAACTGGAGTTTCATCTACTCGAACGTGCCTGCTGGTTCACACACCTACGCCGCTCGCGCCATTGACGACCTGACGGCCATCGGGGTTTCTGCGCCGCTCGTTTATCCCGCGGACGCGTTCACCATCTGGATCGGCAGCTTCGGGCTGACCGGAAACGCGGCGCTTCCTGAGGCTGATCCGGACTTGGATACTCTGGGCAACTTCATCGAGTTCGCCCACGGGCTGAACCCGACCAATCTCAACCCGCGCTCCGCTGCGATGAGCCACACTCTGGCGTTCAACCCAACGAACTCGCTGACCTACTTCGAACTCACCTATCGCCAGCGCGCCGGTGGCGTGGGCCAGCCGGGCATCAACTACACTGCCGATGGCGTGACCTACGTGGTGCAATCCTCACCGGACCTTGTCAATTGGGGCGAAGGCCCGGCGGTGGTGGAACTCGTCTCGGCACCCGTCGCCAATGGCGATGGCACCGAAACCGTCACGCTCCGCATCAAGCCGGACGTTGCCACGCAGTCCGTGCGTTTCGTGCGGCTGCGCCTGATCCGGCAGTGAAAGCGTGCCGCTCGCACCGAATCGAATGGGGCCGGTGGATCCTGGATTGGGCTCAACTCGATTCCTGCACAGGCCGCACCCGACAGGTCTGTGGCGCAAGCGATGCCGGTTTCACTTTCCATCTCCCGCCTTGATCCGCGTGCTGCTACACTTCTTGCCATGAAGAACGATCTTCGCCGCCAACTGACTCTGGACCGCCGTGACTTCCTTGTTGCGACCTCTGCCGGGATCGGCGGATTGCTACTGCCTGGTGCGTTGCGCGCTGCGGCGGCGGATTCCATGCCCACGGACAATCCACTTGCCCGACTGAATCTTCCTTGGACCAGCCAGATCAAGTGGGCCAGCGTGACGGACATCACCAAGGCGCGAGGGCAGGGGATCATGGAGAAACTCGCCAACGCGCAGGAGGAACTCGCGGCCAGGGGCGGCGGCGTGGTGTACTTTCCGCCCGGAGTTTATCAGATCACGGACACGATCCGGCTCAAGGATGGCATCGTGCTGCGCGGTGCGGAGCCAGCTCCCGTGACCAAGGCGCACGACGAACATTACGCGCCACCAGCGCGGCTGGAGTTCCCCCGCTTCGTGTTCTCGGCCCAAGGCAACGGGACTCCGCTCGACACCGCTTTCAAGGGCATTCATCTGGAAAACCCGGCGACAGCCTCGAACTGCGGCGTGGTGAATCTGGACCTCAATTGCGGCCACGTATTCTTCGAGGAAGTCGCCGACCACACCTGCGGGCGCAACCGGATTGTCTTCGGCTGCCGGCTGCGCAATGCGGCACTGCCGAACAAGGACGTGCCTGATTTGACGTTGGGCCAGCACCCCTGGCAGCGCTACACCGCGACCTGGGACCGCGCGGCCATCCAGGTGTTCAGTGCGGATAACGCATTGATCGCCAACAACCGCCTGCCCCAAAGCGGGGAGGCCAACTTCACCATGAACGGCTGCCTCATGCTCGACCGCGCGAAGAAGCCGGTGACCGTGGACGGAGTCGTCTTTGACTTCGATAACCGCGCGGGCATTTACCTCAACCACTACGGCATCGGCGGTCCCGGCGGGCAGGGGCCGGACGGCACGCCTGAATCGCACCCGCACGGCTTTCGCAAAGGACTCGTCATCCGTGATAATCACGTTTTCAACAGCGGACGCTGCGCCATTGGTTTTTGCGGCGACGGCGTGGAGTGCCGGAACAACGTGATCCGTTTCGCCCGCGACGTCTGGCGCCCGACGGTGACTGGACGACACCTCAGCCACGGCGCCTCCACCAATGACAACCGCGCTGTCGAAATGCGCGGCTGGCGCTGGGTGGTGGATGGCAATGACTTCGAGGTCTATCGGAACATCTGCTTCGATCGAAAGTTTCCCATCAACGACGGCGAGGGGCTCATGCACGAGGACCACGTCAATTCCACCGTGAAGGACAGTGTGCTGAGCAACAACCGCGGCAACGCCTACCTTTCCATCTATCACACCGCGGGGATTGACGGACTTCTCGTCGAGGGCAACGACATCCGCATTGATCGCGGGGCGGCGAGCGAGCCGGCGATTCATGTGACGGCCTGCCGCGTCAACGATGGTTTCCCCTGCCGCAACGTGCGCATCCTCAACAACACCGTCAGCCGCGGCATTCTTATCAGCGGTTCGCCCGGCGAGAACAACCTGGTCAAAGGCAACAAAGCCGTGGGCACGACGCCGCTCAAAATCCAAAACGAGGCCGGCGCCAGGCTGGAAGAGAACGTGGGGTTCACGGTGGAGGAATCGACGTGGATTTCCCACAACGAGCGCAAAGCACGGCAGCGTGAGCAACAGAAGAAGAAGTGAGCGCGCCGTTTGCTATCAGCCCGGCGATCCGGCTTTCTGCCGTGGCGTTTCTGTTGAGTGTGGGCCTGCTGCTCGCCCGCCTTGATGGGTTCGCCGCCGTCACCGTCCCGCTCACGGAGCCGCGCCTTGGGACGAATGCGCACTTCGAGGCGCGTGTTCAGAGCCCATCAGGCCGGTTCGTGGTCGTGGAAGCGTCAACGAATTTTCTGCACTGGCTCGCCGTGGAGACGAACACGGGCGATTTTGCGTTTCATGATCCCGCCGGCGATTTTCCGCGCCGTTTCTACCGCGCCCTCGGCTTCCTGACCGGCACCAACCGACCTCCGTCCATCACGCTCGACAATCCCGATGGCGGGCGTTTCTACAGCGGCACGCCGGCGATGATCACCCTTCAGGCGACGCCATCGGACACGGATGGGGTGATTACCAACGTGACGTTCCTCCAGGGGTCGAATCCCGTGGCCGTGCTCACTGTGCCTCCGTGGCGGTGCCTTCTCACCAATGTCGTCGCCGGTAGCCACAGTTTCAAAGCCACTGCCAGGGATGATTACGGCGCGCCGGTTGCCAGCAGCACTGCCAGCATCACGGTCACCAACAATCTGTCGCTGCTCGACACGAGTTCCTTCCTCGGCGGCAGCAGCACGAACGATTTGGTCCGCGAGGCCGAGATTCAAAGCGACGGCACCATCGTCATCGCCGCCAACATCAGCGACGCACAGCCGGGCGGCGTGACTCCGGTGCTGTTGAACGGCGCTTCCTCCAACACGTCCGGCGCCATTCTGCGATTGAGTCCAAATGGACAAACGGTGCTCTCCATTACGCGCCTCGCTTCCGACGTGCGCGACTTGGCGCTCGACGCGAACGACAATCTCTACGTCGCCGCCGGGACCAACGGCCTCCTCAAACTGAATCCCACCGCCACCGCCGTGCTTTGGCAGCGAGACAACGGCGGCAACTGCAACCGCGTGGACGCGGCGGACGACGGTCATTGCGTGGGCCTGCTCGACGGCATGAATTTCGCCGGCACCGGTGGCGCGCATCGCGCTTACATTTATGACACCGCGGGGAACGCTCTGACCAACATTGGCGGCCCCTACAACCGCGCTTATGACGTGGCCATCCATGGGCCAAGCGCGACGGTTTATCTCACTGGCTTCAACCAGACCTCCGGCAACCCAGCCTACGGCTCATTGCCGGTGCAGGTGGCCTACCTGCGTGCCTACGGCTACGACGGCGCCCAGAAATGGCGGGCCTACGATTGGACCGGGTTGCAGGTGGACGAGCCGAATGAAAACAACATGGCCGACACGCGCGGCCTGCGTGTGAGCGTGGGCCGCGATGGCTGGCTTTATGCCGCGTTCATGTGCGCCGGCGGTAACCACATCTTCCGTCGCGACCCGTTCAATCTGACCAACACCGCGCCGATCGTCGTCGGCGGCCAGTACCACGGATTTTGGAACTCCAGTTCGGAACACAAGACGTACTTTGGCCGCTATGATCCTGTGACCGGCGCGATTCAACTCGGCCAGCAACTGACCGCGCGTCTGGCCAACACCCGTGCCAACACCTGCTGGTGCGAGAAGGGCAACATCAAGGCCGACGAAGCGGGCCGGGTGTATCTGGCAGGCATCACGGGCACCGGCTTTCCGTTCCGGTTCAATCCCGTGCTGGACACCGAGTATGAGGGCGGGCCGTTTGCACTCGTGATGTCATCGAACTTCCAGACACGCCTGTTCGCTGGGCGGGTGGCTTCCGGCGGCTACATGCACACCATCGCCGCGCGGACGCTGCCCGGCGACCCGGCTCCGCAGGTCGTGTTTGGTGGGCAGTGGACCGCCGCGACGTTGTGGGCTGCGAATCCTCTGCAAGCCGGTCCCAATGCTTCCCGGCAAGGTTTCTTCTGTGTGAAGGAACGCATGCCCCTGCCGTAGGTCGCGCTGCGAACTTTCCTGTGTCGGCGCTTTGCCGGGAAACGTGCGCTTGTCGCCGCGAGGACTGTGTGGAAAATGTTCCAGGCCGTGGATGCGTGCCAACAGGGCTCCGCTCCTGGGAATCCGTGCCAAACCACGGTCAATGCCACGAACGGGCAGTCCGATTTGTTTCCGCCTAGGCCAGCCTTTATGAAATGCCAGTGTTTCGACATGACACGAATTCGCAGAATGAAACTTCGCTGGGCAGGGTTGACCGTATTGGGGGTGTGGCTCGGCGTTGCTTTGGCGCAGGCCGCCGGTTCCGGCCTGCTGGGCGAATACTACGACAACAGCGACTTCACGACGCTCAGGCTCACGACCACAAACGCCACGGTGGACTTCGACTGGGGAACAGGCATTCCGGCCGCAGGCGTGGGCGCGGACACCTTTTCGGTGCGCTGGTCGGGCCAGGTTGAGGCACGGTTCTCGGAAACCTACACGTTCCATGTCGTGGCGGATGACGGCGCGAGGCTGTGGGTGAATGACCGGCTGCTGCTGACGCGCACGGTTTACTCGGCTTCAGCCATTGAAATGACCGGCTCGATCGCGCTGGAGGCGGGGCGCCGTTACAACCTCGCTCTGGAATACATGGAAAACACCGGCAATGCCCGGGTGCAGCTCGGCTGGTCCAGCGCGAGCCAGCCGAAGGAGATCATTCCGCAGTCCCAGCTCTACCCGACGCCGGCGCTGCCCGAGGCCGGTTCGCTGTTGAAGGAGAACTGGACCGGAATCGCGGGTACAAACCTGTCGGCCCTGACCAATCTCGCCAACTACCCGAGCAGGCCAAACAGTCGCGAGTTCCTCACCAGCTTCGAGTGTTTCCAGCGCGACTGGACGGACAGCTACGGCTCGCGCGTCAGCGGTTTCATCCTGCCGGCGGTGAGCGGCAACTACACCTTCGCCGTCGCGGGCGCGGACACGGTGCAACTGTTCCTCAGTACGACCACGAATGCGGCGAACCGGCAACTCATCGCCTCGGTGACGAATGCCACGGGGTTCCGGCAGTTCACCAACTCGCCCTCGCAAATTTCCGCGCCCATCGCGCTCAGCGCGGGACAGAAGTATTTCGTCGAACTGCTGCTCAAGGCCGGTGTCGGCGACGACCATTTCTCCGTGGCGTGGCAGCCGCCCGGCGCCACGAACTTCACGGTCATTCCCGCTGACTCACTCGTGCCCGCCGGCTTGCATCGCGTGCCGGTGGCGCAGGCGAATTACTTCGACACGCTGGTGCCCACTCATCCGCGCCTGCTGGTGTCGAACGAGAAGTTCGAGTGGATGCGCCGCACGGTGGCGTCGAACTCCATACCGCAGGTGCGCTCGTGGTGGCTCACCTTGAGCAACTCGGCCAACTCCATCCTCACGCAACCCACCAACGTCTATGTGCCCGACGAGCGCGGCACCATTCTCGGCATCAGCCGCAGCGTTCTCGATCGCGTGCAAAAACTGGCGCTGGCCTGGCAGATGACCGGCAACTCCAACTTCGCCGAACGCGCCTGGCTCGAACTGGACGCCGCGTCGCAGTTCCCCGACTGGCACCCGGCGCACTTCCTCGACACCGCCGAGATGACGCACGCTTTCGCTGTCGGCTACGACTGGCTTTACGACTACTGGACGCCCGCGCGGCGCACGACGATTCGCTCGGCCATCATCAACAAGGGACTGAACCAGAGCCTTACCATCTACACGAACCTCAGCTCGTGGGCCTCGGCGGGGAACAACAACTGGAACCTCGTCTGCAATGGCGGCATGGTGCTCGGCGCGCTGGCCATCGGCGCGGAGCACGAATCTACGAATGAGTTCATCGTCGCTCGTGCCATCACTTCGGCGGCGGGCGTGCTGAAGCATTTCACCACGGACAACGGTGGCTGGTACGAAGGCCCGGGCTACTGGGACTACACGACGGAATACGCGATGCGCCTTTTCGCCGGACTGGAGTCAGCGCTCGGCAGCGACTTCAGCCTGAGTGACATTCGCGCGATGTGGGAGACGGGGCTGGAACCGATGCTGATGGTTGGGCCGACCAAGCTCTCGTTCAACTTCGCCGACGCCGGCGCGGGCAATCTGCGCGGTCTGCAACTCTTCTGGCTCTCGCGCCGCTATAACCGCCCGGAGTTCGCGTGGTATGAACGCACCAACGCCGCCCCCGAGGTGCTCGACGCGCTTTGGTATGACGCGCGTGGTGCCGATCCCGCGGCGAGCGGTGTATCGCCCGACATGTTCTTTCGCGGCTCGCAGAACACGACGTCGTTTGAACCGGCGGATGCCATCACGCTGCGCACACGCTGGAACGACGCGGACGCGACCTTCCTCGCCACCAAGGCCGGCGAGATCGGCGCGAGCCACGGGCATTTCGACGCGGGCAGCTTCGTGCTCGACGCGCTCGGACGCCGCTGGGCGCACGACCTCGGCTCAGACAGCTACGCGCTGCCGGGTTACTTCGGCGCGCAACGCTGGGACTACTACCGTTTGCGCGCCGAGGGGCAGAACACCCTCGTGGTGAATCCCAGCTCGGGCGACGACCAGGTTTTGGGCGCGACACCGCCCGTCGTGCTTTTTCAATCCGCGCCCGAAGGCGACCGCAGCGCAACCGTAATGGATCTCACGACCGCTTACACCGGCGTCACGCGGCTGTGGCGCGGATTCTCGCTCTTCAACCAGCGCCGGCACGTTCTGGTGCAGGATGAAATCCAGGCCAGCACGCCCGCCACGGTTTGGTGGTTCATGCACGTGCATACGAACGAAAATCCCGTCATCGATCCCGACGGCACATCCGCGATGCTCACGCAGGGCACGGACCGGCTGTGGCTCAAGATTCTTTCTGGCGGGGGCACCTTCGCCCTGAGCAACGCCGTGCCGCTCCCGACTTCGCCGAACGACACGAATCAGAACGCCAACGCCAGTTACCGCAAGTTCGCCATCGAGCTGACCAACGTGACCAACACCACGCTCGCCGTGCTCATGGTGCCGTTGAATCCGGGCGAGGTGCCGCCCACGAATTTCCCCGCGCTGGCTTCGCTCGTAAACTGGGGAGCGATTTCCAACCAACCGCCGGCGGTCGCGTCCACGAATGTTCCCGTGCCCGGCAGCTTCGTGGACATCGATCTGCGCGCGCTTGCCGCCGACAACGAGACCGCGCTCAATGATCTGCTGTTTTCCATCACCACCACGAACGGCACCGTGACGCTGCTGGCGGATGGCCACACTGCACGCTTCACCCCGGGGCCGGACTTCTTCGCCCCGGTCACGATGCGCTATACCGTCACTGACACACGGCCTGACTCGCGTTTGCTGCTGGCCTACGACTTCGAATCACCGGTTTCCGAGGTCGCCAGCAACGTCACCGACGCGTCCGGCCAGTTCCGCGACGGCACGCTCGAGGCGTTGAACTCCGGGACGTTTGCTTACGACACGAACACGCCGTCCGCGCTCGGTGTCCTCAGCGCGCAATCGCTGCGTCTCACCGGCAGCGGCACGAACGAGGCGCGTCTCTCGCGCAACCTGCCCACGACGGAGTTCAACCTGAGCGACAGCGACTGGACGTTCGCCGGCTGGTTCCGCCGCGCGGTCACCGCGAACGACGATTTCATTTTCTACGTGGGCAACAGCGACGGTTTCGGCGGGAACCAGGAGCTTCAACTCTACGGCCAAAGCGGACAGAACCGCCTCGTGCTGGCGCACTACAATTCCGGCGGCACGCAGGATGTGAACCTCGTTTCCGGCACAACCGCCACGACCGGCGCATGGCACCACGCCGCCGTCGTCTTCAACCGCACCGCGCCGAGCACCGGCACCGTGCGGTTGTATCTCGATGGCGCGCTCGTTGGTTCCACCAGCGTCGGGTGGGCGTTGAACCAGTCCACAGCGCTGCGTTTCGGCGGCCACAACTCCACGACCTTCGGCCAGGACCGCTGGTTCAACGGTCATCTCGACGACCTGGCGCTGTTCCGCTCGGCCTTGAGCGCGGCGGAGATTTCCCGGATCGCGCAATCGCCGCTGGCGAACTTCGGCGGACTGAGCGTGACGGGCCTGGTCACTGTCACGCCGCCGGTGTGGACCACAACGCTCATCAGCACCGGCGCGGTTTGGAGGTTCCACGATGCCACCAACGACCCCGGCCCGGCGTGGCGCGATGCGGCCTTCAACGACAGCCCGTGGAAACGCGGCTTCGCGCAATTCGGATTCGGGGATGGTGACGAAACGTCCCTCGTCACAAGCAACGGCCAGGTCACGACGTATTTTCGCCGCGCGTTCACGGTTGTTGATGCCTCCAAGTTTCTCTCCCTCACCGCGCGCCTGCTCCGCGACGATGGCGCGGTCGTGTGGTTGAACGGCATCGAAGTCTGGCGCAGCAACATGCCCACCGGCGCGGTCACGCATTTGACCCTTGCCTCCTCCTCCGTGCCCGCCGGTGACGAGACCACGAACTTCTATTCGCAGGCATTGAGCCCGGCACTGCTTTTGAATGGGACGAACTGGATCACCATTGAAGTTCATCAAAACGCCGCCAACAGCAGCGACCTGAGTTTCGACTTCGAGTTGACCGCAACCAGCTACTTGATCCCGCCGAACATCGCCCCTGAAGTCCTGTTCACCGCGCCGGCGAACGGCGCGATCTTGAACGGGCCGACCAATGTTGTGCTGGCTGCGCTGGCACGGGATGCGGGCGGTTCCGTTGCACAAGTCGAGTTCTTCGTTGATGCGTTCAAGATTGGCGAAGCCGTCGCACCGCCCTTCAGCGTTGTCGCCTCGAATGTGTCCACCGGACCGCACACGCTCACTGCGCTCGTCACGGACAACAACGGCTCGGCGGCCAGTGACGTCATCACCATGGAGATCGTGTCGCTCATTCCCGCCACGCTCTCGCCGGCGGGGGCGATCTGGAAGTATCTCGACAACGGCACGGACCCGGCGACGGCTTGGCGGAGCAACTCCTTCAACGATGCTTCATGGCCCAGCGGGCGCGCCATGCTTGGCTACGGTGACGCAAACGGAACCTATCCCCGCACGACCAACAGCTTCGGCCCGGACCCGAACAACAAATACATCACCACCTATTACCGGCGCGCCTTCTTCATTCCGAACGCGGCGGACATCACGTCATTGACCGCACGCCTCCAGCGCGACGACGGCGCGGTGGTTTACCTCAATGGCGGGGAGGTGTGGCGCAACAACATGCCGGGGGGAACCATCACCAACCTCACCCGGGCCTCCGCCACGGTGAGCGGAGCCAACGAAACGAATTGGTTCACCACCACATTCAACCCGGCGGCGCTGATCAGCGGCACCAACATTATCGCCGTCGAGATTCACCAGGACGCCACCAACAGCAGCGATATCGCCTTCGACTTCGAGTTGAATGCGAGCGTTGCCATCCATGATGAACCTGCATTGGGCATCGCCCGCGCGTTGGGCACCGTGATGCTTTCCTGGCCGGTTGAAGCGGCGTGGGTTTCCGTGGTCACGACCACCAACCTCGCCTCGCCCGTCCTCTGGCAGCCGCTTACGAACGCGCCCGTCCTCACCAACGGCGCGTGGCGGGTGACACTTCCCGCCGCCCCTGGCAGTTCGCGGTTCTTCCGGCTGCAAACGCCCTGACCGCCCGCCTGTTTCCCCACGAGCCTATTTCAACAGGGGCCGCGGCGTGTCCAGCCGCTGGATGCCGTGGGCAAACGGGACGGGCGGCGTGATGGCGCCGCTGTTCCACACCACCTTTTTTTCCCGCGACACTTCGAGGAAGGGAACACGGCCGCCGGCGTTGGCGATGAAGATGTTGCCGCCCGGCATCACTTGAATTCCCGCGAACCAGCGGATACCCGTGTCGGGAATATCCGCGCCTTCCAGCGACCACAGGGTCTTTCCGCCCGCGTCGAGTTCCACCATCGACTTCTGGCCGCAGACCATGGTGTTGCCATTGGTGAGGCGGACGACGGAGTAGGGCGCGAAGGGCACCTTGAGTTCGCCAAGGAATTCTCCGCCGGCGCTGTACTCGCGGACGGCCCGCGCGCCCTCTTCCGCCACGAGAAAGTTCCCGCCCGGAAGCTCGCGTGCGTTGCGGATGCAACTGTGCCCGCCTTTGCTGCGCAGCACGATTTCGCGGACGAGTTTTCCCTGCGGACTGACGATGAGGAGTTTTCCGGCCGAGGAGTTGCCGACCATGGTGCCGCCATCCAGGAGGCGCTGGCAGGACCACACCTGGCCGGTGGTGGCGTATTGCCAGACAATCTGTTTATCGTGCGTGACCTCCATGGCGCCGCTGGGATTGTCGTTCTGCGCCGGGATGTATTTGTTGTTGTAGCAGAAGAGCGTGTTGCCATTCGGGAGCCGCCAGACATCACGCGCAAATTCAGCGGGGTATTCCCAAACCACCGTCCCGTCCCCGCCATATTCCATGATCTTCTTCGTGCCCTCGGCCGCGCAAAGGAACGGCGGGAATTTCCCTGGCTGAACTTCCGCGGCGATGGGTGAGACGAACGGGGCGAGCAATGACAAAACAACGATGAACGCTTTCATGCCGCTTGAATACCGCCGCCGTACCTGCCTGACGAGGCCGATC
>CAYQWK010000118.1:0-15156 GCA_964420805.1 uncultured Bifidobacteriaceae bacterium | reverse complement strand
GGCGATGCCGATATCGACATGCTGATTGGTCAGCAGCACCGGCGTGGCGCGCAACAGGAACGCGCGCGTGTTGCCGCCGAAGGTGGCGAAGCCCACGATATCGCCGTGGTCGTTCAAGCCCTCCGCCGCCTGCAAATTCCAGCCGCTGCCCGGCGGGATGAGCGTGTTCAAGTCGCACACCTCGCCGCTGCGCCAAAGCACGGCCGCGCCGCCCGAAGTCGGCGAGCCGAAGAACTGCGCCACGTTGCCGATGATGTCGCCGCACTCGTTGATGTCCTTGGCCTCGCTGTGGATGAACGCGGGATACTGCGGGAGCACCGGCAGTTCGGTCATCACACCTGCACGCCAGTGGAACGCGCGGTTCAAGTCCGTGGAACTTGTCGGCGAAATCTTCCCGCGTACCGACGTGCCCACGGCTTCGTTCGCGTCATTCACGCCGTAAGCCTGGCTGAAGTTCGTCCCGCCGAGCAGCGAGCCGAGATTCGAGATACTGCCCCCGATCCACATCGTGGCTTGCGAGGTGAGGTCCGCCGCGTTGCGCGAGAGCCCGACCGCAACGCCGGAATTGTTGATCGCCCACGCGCGCCCCGTGGAGTTCGTGGTGCCAAGCAGCGTGCCGAGATCAACGAACGTGCCGTCGGACAATCGTTTGAACGGACGCGAGGCGCTGCCGTTGCTAGCCGAGCCGACGACTTCGCCGGCCTCGTTCACATCGTGCGCCACCGCGCTGTTCGTGCCGGTGAGCGAGCCGAGATTCGCCATCACGCCGTTCGTCCAGATGAAGGCCTTGGGAATGTTGTTATCACTCTCGCCGACGACCGTGCCTGCGTCGTTCAGTGCGTAGCCGCGGCTGAACTCGATGCCGGGCAGGAAGCCGAGGTCGGTCATCACGCCGTTGTCCCAGCGGAAGGCGTGCAGGCGCGAGTTGGCGTTCGTGTAGCGCGAGTTGCCGCTCACCTGGCGCAGGTTGTTCACGTCCAGCGCGAAGCTCGTCGGCCCGCCCAGCGTGCCGAGATCGACCAGTTCGTAGGCGTAGCGCGACGGCACGAGATCGAAGCGCGTCCCGCTCTGCACGACCTGGTAGTTCAACGCCTCCAGCGCCTCGTTGCCGCCGGTGTCCACCAGGAAGGTCGGCAGGGTGCCGGTGGTGGAATCCGCCGAGAACAGCGTGAAGCCGCGCGGGAGCGAGCCGTTGGTGAACGTGACCGTCACTGTGCCCCCGTTGAAACGCAGTGGGCCGCGCGCGTTGAAGACCGGCAGGCTGCCGTTGACCGCCACGTTGAGTCCGCCCTCGACGGTGACGCTGCCGTTGACCGTGAGCGTCGCGCCGCCGACTTCGAGCGGTGTGTTCGCGGCCAGATAAACATCGCGGTTGACCGTGCCCGCGCCCGCGAGGCTCGCGCCGTTGGTGATGATGACGCCGTCGCCCGCCGCGTTGAGGGACGCGAGCGAGCCGTTCACGACGAGCCGGCCCGCGTTCACGAGCAGCGCGCCGTTGAACGAATTGTTGCCGCCCAGAATGAGCGCGCCCGCGCCGGTCTTGGTCAAGCCCAGCGCGTTGAGCGGATTGCCTGCATGCCCAATCGCGCCGCTCAGAGTGAGATCCGCTGCCGTGTCCAGCGTGCGCGTGCCGCCGCCCGCGCCGAGCACCAGCGGGTTCGCCAGCGTGAGCGGCGCGGTGTTGCGCAACGTGCCGCCGGGCAGGAGGACGATGTTGGCCGAGGACGCGAGCTGGTTCGCCGCGCTGACCGCGAGCACGCCGGCGTTGATGACGGTGTTGCCGGTGAAACTGTTGCTCGCGCCGAGCGTGAGCACGCCCGGGCCGTCCTTGATCAGAAAACCGCCGCCGCTGATCTGGCCGGACACGGTGAGATTCGCGTTGGCGATGTTTACATCGAAACCGCCGTTCGCCCCGCCGAGCAGCACGGGCGTGGCGAGGGATTCACTACCCGCGTTGCGATAGCGCACGCTGCCGCCGTTCGCGACGAGGCTCGACGGAGCGCCGAGATGCGCGACCGCCGGCACGCTGAGGAAGCCGCCCTCGATGTTCAACGGACCCGTCACGGCGTTGGTGCCGAGCAGAAAGAGTTCGCCGCCGCCCGACTTGGTGAGGCCGTTGGTGCCGGTGACGGTGCTGTGAACGAAGAGCGTTTCGGGATTCCAAATCACGCCCTCGCTCGCGCCGAAGTCGAGCGTGGCCACGCTCACGATGCCGGTGCCCGCCGCGCCCGCCGGGCCGACGTTCCAGAGCGCGCCGCTGGCAAGCCGCAGCTTGCCCGCGCCGCCCACGCGACCGGGGGCCGCGCCGCTGGCGACACGGTCGAGCACGAGCGCGTTCACTTCCGCGCCGCCGTCGAGGTTCGCAACCTGGTTGGTGAGCCGTGCGTTTTCGGGATTGGTCGCGTCGTTCGCCAGCGTCGCCGCGTATTCCGTGACGAGGTCGAGCGGACGGAAGCCCTTTTCCAAATCGTAGGTCGCCAGTGAATTGCCCGCGCCGCCAATCGTGTTGTGCGCCGCAGCCCACGGGAGAATCGAGAGGGTCGTGGAGCCGGCCGCGCCGCCGCCCCCCTTGAGCTGGGCGACAAGCGAATTGGTGCTGCCGTCGGCGAGGAGAAGGCTGGCGACGTTGGCCGCGCCCGGCGCGTTGCTGCCGAGGTTCGAGCCGCGCAAGACGAACACGCCACCGTTGACCCGCGCGAGGTTCGAGGCCGTGAGCACCGCGCTCTGGCCCACGCCCGCGCGCACCTGCACGACGGCCGAGCCGCCGCCGCTGATAACACCCACCGTCTCGCTGCTCGCCGCGCTCGCGCTGCCCGCCAGTTCAATCGTGCCGCGATGATTCGTGAGCGCAGACTGGTCCGCCACGCGGTTGAGGTTGTTCGCTACGGCGTTGTCGAACTTGAGTGTGCCGAAGCGGGCGACGCTGAGATTCGTGCTGTTCAGGGCCGAACCATCCGCGCCGCCGAAGGTGATGCTCGCGCCGGAGCCGCTGGGTGAATAGCCCGCAACCACCGCGCCGGTGAACGTGTTCGCGCCGCGCAGGTGCAGGGTGATGCCGGTGTTCGGCTCGACCCGTACGCCGCGCGGGCCTAAGATTTGGCCCGCGAGCACGCCTGAATTGTTGCCGCCCCAGATCACGTCCGCGTTCGCGCGAATTTCATTCGTGATGATGAGGCCATCCGGCCCCACGAAGGCGTCGGCGCGCAACGAGCCGCCGCCGTTGGTCAGCATCCCGCCGCCCAGTGCGGTGGAACTCCCGAGCGAAAGGATGCCGCCCGAGAGCACCGTGTTGCCGCTGTGCGAATTGTTTCCGAGCAGGATCGTCTGCCCGCCGCCCGCGCGGTTGACCGTGAGCCGGCCTGGCCCGCTGAGGTCCGCGCCGACGTAGAGATGCCCGTGGCTCGCGCCGCTGATGGTCGCGTTCGTGGCCAGCAGGGTGGCCGCATCGAACGCCGCGGAGGCGGGCCCGTTGAAGACGAGGCCCGCGCTCGCGCCCGTGAAGGCGAGCGAACTCCCCGGCGCGTTGGTGACGCCGCCGCCCACGAACACGCGCGGCACGCCGAACACATATCCATACTGCGGCGAGAGCGCGACGCGGTTCACGAGGAACCCCGCCCCGAGATCGTTCGTGGCCGAGTAGCCCGCCGCGTTGAGGTTGCCGAACGTGAGTTGCGCGCCGTTCGTCGGCACCCCGTTGGGCGACCAGTTGGCCGCGCCACTGAACGCGGCGTGAACGTGATTGGTAAAGGTCTGCGCCGACGCGACCTCGCCGGAAGCCGCCAGCAGAGCGGCAGAGATGAGTTGTTTGCACTTCATGGGACGAACTGGGTTGTTGGTTTTGGGAAATGATCGGAAGCGACGGACCGGCGTTTCAGGTTCCTGCTTTGACGGAACTCACCACCGAGGAACGAAGGCGTAAAGAGACGGGAACTCTGTTTCCCTTCGTTTCCGCGTGGTTCAGAAGAACGCAGGATCAGGCCGGTCCGGCGACGCGGAGTCTCGCGCGAAGTCCAAGCGCGCACGCCGCCGGACACGGCCAAAGCAAGAGCCAAACTAGTTCGCATTGGGAACCTCGTTCTCATTCACGCGCTGGAGTTGCTTCCATTCGGGGAAGGGATCGGGCAACGCGGTCCAAGCGTCGGGACTGGCCTTCATCTCTCGCGCGGTGAGCAGACAGGCGTCGAGCGCGGCGCGCATTCGCTTCTCGTCGAGCTGCTGGCCGATGAAGACGAGTTCCTGTCGGCGATCGCCAAATGGTTTCTCCGAGAGACGACGGATCTCGGCAAGGGACGCGGCGTCGGTCGGCCAGTAATCCTTGTCCACCGCCGCCCACCAGAAGCCGGCGCATTGATGCACACCGGTGCCGCCAGCTTGTTGCCAGAGCCCGGCGTGCTCCATGCGCGTGGCGAGCCAGAAGTGACCCTTGCTGCGCAGCAACCCGCGCCAGTCCTGGTGCAGGAACTTCCAAAAGCGCTGCGGATGAAACGGCCGACGCGCGCGATAGACGAAGCTGCCGATGCCGTATTCCTCGGTCTCGGGCTGCTCCTCGCCGCGCATCACCTTCATCCAGCCGGGCGCCTGTTGCGCCGCGGTGAAGTCGAACCGCCCCGTGTCGAGCACTTCTTTGAGCGGAACGCGCCCTTGCTCGGACTCCACGATGTGCGCGCGCGGGTTGAGCTTGGTCAGAATGGCCCGCAGGGACTTTCGTTCCGCGGCGGTGACGAGGTCGGTCTTGTTGAGCACGATCACGTCGCAGAACTCCACCTGGTCGATGAGCAGATCCGTGACGGTGCGATCGTCATCGGCGTTCAGTGCGGCGCGACGTTCTTTGAGCGAGTTGGATTGCTTGAAGTCGCGCAGGAAATTCTTCGCATCGACGACGGTCACCATCGTGTCGAGACGCGCGACTTTGCTGAGCGTCTTGCCGTCGGTGTCGGTGAAGGTGAACGTCTCCGCGACCGGCAGCGGCTCGCTGATGCCGGTGGATTCGATGAGCAGGTAGTCGAACTTGCGCGCTTTCGCGAGCGCGGCGACTTCCGCCAGCAAATCCTCGCGCAGCGTGCAGCAGATGCAGCCGTTCTGCATCTCGACGAGCTTCTCTTCGGTGCGCGAGAGTTTGGCACCGCCGTTGGCCACCAGAGCGCCGTCGATGTTCACCTCGCTCATGTCGTTGACGATGACGGCGACGCGCAGGCCTTCGCGGTTGTGGAGGACGTGGTTGAGCAACGTGGTTTTGCCGGCCCCGAGAAATCCGGACAGCACCGTGACGGGAAGGCGCGTGGGCGCGCGGCGTGCAGCAGGCTTGTTGCGGCGAAGTCGATTCGAAGGAGGCAGTTTGGTTTTCATCGGAGTTCGGATCGGCCGCCCGGCGGCGTGGAGTCTCGCGCACAAAGGTTAGAAAGGCGCGCACGCCGCCAGGACGGCCAAAGTGATCAAGGAGTTGTCATTCACAATCGGGGCGCGACGGCCCGCAGCAGGCGGGGTTCACGCGCATCAGTTTCAAATTCAATTCAGGAGCCGGGATTTCAGTCTGGGAACAAGTGTGTCGGGGCGGGCCATCTGCAGCCGGGGCTGTAAAAACTTTCCTCGCACAGGGACACACCGCAGGCCGGGCGTGGAAGTTTTATGGATGGGCGGGCCGCAAGTTGGGTTCTTCAACGCTTCGCCGGGACGGGCGGGCGAAACGATTTCAGAAGGAATTGGCGGCGGGAGACCTCAAGCGGGCGGACCGCAACTGAAGGGCAGAAGATACCGGACGGAGGAACGGACAGATGGAAGAGAAAACCCTACGGGCAGACAGAAGCCGACTACCGCCACCGCGATGATGGCCTGCGGCGCGGCGGCGAGAACATGGCCGCCCGCAAACAAGGTGACCGCGCACTGATGACCGTCTTCACCCGCGTGATGGTGAATGCGGTGGTGTGCGCCGCCGTTCGCCGCCAGATACGACAACCCCACGACAAGCGCCACCAGCAAGACCGCCACCAGCGCGAGTCCGCGGCGCAGGAGTTGGCAGTTGGTGATCAGCTTTCGCATGTCCACGCCATCTAGCCGAAGCGCGCGGACTTTGGACAAGACGATTAGCTGCACGTCATTTGCAATACCGCGCACAACCTTTGAAACCGCACAGAATGACAGGTTGCACTTCGGCATCACGGGCCTCCGGTTCAATTGCCGAACCGCCCGCGCAGGCGCAAACCTGGCACGAGTTTGCTGGGCTTACGGCAGGTGTGCGTGTGCTGCTGGCAGTCCGGGCAAATGCCGTATAGTTCCAACTGGTGCGTCAATCCTGTATAGCCATGCCGCGCGTTCGCCTTTTCTTCGAGCGAACGCAACTCCTCACTGTGTGGAACGGGCGTGACCGCCCCGCAGCAACGGCAGACAAGAAAGCTGAAGCACTCGCCGGGCACATTCAGTACGAAGCATGTGGCGCGGTCTCGGAATTGAAGTTGTCGCGCCACTTCGAGTTCCACCAGCAACACGAGCGTGCGGTAGACCGTCGCATCGTCAAACTGCCCCGCCAGTTCGTGACTCGTACTGATCTCATGCAACGTGGATGGCACTTCGCGACCCGCCAGATAGCCAAGAACCATTTCACGAACAGGAGTCATTCGGACATGCGCATTGCGGATTTGCTGGAGCGCCCATTCGAGTTTGGCCGGCGGATTCATGGCGGGGGAGAAGTCGATCGTTCTCATGTTCAGAAGCGCGTGGTCTTGAGCCGGTAAAAGCGTTGCACCCCATTCGTGGCGGGCAGGAAGTCGCGCATGATCACGCGCTCGACGGTGCTGGTGTGTCCGGACGCGATCGCGTGGATGTTCGTCAGCGCCACCCAGTTGCCCGTCAATGCGCCGCTCGCCTCGACGGTGTAGTTCAGATCAAGCGCTGGTTTGTAACGATTGAAACTGAGCGCGCCGAAGCGTTGACCATTTGTCACGACGAACGAAAACAACGGGGCGTTCGTGATCGGGTTCGCGTTCGTCGGTGAAAGACTGAAGGCGTATTCAAGCAGGTTGGTGAATGAATCGCCGTCGATATTCCCATTCGCCAGCGTCGTGGGCGGATTGAATCCAGGCGGCCAGTAGCTCCGCGCCCAGGTCTGAAAATTTGTGGCCGGTGGCAGCGGCAGGACATGGAAGACGTAGGTGCTTTCGGGGCTGCTAATGTTGGTTGCCTCGCCAATGCGCTGGCCTGATGCCTGAAACGTGCAGGAATAGACTCCCGTGGTGCTGAAGCCCCAGTTGAAATGCTCGTGACTACCGGTAATGGGCGAGAAGGCGTCGTTACCATTCAGACCATCGCGAGTGTCAACGCGGATGTTGAACTGGCCGGGGCCGACCGCCTGCCATGCCATGAAGTAGCCAGGGCCTTCAAAGCGTTTGAGTTGAATGGTGAGACTCCCGTTGAAGACGCCTGCCGGGATGCGCTCCGCACTCACGCCCATGTAAAGCAGGTTCGGATTCTGGGATTGCGGCAGAATCCAGAGCGGCTGGCCGGCATTTCCAAACGGAGTGCCAGCGGGAAGCGTCAGCATCGCCTGGGTTTTCGCGACGAAGATGACCTGGTTCGTCGGAAGGTCGTAACTGAGGTCACGCTGCCATGCGATCATTCGCAACGGATTCGTTGAACCCGCGTTGTAAAGCAGTGCCAATCCATCGGTGTGTTCGTGATCGAGCGCGAGGAAATTGGTCGCGGGCAGGCTGTTCTGTGCATGCCCGAGCCAGCCGATTCCGAGTAGCGTCCACGTCAAAAATATCCGGATGCTGGTCTTCACGGTTTGCCTGGGGTTTGGGGTGGCGTCTCCTCGTTCTGGCCCAGAATCTGGCCGGCTTTCACTTCGGCAATTCGTTTGCGGATTTCCGTCGGGTCAGGCTTGAGCGGTAGAAGGGTGTGCAGCACCTCCAGGCAGCGGTCCCGCCGGCCCTCGCGGGACTCCAGTTGAGCCAGGTTCATGAGAATCTGGGTGGCGAGGAAATGGTTTCGTTCCTCGGCGGGCTTGCCGGCCTCCTGTTCCTGCCACCGCCTCCAGGCCAGTTCCCAGAGATTTCGCGCGCGCCCGGGGTCATTCCCGTCGAAGCGGCACCGGCCCAGTTCAAAAAGTATTTCCGGGCTGTCGGGATTGAGGCGCAATCCCTCGCGCAGAAACTGCTCAGCCTCCGTATCCGCCCCGGTACGCCGCAGCCAGTAAGCCGCCACCGTGTAGGTCTCGATTTTGTTTGGGTCGAGTTTCGAGGAAAACTTCAACCAGGGTAGAATTTCCCGCTCGACGTTCTTGTGGCTGCCCGGCCCGTCCTCTCCCAAGTGTGTATGGACGGACGGAAAGTGCTTACGCCCGTGGCCGTCGATCCAGTTGGCCACGTCGCCGAGGAATCGCTCTTCATCACCCGTGTTCTTACCCTCGCTCAATCCTGCGTCCTCAGCCATATGCGGAGTCTGGTGGGATTGCTGGTTGTCAAAAATGGTCGGGTAGAATCCGCTGTGAAAATAGGCGTCGGCCTTCACATAAAAATGGTTCGCGAAGATCTTGCGCCCGTCGCCCAGAAGACCGCTCAACAGATCGTCATTGCGCGGGTTGCGGGTGCGGAAGGCTGCGTGGCCTGGATCGACCATAGTCGCAAGAGCGAAGGCTGTTGAGAACAACGCAGCCACCAGAAAGCCGGGGCGCGCGGCGACCCGTGTCGTGATGCGTTGCAGGAAGGTGTCAGAGGTCATGGGTCTCCTTCAGTTGAGCGCCTGGCGACGGAAGCACAGCCAGGCCACGAACAAGAACAGTCCACCGTAGGCCGCCCCATAAAGCGCATCCTGCGCTATCACAAGCCAGTCGAGCCGCGGCCAGTTGTGAATGATCAAGTCGCGGACGTCGTACCACTCGAGATGCGGTATGGAGAAATATACCGCATCCAGGAGATTGCCAGCCACGCCGCCGGTCTTCACAGCCACCTTATGTAGATGCCGGCCCAGCAAAAGGATGCCCGTCACGACCACGCCCACAATGGTGACCGTGGACGATGGCGCGGCAAACACCACGGATCCCATCAGCGTCAACGCCACCACCACGCCGCAAAGGACGATGTGCAACAGTAGTGCCTGGAAATAGTTAGTCAGCGGCCAGTGATGCTCGCGCGCGCCACTGACAATGCAGAAGAACATATAGAACAGCACCAGCGACAGCGCGCACGCCGCCCAGCACCCGAGAAACTTGCCGAGCATCACCTGCGCGCGGGTTACAGGCTTGGCCAGCAGCGGGAAGATGGTGCGGCTCTCCTTCTCGGCGGGAAGCTGGCGCGCAGCCGTGGCCACTGCAATGACAACGGATGAAATCCAGATGAGCGTCAGGCAGACTTCCTTGAGATAACGCGCGATGTTCGGATCGCCAAACAAGTTCACCGAGCCGAGCAGCAAGGTGATAAGTGCGGTGAGAAACAGCAGGACATAGACGTCCTTGCGCCGAATCATTTCGAGGATTACGACGCCAGCAACAGCGAGGATGACATGCATGTGTTTTGGGGGTTGAGGTTGAAGCCGATGATGCGGAGGAATGCCTGTTCGAGGTTGGTCTCGTTGCCCGACAGGATGCTGGCAACGGGGCCGGATGCCTTGAGCTCGCCCTGGTGAAGAATGGCGACGCGGTCGCAGACAGTTTCAACCTCGCCCATTTCGTGGGACGAAAAGAAGACAGTCTTCCCGTCGTTCTTGAGCCGCTGGATGATCTCGCGGACCTTCATGCGCCCGACCGGATCGAGGCCGCTCGTCGGCTCATCGAGGATGAGCAGATCGGGATTGTTGATGAGCGCCTGAGCCAGCCCGGCCCGTTGCTGCATCCCCTTGGAATAGGTACGGATCGGCCGCTTCCGTGCGTGTTCCAGTTCGACGAGTTTGAGCACGCTGTCGATGCGCCGCTCGCGTTCGGGCTTCGGGATTTTGAAGATGCGCGCGTAGAAACGCAGCAGCTCCTCCGCGGTGAGGAACTTGTAGTAATAGGTCAACTCCGGCAGGTAGCCGATGCGCTGCCGGGCAATGGGCTCACGCACGTCCGTGCCGAACAGGTATGCCGCCCCGCCCGTGGCCTGAGTGAAGCCAAGCAACACATTCATTGTGGTCGTCTTGCCCGCACCGTTGGGCCCGAGGAAGCCGAACACCTCCCGCTCGCGCACGGCGAAGCTCAGGTTGCTGACGGCGCGCTTGACCGGTTGCCCGAGTTCGCGCGTACGAAATTCGACACACAGATTCTCGACGCGCAAAACGTCCCGCCCTTCCCGGTTGTTCGGATCGCGCACGTCGGATGGATCAGTCTGTAGTTGAACGATCATGTTGGTTCCTTTGCTTGGCGGTTGAATGGAAATCCCGGCAGTTGCGGACACCCAGGCGGCGCAACTGGTGGCGCATGCGGGCGGAGGTGTCGTAGTCACCGCCAGCCATCGCATGGCGCAGCACGGCGGCCAGCGCGGAAACGGTTTCTCCTGGGAGGATTTCGCCGCTGGAACAGCCCCGGCCTCTCACTCGTCGTGCATGGCGCCGGGACGGCGCGTTTGCTATTGAAAGATTCTTCATTATCTCGCCGGGATTCACTTGATTCGCCTCCTCGGCCGAGGAAACCGGCCGGCATGCAGGGGGCGTGGTGACTGGAAAAGGTCAGAAACCAGCCACCACGCCCGAATATCGCGCCCGCTGTTGATATGGGGTCTCATCGCGCGGGCAAATCTGAATCGCCGTCCTTGCTCTTCCGCAGGACTTCGACGGTGTAAGTCGTCCTCTTCGAGCGGACAGTCTCGCCGCTAGGCAGCACCGCCCAAGCTTGGAACGTGACACGATAAACGCCGGGGCGCGAGAAGGCCCAGTTCTGATGCGCGTCGCCGCCCGCCACGATGTCGAACCGGTCGTTGCGGAAAATGCCGTCGCGGCTGTTCATGACCAGCCGGGGCGCGCCGAAGAAGTCGAGGTTGTAGAGCGCCACTTCACCGGGGCCGCTCACCTCCAGCAATTGCACGCGCACCGTGTCGTTGGACACGACGCCCGACGCGAGGTCGTCCGCGCCGAAACCGAGGAAGGCCAGGTTCGTGTTCTGCACCTCGGGCAGAATCCACGCGGGCAAGTCCGGGTTGCCGAGAAACCCAAACGCCGGATCGTCCGGGATGGCCGTGCGCGCTTCGGGGTTGACCACGATGATCGCGTTGCGCGGATTGTATTCCGTGTCGGTCGAATCATCGTGCAAGCCGAGGGTGAGTTCGCCGTTCTCGTAGCCGACGCCGATGTCAAGGTGGCCCTTGTCGAGGCGGGCTTTCCCGGCGGCAAAGGTCGTCGCACCGGTCAGAAGAAACACGGTGGTGAGGAGCATTAACTTTGATTCCATAATGTAATGTTTTGATTTGTCTTCGGAGGGAAAGAAATCAGTGCGGTGGCTCGGCGAAATTCGTCCCGGCGACAATCAGCGCCTTCAACGGCGCAGCCTGAAGTTTGTCCACGTGCGAGTCGGCGAAGAGATAGTTCGCGATGCCAGAACTGTGCTCGCTGCTCATGCGGCCAGTGCGATGGCGGTCCGGCTGGATATCCGTGAGGACAGACGGCCATCCCGTGAGCCAGTTCCTGGAGTGGGTGTGGTCCTGGCCCACGCCGGTCCCTTGCTGGTCGGAGGTTTCAAAAACTGTGATGGTCTCAGACGGGCGCGGAATGGCGTCGAGTTTGCGAAAATCATTCTGGCCGGGGATGGGATTTCCAAATGGATCAAGTGCCGGAGTGGAGGTGAACTCGTTCATCAAGAAGCTGGTCCCGTTCTGGTTCAACCGCTGCTCCCCCTTGGGATCGGTCGGGCAAATGCGGATTTTGTCCACGCCGCCAAGGTAGTTCGACAGGGAGTAGATCCATGAAAAGCCTACGCTGACGTGGGAATTACCCGGCAAAAATCCATCCTCATCGTCATCGGCAAACATCCTCATGCCAATGCCGATCTGCCGCATGTTCGAGAGACACGCGGCTTGCTTGCCCTTCGCCTTGGCACTCGCGAGCGCCGGCAGCAGAAGCGACGAGAGAATGGCGATGATGGCAATAACCACCAACAGTTCGATCAGCGTAAACGCTCGAACACCACCCAACTTGATTTTCACTTTTGATCGCCCGCACTTTGGAACCGCAAAACGGTTCACAGGCGGCGGACAAGCCGGACAGGACACTGACTTTGGGGGAATCCTCAGTTGGAATCAGCACACCAACGGCGCTGACGCAGCCGAGGCCAATCGATCAGGCGGGGGAAACAGGGGGCGCGCGACCTGGCACAAGAATGTAGTCACGCGAGAGAACGGACAGACTCGTGGGAGCCGAAACCGTTAGTGATTCAATTGCGAGCGGCACCGGCACGAATACCAGAATCGCGTCCATGAGTAACTGCCCTTGCGAAATCTGGACAAAAACGCATTCGTGATTCGGCACACTCGCGTCGTGATGCACCGCGTGATGCAACTGGTGAGAGGCCGAAACGAGGCTAATGCCAAGAAACACAACCAGGAACAAAGCTGCCACGAGCCGCCTTCCCAGCGGGTTCCGCGCAGTTGCTCTCAAGGTTTGCATTGTGCCTATGATAGTAGCGGAAGAATGTTGAGCGAGGCCAAGCAACGTTTTTGCAACCGACTTGCAGCGAATCGAGTGGCACCGCAATTGCGCCCTGACACGCTCGCCCTCAATCACGCGCCGCGGCCAGAAAAACTCAGCACCACACTCCCACAGTCCGCGGCGGAATGGCGCTGAACCCTACCGCGTCTTGGTGTAAATGTCCGCCGAGTCGTAGATGCGGCCGCCGGAATCACCGTATTCGGCATGGAAGAAGGGCGTGGCCCCGGTGAAGGCCGGAAGTTTGCCGAGCTGCCCGCCAATCGCCGCGGCCAGATGCAACAATGCCTGCGACTCGTCATTGGCCACGCGGCAATATACGTGACGCGCGCTCGGCACAAACCAGCCGTCGCGCAGGCGATGGCGAATGATGTTTGTTCCGACCGATTGAGCGTGTTGTAAAAACTGCTTCCGCCCGGTGGCCCGATACAGTTCCAGCCAGGCAAAAAGCAGGCGCGGCTCCGAGTTGCTTTCCTCCAGGCGAAGTTGCGGCACGAACCGAGGCGATGCCCCGATGTCACCCCAACCATTCCCGGCGGAAATATTCCGCGCCATCTCCCAAAGATACGGGTCTCCGGAAATGCGATGTGCGAGCGCGTAGGCCCAGAAATGGGCCGCGCCGGGACGTCCGGCCTTGAGCACGCGCCCTTTCGGGCCGAAATAACCGTCCTTCTTGCACACGTAGCCTTCCATGCTCGTGCCGTCCGTGAGCATGGGAATGAAGGCATTGTCCCTGGCGCGATAGGCTGCTTTGCCCCACGCCGTCATCACCTCGACCGCTTGCCGGACAAACTCCCGCCCTTGTTCGCCGAGCGCCTCACCAAGCAGAAGCCGTCCGACCTGCGGTTCGATGGGCGGAGTGTCGTCGTAGCATGGAAACAAGGTTCCTTCGACCACATGATGCCCTTTGAAGTCCTCCCCGTACTGATAAACCGCCCGGTCACCCAACAACTTGCCGACATCGTCACACCAGGCGGATGCGCACTGGCTGAACTGAAATCCTTCCAGCCCGGTTTTCGCGTCGCGAGTATCGGCGTAACGCTGCGAGAGGCGGCGGGCCCAGACCAGCGGTTCAGGCTCCCCGGTGTATTTCGCCAGCATGCCCGCGGCGAAATAGAAATCACTGCCGGCATTGTGAAAGGTCAGCCCCTTGCCCCAGAAGAAGACCGGGCTGTTGCTGTAGGTGTTGGCCCAGAGCCGGCCTCTCTTGCCGGGACTGCCGTGGCGGTTGAAGTCAAGGGTGGCCCAATTGAGGATGTGGCCGTTCCACATGTTCTCTATCATCTCGCGAGTGGCCCTCGGGTTCGCCTCCCACATCAAGTCATAGTGCGGGAAGAAGCACTTCAACTCGTGGATGCGGCCGGTTCCACCCGGATTGCCCGCCGGCACATCGTCCGTGGCGTTGTAGGCCAGGTGGCCTCCCCACGCGAGCAGACCACCGTGGTTTTGGGTGCCGTAGCGCAAGTGGTCAAAGGCATAATGCGTCGCCTCCAATGCCGCCGACTTGTAGCGGGCATTCCCGGTGAGGCGCGTCAAACCATCCAGCGTCCGGAACAGCCCCTGTTGGTTGGCCAGGTTGCACAACACCCATTCCCGGCCATCCGCCCATTTCCATTTCACCGGCTCGCGGGTATCGACATTGATGCCGTCCACAAACAGCGGAGTCGGTTTTCCGTAGGTGTCGCGGGCACGGGCCAGCACCTGGTCAGCGAAGCGAGTCACCGCGGCAAGGTAAGGCTCGGCGTTCGTTGGGGCCGGGCCGGCTTCCTCAGCACTTGTGGTCAACACTCCGGTCAGGACGAGGCAGCACACAATTCGCCATCGACAGGCCGGATATGGAAAAGCAATCAACTTCATAAACAACAGGACGCTTTCGACGCACCACCTGCGACACCATTCATGCGGGGGCGTCTTGCAACAACTTGCGCTGCAACGCCCGGCGGTCGGGGTGCTGCAGAGGCGTCCTAGAAGTGTTCAATGCGACGACAGGTTGGCGTGTCTGGTTTGTGGGTGGGATATTCGCCGGGGGACAAGACGGGGTGCGGGACGCATGGGAGTCGTGAACCTGCGGGGCTGCGAAACCAGCCGGTTTATCCATGCGCCCGCCCCCCGAAGACTTTTCCACATAGGCTCATGGCAGAGAGTGGAACGCCACGAATGCACTGATTGCGTCACCCGCTTCGTCCCCACAGGCCACGGCAAGGCAAAGGTCGCGTCCCTTCACTTGAGGCCAGTCTTTGAAGCCCGGAACTCGCGACAGAAGTTGAGCGGGAGATTTTACGGTTTTGGCCTTTGCCGGGCCATTGGTACGCCGGTAGATTCGCGACGAGAAATAACCCGGAGGCACGCATGTATTTCGGAGTCGATTATCATCCTGAGCATTGGGTTTATCCGTACGCCGGCTCGCCGGAAGAACCGGAGGCGCGGTGGAAGCGCGACGTTGAACTGATGGTTGAGGCGGGCGTGAACGTGGTCCGCATGGGGGAGTTCGCTTGGGGCCTTTACGAGCCGGAGGAGGGAAAGTTTAACTTCGACTGGATGCGCCGCGCGATGGAT
>CAYQWK010000117.1:0-15226 GCA_964420805.1 uncultured Bifidobacteriaceae bacterium | reverse complement strand
AGCCATTCCATCCCGAGCGCATGGCCTCGCGCATCCTCGGCATGGGCGACGTGGTCAGCCTGGTTGAAAAGGCGGCCGAGGCGGTGGATATCGACGAGGCGAAGAAGCTCGAAGAGAAAATGCGCAAGGGGCAGTTCACCCTCGAGGATTTCCTCGATCAAATGCGCGCGATGAAGAAGCTCGGCTCCCTGCAAAGCGTCGTGTCCATGCTGCCGGGAGGCGACAAGATTTCCGCCGACGAATTAAGCAAGCAGGAGCGCGAATTTCGGCGCATGGAAGGGATCATTTGCGCGATGACCCCCGCCGAACGGCGCAACCCCAACCTGTTGAACGCAAAGCGCCGGCTGCGCATCGCCAATGGCAGCGGCGTGAAGGTGGCCGAGGTGAACACGTTGATGAACAAGTTCGCCCAGATGCAGCAGGTGATGAAGAAGTTCGGGAAGATGTCGAAGATGATGGGCCGCATGGGCGGCATGCCGGGCCTGGGCAAGAGGTAAGGCGCGGGCCGGCCGTCCTCACGCCTTGATTTCTCAAGGGATCGCGAATCCCGATGCCTTCGGGCTTATGAGTCTGAACGGAATGTGCGACCTTCGGTGCGTAATCATCGACCATTATCATCGCGGCATGATTCCGCCCGGTGCGACGCAAGCTTCTGTGCGCGCGACGGGCGCCGCGGATGCCGACCGTCGCTGAAAGGATGAACTCCGTGAGTCCCCGTCTCTAGTGCAAAGTCCGTCCCGTCCGTGGACGCGGTTTTAGCGCGTGCCATTGTTTGCCGCGCCAGTTCGGAGGCAGGCAGAAAACGCCGCCGGCACGGCGCGGCCTCCAACCGTGCCGGCGGTGAAAGACACTTATCAGGCCCGGCGGCGAACGGCCTTACTGGTGGTAGGAGTCGTGATGCGAGCCCGAGGCGCCGTGAGTTCCGCCTTGGCCGTGGTGGCAGCCGCCGCCGGCGCGGGTTTGACGGCAGGCTTCTTCGCGACCGGAGCCTTGGCCACAACCGGTTGCAAACTGCGGGTCGGGGTGCTGGCCTTTAGGGCCGTTTCCGCCGCGGCTGCGGCCTTGGCCTGGTTGATGGCGCGAAGTTCGGCTTCGGCGCGGAGCCAGAAGACGATGGATTGCCCGGCGGGGCGCCCGGCGTTCTCCCAAAGGAAGAAGGCGCGCATGGCGATTTCCTCGTGCGAAGGTTCGTTCAGGTTCGGACGGTTTTCGGTTGTTGTCATGTGATCAGTTGCGTGTTTGTTGTTTCAATTCGAGCGGCCCGGACAGTTCCGCCAAAGTCCCTTTAACCGGGGCGTCCCGGCAAAATGAGTCAAGGCGAAGTCCTGTGCGGGTTTGGGAGTTGGTTTACCCTCCGAGCGGGAAACGCCTGAACGCGTTTTGCGGTGGCGTCTTTATCGGATTTGCTCCGCTGTGTCGAACAGAATTTTGCCCGCCGAATTTTCCCTTTTTCGCGGTGCGCGTCGCGTTAGGCTCCGGCCGGTGAGAATTCTCCTCTTATTCCTGGTAGCCGCCCTGCCGGTCCAAGCTGAGAACTGGCCCCAGTGGCGCGGCCCACGCCTCGACGGCACCAGCGCAGAGACATCCGTGCCCGTTAATTGGAGCGCGACCAGCAATATTGCCTGGCAGGCGGCGCTGCCAGGCGTGGGTCACGCCTCCCCCGTGGTTTGGAACGATCGTTTGTTCACCGTCGCCGCGCTGCCTGCGAGCGAGGAGCGCGTGCTTCTTTGCCTTGATGCGGCCACGGGGAAAACTCTGTGGCGGCAGACCGTGTTGAAGGCGATGCTTGAGGCCAAGCACTCGCTGAACAGCCACGCTTCCAGCACACCCGCCACCGATGGCGAGCATGTCTTCGTGGCCTTCCTAGACTTAAAACGCATGTTCCTGGCCGCGTACGACTTCGCGGGCAAACAAGTATGGGCCGTACGCCCGGGCGGATTCTCGAGCAAACATGGCTTTTGCAGCTCGCCCATTCTCCACCAGGACAAAGTCATCGTGAACGGTGACCACGACGGCGACGGCTACATGGTCGCCCTGGACCGCAAGACGGGCCGTGAACTCTGGCGCATCGACCGGCCAAACAAAACCCGCAGCTACACCGTGCCGCTCATCCGCAACATCGATGGCCGGGCGCAAATGGTGCTGACCGGCAGCAAATGCACGGCGAGCTACGACCCGAACGATGGCCGTCTCCTCTGGCTCATGGACGGCCCCACCGAGCAGTTTGTCGCCTCGCCGGTGTTCAGCGAGCGGGACAATTTGGTTGTGATCACGTCGGGCTTCCCCGAATACCACACGCTTGCCATCCGCGCGGATGGCAACGGCAAGGTGGGTGCGGAAAAGGTCGCCTGGCGCACCACCAAGGGCGCGGTGTATGTCCCGTCGCCAATCATCGCCGGGGAGTTCTTTCTCATCATCTCGGAAGGCGGCGTGGCGCATTGCTTCGAGACCCGGACGGGAAAAATTCTCTGGCAGGAACGCATGGGCACGCACCACGCCTCGCTCGTTTCCGCGAACGGGCTGGTCTATTTCCTCAACGACCAGGGCGTGACGCACGTCGTGCGGCCCGGCCCGCAGTTCGAGTTGGTTGCCAGAAATGAACTCGGTGAGAAGTGCTTTCCCTCGCCGGCCATCAGTGGCGGACGCATCTTCATTCGCACTGACAAAAGCCTGTTCGCAATCGGGCTGAAGTGAGCGCTTCCACCAGCCCTTTTTCGCAACAACGGAAACGGGGCCTTGAAACAAGCGGGGTAATTTTTACCTTGGCCATTGCGCTCCGCTACGCACACTGACGGCACGTTCACCCATGAAACTGGCATTGCACTTCCGGCTCGTTCTCACCGTTTTCGGCCTCGCAGCCTCATTCGCCACGGCTGCGGAGAAACCCAACATCGTTCTCATTTACGCAGACGACCTCGGTTACGGCGACACCGGCCCCTACGGCGCCTCGCGTGTGAAGACTCCGCACATTGACCGGCTGGCCAAAGAGGGTTTGCGCTTCACCGATGCGCACTGCACTTCCTCCACCTGCACGCCCTCGCGCTATTCGATGCTCACCGGCGAATACGCCTGGCGCAAACGCGGCACGGGCGTGCTGCCCGGCAACGCTCCGCTGATCATCGAACCAGGCCGGCTCACCCTCGCCTCCGTCCTCAAGGACGCTGGATACCAAACTGGCGTCGTGGGCAAGTGGCACCTTGGCCTCGGCACCACCAACCTCGACTGGAATGCCGACATCAAACCCGGCCCGCTTGAACTCGGCTTCACCTGGTCCTTCCTCATGCCCGCTACTGGCGACCGCGTGCCGTGCGTCTATGTCGAGAACCACCGCGTCGTGGGCCTTGATCCGAAAGATCCGTTGCGCGTCAGCTTCGGCGAATTCATCGGCGATGAGCCGACTGGGAAGAGGAACCCCGAACTGCTCCGTGTTCATCCCAGCCACGGCCACGACTTTACCATCGTCAACGGCGTCAGCCGCATCGGCTATTCCGCCGGCGGCAAATCCGCCCGCTGGGTTGATGAAGACATGGCCGACGTTTATGTGCAGAAGGCCGCCGCGTTCATCGAGAAGAACAAGAACCGCCCGTTCTTCCTCTACTTCTCAACGCACGACATCCATGTGCCGCGTCTGCCTCATGCCCGGTTTGCCGGCCAGACCGCCATGGGGCCGCGCGGCGATGTCATCGTTGAGTTCGACTGGTGCGTCGGCGAAGTCATGGCCGCGCTCGAACGTCACGGCCTGACCAGGAACACGCTTGTCATCCTCTCCAGCGACAACGGCCCGGTCGTCGATGATGGCTACAAGGACGAAGCCCGCGCCAAACTTGGCGACCACAAACCTGCCGGTCCGTTGCGCGGTGGCAAATACAGCATCTTCGAGGGCGGGACGCGCGTGCCATTCATCGTCCGCTGGCCCGGCCGCGTGAAGCCCGGCGTGTCCACGGCGCTCGTCTGCCAGGTAGATTTCCCCGCCAGCTTCGCCGCACTGGCCGGAGGCAGGTTCAATGATTCCACCGCTCCGGACAGCCAGAACGTCCTTCCAGCGCTTCTCGGTGATTCACCCCAAGGGCGCACCAGCCTGGTCGAGCATTCCGGCGGCCTGGCCATGCGGCAGGGCGAATGGAAGTTCATTCCCAAGCGCCCCGGCGCGAAGCGCACCCTGCAGACCGACACCGACACCGGCAACCATTCCGATGTCCAGCTCTACAACCTCGCCAAAGACCTTGGCGAAACCAACAATCTCGCCTCCGCCCATCCCGAGAAGGTCGAGCAACTCCGCGCCCTGCTCGAAGCCGAGAAGGCGAAGGGCATGCCCGCCGGAGCAACGGACGCCGCGGGTCCCCGTTCCAAATAATCGCCCATGTCCTGGAACGTCCTGATCACCGCGCGCACGATGAACGAAACCGGCGCGGCCGCGTTAAAGGCCCTGCGCGACGCCGGCACGAACGTCATCATTCCGCCCAAGGCCGGGCCGCTGACCGAAGCCGAGCTTCTTCCGTTGCTGCCGGGTTGCGACGCGGTGTTGGCCAGCATGTGCAAATTCACCGACGCGGTTCTCAGTTCGCCCGAGGCGCGGCAGCTCAAGCTCATCTCGCGCTGGGGCGTCGGCTACGACGCAATCGACATTCCTGCCGCAACGCGCAACGGCGTCGTGGTTGCCTATTGCCCGGGCATGTTGAACGAGGCGGTGGCGGATTATGCGTTCACGCTGCTCTGCGCGCTGGCGCGGCAGGTGCATGAAGGCCACGCCACCATGCGCGGGGGCGAATGGCGTCCGGTCTGGGGGCACGACATCCACGGCCAAACGCTTGGGTTGCTGGGCTGCGGCCGCATTGGGCAGGCCATGGCGCGGCGCGCGGCGGGCTTCGGCATGAGGTTGATCGGGCACGACGTCGCGCCGAACGACGAGGCGCGCCAACTGGGCATCGAGTTTGTCCCGCTCGACGAGCTTCTGGCGCGGAGCGATTTCCTGTCCCTGCACGCGACGCTCACCGCGCAAAACCGGGGTCTGATCGGCGAGGCGCAATTACGCCGCATGAAGCCCGGCGCCCTCATCATCAACACTGCGCGCGGCGCGCTCATTGACGAAGCCGCCCTTTTCCGCGCGCTGACGGAGAAATGGATTGGCGGCGCGGCACTTGATGCGTTCGTGACCGAACCGTTGCCCAAGGAGCATCCGCTGCGCTCCGCGCCGAATGTACTGCTCACGCCGCATCAAGCATCGTTCACCTTCGAGACGGGCACGCGCATCAGCAACGCCGCCGCGAATGCGATCATCGAACTGATGAACGGAAGGCGTCCGCGCTGGGTGGTGGACGAGAAGGTCTTCGCCTCGCCGGCGTGCCGGGCGAAGGCGGGCTAATCGCGGAAGTTCTGAAACTGAAGCGCGACCGGGAAATCCTGCGCGCGCACGGCGGCGATCACGCCCTGAAGTTCGTCGCGGCTCTTGCCCGTCACGCGGATTTGCTGGTCCTGAATTTGCGTGGTGACCTTGAACTTGGCGTCGCGGATGAAGGTGGTGACCTGCTTGGCTACGGCGGTTTCGATGCCCTGCTTGATCTTGATGACCTGCCGGGCATGGCCAAGCGGGGAGATGTCGGGATCGGGCCGCTCGATGTTCTTCATGCTCACGCCGCGCTTGGAGAGCTTGCCAATGACGATTTCCTCCAGGGCCTTGACCTTGAACTGATCCTCGGCGGTGAGCTTGATCTCGTTCTTGTCGAGGGTGATCTCGGCCTTCGTTCCTTTGAAATCGAAGCGATTGGCGAGTTCCTTTTTGGCCTGGTTGACGGCGTTCTCGATTTCCATCGAGTTGACCTGCGAAACAATGTCGAAAGACGGCATGGCGAAATTCTTAACGGGCGACGGGCGGGTTGGACAAACCAGAATAGCCGGCGTCACTCACTCCGTCGTGGGCGGCTTTTGCGCGGCCTGACCTTGCTGCTGCACCAAGATGACAGGGAGTGGATAACGCAGCTTCATTACGTCATCCACCAGCACCTCGACGTAATAAACGCCGGGAGCGGTAAATTCGACCTGACCGAAAAAGTTCACGTTGGTCGCGGTATGCGCGGGATCCTGGAGGGCGAACTTCACCTCGCCCTTGCGGAGCACGGTGGTCTGGTCCGGGGCGACGAGCCGCACGGACTCGACGAACTGCCCCACGCCGGCCGTCCAGCGGCTCATGCAGGCAATCTTGAGCGCGGTGACCGGAAGTTGCGGCACGCGGATGACGTTGAGGACGCCAATGAGAATAAGGTTGCCGGTGGACTCCTGGCGGATGTCCTCGCAAAGAAGCGACGCCTGGAGATCGGGGAGGATGCGTGTGGGTTGCATGAGAGTTCTTTGAGGTGAAAACGTGTCCGGGTTCCGCGCGGTCGCGCCTTAACGCGTGGCCATTTCCGCGGCGCGCACCGTGTTTTGCATCAGCACGGCGATTGTCATCGGTCCGACGCCGCCGGGGTTGGGCGTAATCCGCCCCGCCACGGGTTGCACAGCGGCGAACGCCACGTCGCCAACGAGCCGCGAACCATCCTTCGCCGCGGGATCGGTGACGCGGTTGACGCCCACGTCAATGACCGCGGCGCCGGGCTTGACCATGTCCGCCTTCACGAATTCCGGCACGCCCATCGCCGCGACGAGGATATCCGCGCGCCGGCAATGCGCCGCGATGTCGCGCGTGCGGGAATGGCAGATGGTCACGGTCGAGTTGGCGTGCTTCGCCTTCTGGCAAAGAATGGCAGCCATCGGTTTGCCGACAATTTCGCCGCGCCCGAGAATCACGACCTCCGCGCCCTCGGTTGAAGTTCCGGAACGAATGAGTAACTCCTGCACCCCGGCCGGCGTGCAGGAACGAAAGCCCGTTGTGTCACCGAGCAGCAACTTGCCGACGTTGACCGGATGGAATCCATCCACGTCCTTGTGCGGCGCCACGGTGGAATACACGACCTCGTGCCGGATGTGTTTCGGCACGGGCGCTTGCACCAGAATGCCATGCACCGCCGGGTCGTCGTTGAGCCGGCGGATAAGGGCGAGCAGGTCCTCCTCGGTGGTGGATTCAGGCAGCACGCGCGTGCCGGAGTTGATCCCGAGCCGGACCGACATCTTCTCCTTCATGCCCACATAAACGCGGGAGGCGGGGTCCTCGCCCACGCGGATAAACACGAGGCCGGGCTGGATGCCGCGCGCCTTCAACGCGGCGACACGTTGCGCGGTCTCGGCGTGGAGTTGTTCCGCGATGGCGCGGCCGTCAATGAGATTGCCGGCGGACATCAGGGCAGCGTCTGAATCGTGTCCACGACCAACACCGGGGTGTGCTGCCAACGTTCGTCGAGGACTTCCTCGCCGGTGGCGATGATGCGCAGGCCCTTGAAGTCCTTGATGTTGAGGTTGGTGCTGCTGCTGTGGAGATAGGCGATGGCGCGGCCAGTTTCCAGGCTGCGCAGTTCGTAATAGCTTGGGGCTTGAATGCTAATGCTGCCCTTCACCACCCCTTCGCGGCTGACCACTTTCTTGACCGTCTCGATCGGAATGGAAGGCAGAGTCTCGGGCGCGGATGGCGGGACGGCGACCGCGTTCGTGACCGCGGCCACGACGTTGGTGTCGGTGACGGGCGGGGCGACCGGCACAGAGGTCGCGTTGGTCGGCGTGGTTTCGGTGATTGGCGGCGGAACCACAGGTGTCGCTGGCGTCACCACCGCCACTTCATTGGTCTTGGGGACCGCGACTTCGTTTGTCTTCGGCGCGACGGCGACAGCCGCGGCTCCACGCTCCAGCAGATGCGACGCAACGAAGCCGTAGGAACTGGCCGGGGGCTCAATCTTCAACCACTGGCCCCTGGTCTCGATGACCTTGACGGTCGCGCCTTTGCCGAGCCGGCCCACGATGCTGTAATTCTCCCCGGGACCGCCGCGCAAGTTGAGGCGGCTGCCCTTCACCATGCCGGTGGCGGTATCGACATAGGAGGAGTGAACCCACACCGGAACGGTCGCCGGCAGCGCAATCTTATACCAGTAAGTTGGCTCGTCCTGCCTGGGCTTCTTCAACTCGATGAGTTCCAGCACGGTGACCGGCTCGCCCTTCTTGAGTTTGGAGATCGCCTCACTGTTGAGCGTGGCCTGCCCGCGCAAATTGACGTTGGCCTGTCTGGCGACCGCATTCTCAGGCGTGGTCACGGCGTCGGGCTTGGGCAGGGGCAGCGTTGGGATCTTCTTGGGCGCGGGCTTGGCCGGAAGTTTGTTGCCGCCGGTCTTGGGCCTGGCGGGCGGCTCGGCTTTGTCCGTGACCGGCAGCACAATGGGCGCGGGCGGCGCCGCGACCGGAGCGGGGGAAGTGGCGGGAGACTGGGCGGACACGCGCGGCAGCACGAGAGCAGTCGTGATCGCGGCAGCGGAAAAAGCCCGTGAAAAAAAGTTCATAGCCGGGAAAGTAGAGAAGCAATCTCGGTGTCTGTCAACGTCCGCCAACGGCCGGCCCGCAACTCGCCCAGGCGGATGGGACCGATCTGCACGCGCTGGAGCCGCGTGACCGCGCGTCCCAGCACCTCGAACATGCGGCGCAACTCGCGGTTCTTGCCCTCGGCCAGTTCAACCTCCAACAGGCTGCTGCTGTTGTTCGAGCTCAACACGCGCACCCGTTCCGCGCGCAGCAACTCGCCCTCGTGCAACAGGCCCCTCGACATCAAACGCGGAAACTCGTCATCCACGCGGCCCTCGATGGTCACCTGGTATTTCTTCCGCACCCCAAAACGCGGGTGCGTGAGCTTGAGGCAGAAATCACCATCGTTGGACAGGAAGATCAGCCCTTCGCTCGCGTAATCGAGGCGGCCCACGGGAAAGAGATTGGACCACTCGGCCGGCAGCAAATCGCACACGGTCGAGCGGCCCTCGGGATCATGGCGGGTGCAGACGATGCCGGGCGGCTTGTTCAGCGCCACGTAAAGCTTGCGCTTGGCCTTGAGCGGGCGGCCGTCCACCGTCACGCGGTCGCGCGCGGGATCGACCTTCGTGCCCAACTCGCGCACGACGGTCCCGTTCACCGCCACGCGGCCTTCCACGATGAACTGCTCGCTGGCCCGCCGGGACGCCACGCCGGCATCGGCGAGAATTTTTTGCAGGCGAACCATCCGGTGACCCCGATGAAAACGACAAATGACGAACACCCGCGCGGGCGCTCGTCATAGGCGCATTCGGACGGTGATTACGCCTCGGGCTTGGTCTTGCGGAGGCCGGAGACGCGGTCGCCGGCCTTCCACTGCGAGCGCTTCTTGAGAAGCTCGACGCGCTCAAAGCGCTTCAAGACGTTACGTTTCGCGCCGCCGGTGCCGGTCGCGCGCAAGCTGCGGTGTTGTGACATAAATTTTGTTCGTTTCCCGCCGGCCCTGCGCCAGCGGAGCCGGAGCTTGTATCACGCGACCTCCGGACGCGCCAGAGTTGTTTTTGCGCATGCGAGGCGCGACGCGACATGCCATTGGCGGCACTTGACGGGGCTGCCAGGGCTGCGGCTTAAATGCCTCCGGTCGCTTTGGTGAATCGCGTTAAGAAATCCGCCGGCATCGCCGTGTGTTTGCTCGCCCTGTTCGTGGCGTCGGGAGGGCATTGGATCGTGCTGCAAACCATCGCGTGGTCGCGAATGATCGTGGATTACGCGCGGACCGACACGCTCGGCGAGGCAGTCGTTAAAACCTTCGACGGAGCGCATCCGTGCGCGATGTGCCGGCAGATCAGCGCCGGGCGCGAGAACGAGCAGAAGAGGAAATCGCAGTTCCCGCTGGCCAAGGAAAACCGGTCCATGAACCTGTTTTGCAGCGCGCGCCACGTCGTTCTTTCTCCGCCGGCCCCTGCCCGCCACCCAGGCATCCCGTACCGCGCGGGTGGACCGGATGATTTTCTCGAAGCCCCTCCCACGCCCCCTCCCAGATCGATTCTGACTGCGGCCTGACCGCACCCGCCTCAAGTTGTGATGACGGCATTACCGGCCGCTCGTCGTGTCATTCCTGAAACCTCAACCGGTCCGGAAGGCACCCCCGGTCCACATGCGTGTGCATGAACGGAACATCCGGGAGCACCGGACCACAACCGAATTGAACTTTTACATGAACTTCTGTTTACCGACTTTCCCGGCCAAACCGGGATTCCTGGCGGCAGCCGGCGCGTTGGCGCTGGGCTTTTCTGCCGCATCCGCTCAAGCCGCCATTCAGACCAGTGTGCCCATGCAAGGCGGAATGGTGATGCCCATGATCGCCTACCACGCGGATCACGGACATCTGCACGTGATGATGGACACAAACGTGCCACAGTTGACGCCGCTAATGGTGAGCCATCCCGGCGACAGCTTCGCGCCCGGCGATCCATGGTTTGACGCTCTGGACCCAAGCCGGCAAGGCGCGTCGTTCAGCCGCCGCTACGGATTCGTGATGGACAACATGAGCGATCCTTTGCCCGCCGGAACGACCATTTGGCTGCGAAAAATATCTGCGTCTCCAGAACTTGGATTCTACCGATACTCTGGGTCCGCGCCCAGAGCATGGCAACCGGTGTTCGGGACGGCTGGTTCCAGCAACGCCATGTTCTGGAACACCATGATGTTTCATCCGGGCGTCACCGCCCCGCCCGGAACCAACCCGCTCACCGCGGTCTTCGAGGCATTCCTCATGAACACCAACACGGCGACGCCGGTGCCAAATTCCAGCACCGGACCGTTCACGCTCGACTGGACCAACGTGGCGGACGGAAGGCCGGCCGTGAACGTCGGAGCCCGTGTGGTGCTGGCCTGGCCGACTGACGCGACAAACTGGGTGGTCGAGGCCGCGGAATCGATGCCCTCAACCAACTGGATAACTCTGACCAACCAACCGGTGAGCCTCGACGGCCGGCCGGCGTTGCTGTTGGAGCCGGCCCAAGCGCGCATGTTCTTCCGCATGAAGCGGAATCCATAGGCGGCGGAACATGCCTCCGAACAAAGCCAGTTCGTTTCCAACTCCCGGCCCGGGTGCGCGTCGCCACGGGCCGGGAGCCCGCGCGGCGTTCACGTTGATCGAACTGCTTATCGTCATTGCCATCATCGCCGTGCTTGCAGCGCTGTTGCTGCCGGCCCTGGCCCGTGCGAAGGAGCGCGCCCGCAGCGTGCAGTGCTTGAGCCAGCTCCGGCAGATCGGCCTGGCGACGCGTTGTTTCACTGAAGACAACGAAGATGTGTTCCCACGCAGCCAGCATTCGGCATTCGCCAACGGGGAACTGCCCTGGGAACGTGTCATTGCGCCGGGGCTAGGATTCTCCACCACTAACTGGACATCTCTCCTGCGCGGCGTGTACCACTGCCCGGCCGATAAAAGGACCGTCCCATGGAGCTACGGGTTGAACGTCTATTTCGAACTGGGGCCGGACGACGATTACGAGGGCAAGCCGCAGACTTGGCGGCGGGTCGGCGAGATACCCAACCATTCCGCGACCATTCTCTTCGCGGAAAACCAGTCCGCCGCGGACCACATCATGCCGAACTTCTGGACCGCACCCCAGGATGCGGTTGATGTCCCGTCGCGAAGACATCAAGGCAGGGCCAATTACGGCTTCGTGGACGGCCACACCGATGCGCTCGATTTCAAAAAAATTTACGATCCGGCGAAAGGTATGGATGCCTGGAATCCGGGTGTGGCGCGCTGAACGAGGCGCTTCAGGTCGCGCTGTCCATGGTGCCACCAGAGCAGGCGAAGGTGACGTTGCGATATGTCGGCGGGCCGGGAACGCCGAGTGACATTGGGGCGGTGAATGCGGTGTAGGGAAAAGCGGAAAGCGGAAAGGGAGGGCGGCGCGCGGTTTGGCGGCCCACTGGCGAAGAAAAAACCGCGCCCGGCTTGCGCCGGGCGCGGTGCCCAGTTTCTCCAAACAGCCTCCCTGGCTCAGGCGCCGTGGTAGCCTTCTTCGCCGTGTTCGGCGAGGTCGAGGCCGACGGTCTCGACTTCCTCGGTCGGACGCAGCCCAACCACGGCCTTCACGATGAACGCGATGATCACCGTTCCAACGACGGACACGAGGAGCGTGATGACGACTGCTTTGATCTGCTCGACCAGAAGCGGCTGGAAGAGCGTGTCGGTGACCTGCGCTTTGAGGTTGGTGGCGAGGTTCGCGTTGGCGCTGTTGCGCGCCAACATGCCGGTGAGGATCGCGCCGAGCGTTCCGCCCACGGCGTGGACGCCGAAGGTGTCGAGCGCGTCGTCATAGCCAAACATGTGCTTGAGCTTGGTGCAGGCGAAGAAGGGCACGATGCCCGCCGCGATGCCGATGATGAACGCGCCGCCCGGGGTGACAAACCCGCAGGCGGGCGTGACCACAACAAGACCCGCAACCGCGCCGGAGCAGAAGCCAAGGATCGAGGGCTTGCCCTTGAGCACGTATTCCAGCATGGCCCACACGAACGAGGCGACGGCCGCCGCGATGGTGGTGGTGGTGAAGGCGTTGGCCGCCACGCCGTCCGCCGCGACCGCGGAGCCGGCATTGAAGCCGTACCATCCGACCCAGAGCATGCCGGTGCCGATGGCGCACATCACCATGCTGTGCGGCGGCATGGCCATTTTGCCGAAGCCCAGGCGCTTGCCGAGAATGATGCAGAGGATGAGCGCGCTCCAGCCGGAGCTCATGTGAACGACGGTTCCGCCGGCGAAGTCGATGGCCTTGATCTTGGCGTCGGCGTTCCACACGCCGTTCATCACGCCCTTGATGCCCCAGACCCAGTGCGCGAGCGGGAAGTAGATCACCACCATCCAGAGCGTCATGAACAGGAGGATGGCGGAGAACTTCATGCGCTCGGCCACCGCGCCGAGAATCAGCGCCGGAGTGATGATCGCGAACATGAGTTGGTACATCGAGAACACGTTCTCGCTCACCCAGTAGCAATAGTCGGTGTTCACCGCGGAGGTGACGTTGTTCAACAAAGCCTTGAGCTTGAAGTCACCGATCCACGCACCCGCGCCATCGCCGCCGGCGAAAACGAAGCTGTAGCCGAAGAGGAACCAGAGGATGGTCACCAGTCCCGCCAGGCCGAAGCACTGCGCGATGACGGAGAGGATGTTTTTCTTGCGCACGAGGCCGCCGTAGAAAAGGAACAGGCCGGGCAGCGTCATGAACAGCACCAGCGCGGCGCAAATCATCTGGAAGCCGTTGTGGCCCGGGCCGGGATTGCCGGCCGCCACGGTGGTAAGCCCCTCGGGCACGGAGGTGACTTCCTTTCCGTCCTTGTCCTTGGTGGTGACTTTGAGCGCGGCAGTCGGGTCCGTGTTGCCAATGTAGGCTTCGAGTCCGGCGACGCGTTGTTCCAGGGTCGGCTCTGGTTTTTTCGCAGCGTCGGCGGCGTGCAGGTTGAACAATCCGGCCAGCAGGGCCAGCAAGGTCAGTGAGAACAGAAGTTTCTTCATGGGTGAATGGTGTTTGTTTGGTGGGTTCAAATTGGTTTCAAACTGCCGCGTCGCCCTTTTCCTCGGTCCGGATGCGGATGGCTTCGTTGACGGGGGAAACGAAGATCTTGCCGTCGCCAATCTTGCCGGTCTTGGCCGCGCCCACAATGGCGGCGATGGCGGCATCGACGCGGTTGTCGGGCAGGACAAGCTCGATCTTGATCTTGGGGAGAAAATCAACCGTGTATTCGCTGCCACGGTAAATCTCGGTATGGCCCTTTTGCCGTCCGAAGCCTTTCACTTCGCTCACGGTCATGCCTTCGATGCCCACGTCTCCGAGGGCGTCTTTTACTTCCTCCAGTTTGAAGGGTTTGATGATTGCTTCGACTTTCTTCATGTAGGTGTGTGTGGTTTTTGGATCAGTTGATGCGGACCGCGCCACGGAAGATCCCGAACAGCGGGAAACCCGGCCGGACGGCGAACGCCCTCCGCCATGCAACCGTCTCGCACGAGGGTCGCGCCGCCAACGGCGACTCAGCCGCGGCAGTGCTCGTGTTCTGAAGGTGCAATGATGTGTTTTTCAAGCGCACGGCCCCTTAGCGCGCGCCGTGCCACGGGAGGGATCGGGCTGGGTGAACCCATGCAAATGGCCCTGAATTGCTGGGGTTTGAACGCGGAATGAATTCCATTTCACGAACCCGTGCGGATGTTGCGTTTTGCGCACGGTAGTTTTTTTTCGCCAGCGCAACGGGGTCGCATTCGACAGTCGCCAGGCCACCCGCTTCCTGCTTTACTTTGCGCATGGACAACGACCTTTCCCGTCAAGTGGCCATGCTGCAGCAGCAGATGGCCGTCCTCCAAAGCGAAGTCACCGCCCTCAAGAAACTTCTCGGCCTCGATCCACGCACTCCGATTCACGAACTGCCGGCCGGGGCGCGCCTCAATCCGCGATGTGAAGCGGTGTGGATCAGCGCGCCGGGCGGAGAAAATTGGTCCACCCTCGGCAGTTCTGAGGATGGCGCATTCCTGAGCCTTTGCACCAAGGCCGGCGAAGTCCTTTGTCTGATGGCTGGTAAGAACGGCGGCGAGTTGATCCTGCACGACGCGGACCAAAAACCCCGCATCTACGCCGGAATCGAGGAGGACGAACCGTGCGTGGCGATCCAGGCGAAGGACGGTGGAAACCGCGTTGAGATGTTCATCCAGGATGACGGCGGACAGGTGTGTGTCCGCACCACCGACCAGAAACCGCGCGCCGGAATCAAAGCCCTCGCATCGGGCGGTGTCGTCAGCATTGTTGATGACAGAGGCGAACCCCAGGCCGCCCTCGTGGGACGTGACCTTGGCGGTGAATTGCTCGTGCTTGACCAGCAGAAGGAGGTTTGCGCCCGGATTTCATCCCTGCCGGAGGGCGGCCTGATTTCAGCGCAACGCGGCGGCCAGCCGCTCGTTTCACTGGCGGCAATGAAGGATGGCGGCGTTGTCTTGGTCCATGGAGCAGAAGGCCGGCTCGCGGTGGGAATGGGGGACACGGGTCACGGCGGGCATGTGCGAGTCCATGACCGGGAGGGGAGGGACCGCGCCTCGTTGATGGTGGTGGACGACACGGCATGGGTCACCGTTTGTAACAGGAAGGGGCAGCCTGTTTGCGCGATGAACAACGTCCATGACGCCGGCTATCTCGAAATCTGCAACACCGACGGCCAGGCGGGCATTTCCATGGACGCGGAGGGTTCACCGAAACTGGTGGTGCGGGACAGTGGGCAACGCGTTGCCGTGCTGCTTGCCTCTGATGGGCAGGGCGGAACGGTTGCCGTGAATGACAACGCCGGCCAGCTC